>JANPFX010000082.1:0-119545 GCA_031423635.1 Acidimicrobiia bacterium | reverse complement strand
CCGCCCACCATGCTCCGTGACGCTCCCCACCCGGCAGTCACCAACCAACCCCACGCCGCCCACCATGCTCCGTGACGCTCCCCACCCGGCAGTCACCAACCAACCCCACGCCGCCCACCATGCTCCGTGACGCACTCACGGTCCTCACCAAGGACCTCCGCATCGAGCGACGCTCGAAGGTCACCACGACGCAGATCGCCCCGTTCGGCGTCATGGTACTCGTGCTGTTCGCCTTCGGGCTCGACGAGCTCGTTGTCCGCGGGCCCGGGGAGTCTTCGGCCAACACGGTCTCGGCGGCGGCCGTCTCGGCGGGCCTGTTCTGGCTGGCCACGCTGTTCGCCGCACTACTCGCCGTCCAGCGTTCATCTGCACTCGAGCAGGCCGACGGTGGACGCGACGGTCTCCGACTCTCGGGCATGGATCCCGCCGGTATCTTCCTGGGCAAGTCCGCCGCCGTGTTCGTCCAGCTGGCTGTTCTGGAAGTCCTACTCGCCATCGGTGTGGTGCTGCTCTTCGACGCCACCCTTCGCAACCCGCTTTTGCTCGCGGCGACCGCCGTGCCGGCAACGATCGTCCTGGCGACCACGGGCACGATCTACGCAACGCTCACCGGTGGTCAGCGATCGCGTGACACCCTCGTGCCCCTCCTCGAGTTTCCGCTGGTCGCCCCGATCCTTCTGGCTGCGTCGCAAGCGACGAGAGCTGCTCTTGACGACCGCAGCATCGACGGCTGGCCGTGGGTGCGCCTTCTCGTCGTCGCGGCAGTCGCATTCACCGCTCTGGGCATTCTGCTCTTCGACGCCGTTCTCGAAGACCTGTGACCTGGGGAAGACTTAGACCGTGATGAAATCGCAGATCGCCGCCCGCGTGTGCGCGGTGCTAGGTGCGGTGGTACTCGCTGTGGTCGTGGTGCTCGGCCTCTTCGTGACCGGACCAGACGTCGTCCAGGGCGAATACGTCCGCATGATCTACCTCCACCCGGCCACCGCCTGGACCGCATACAGCGGCGTCGGGGTCGCGGCATTCGCCAGCATCGCCTGGCTGCGCACGCGGAGGATGTCGTGGGACCACCTTGCCGGCGCCGGAATCGAGATCTCCGCGGTATTCACCTTCCTGGCCCTCGTCACCGGCTCGATCTGGGGTCGGCCGACCTGGAACTCGTGGTGGCAGTGGGATCCACGGATCACCTCGACCACCCTCCTGTTCTTCCTTTCGCTCGGCGCTCTCACGGTTCGTCGGCTCGACGGCACCGTCGAGCAGCGGGCGCGCCGCTCTGCCGTCGTCGTTCTCCTCGCTGCCGTCAACGTGCCTATCGTCCACTTCTCCGTCGACTGGTGGCGCTCTCTGCACCAGGGACGCACGCTCGCCCGTGTCGATCGAACGATCTCGGGCCTTCAGCTGTCGACGATGCTGCTGTCGATCGTCGGGTTCACGCTGGTGTTCAGCGCGCTGTTGATCGTCCGTGCGCGTACCAACCGCTGGGAGGACGAGGCCGCTCAGGGCGGGCTTGGAGAAGCCGTGTCCCTGCGGCGAGCCGAAGCAGCCGGTGGTCCGGCAACATCACCGCAGCCCGGGACGGTCTGAGCATGGGATACGTCGCCGCCGGCTACATCGCGGTGTTCGGGACGATCGGGTTGTACACCGCGTGGGCCATCGTCAAGTCCCGACGGGCCGCTGCTCAGGTCCTCGCCGCGCAACGCGCCCGGGGTGACGACCGGTGAACGAACCAGCACGCAGCCCAGCAGGGGGTTGGACCGACGACGAGAGCACCGACGCCCTGCCGATCGACGGATCGACGCACGTCGGGCATCGCCCCGCCGAGGTCGGCGTCGGCGGTCGTGCCGTGATGCTCACCACCCGGGCCGGAAACAACCGACGCGTGCTCGCCTTCGCCGCCGTGCTGCTCGCCGCCATCGCCCTCCTCGTGGTCAAGGGTCTGGGTACCGCATCGACCTACTTCCGGACGGCCGACGAAGCCGTCGCACAGGTCGACACACTCGGCGACCGTCGATTCCGGATCGAAGGTGTCGTCGTCGATGGCTCCGTGCGTGCCGTCGACGGGTCTGTCGAGTTCCTGATCGAAGGAAACGGCAAGCAGGTTACCGTTCGGCACGACGGTGATCCGCCCGAGTTGTTCCGGCCGAACCTTGCCGTCGTTCTCGAAGGACGTTTTGCACCGGATCAGGCGTCTCGGCCGAAGGGCTCCGCTCCGCAGTTCCTGTCGGATCATCTGATGGTGAAGCACGACGAGAACTACATCGAGAAGAACTCCGGTCGTGTCAAGGACTACGTCGGGAAGTCGACATGACGCGCCGACGCAACACGTTTCCGACCTGTTCGCGCCACGGCGCCGACGAGACGCGATGAAGGCCGACCTCGGGAGCATCGGAGTCACCGCTGCCTTCGCGGCTTCGTTGCTCGGCTGCGTGTTTCTGGTCTTCGGGCTCGTCCGTCGACGACCGGTGATCGTCGCCTCCGGCCACCGTTTCGTACCGATCGTGATCGGTGGCGCGGTGCTTGCGGCGGGCTCGATGCAGTGGGCGCTGGTCAGCCGCGATTACTCACTCGCCTACGTCGTCAACAACAACGCACGATCGACTCCCCTGCTCTACACGGTCGCCGGTATGTGGGGCGCGTTGGAAGGCTCGATCCTGCTGTGGGGACTGATCCTCGCCGGACTGACGTTCGCGGTGCACCGCAAGTACCGCGACCGCCGAACCGACCCTCTGGTCGGATGGGCGACCGCCGTGATGCTGGGCACCTGCACGTTCTTCTTCGCACTCATGGTCGGCCCGGCGAATCCGTTCACGAAGCTGCTCATACCTGCGGCCGATGGGCGCGGGCCCAATCCGCTGCTCGCCAACCACCCGCTGATGGCGATCCATCCGCCGATCCTGTACCTCGGCTACGTCGGCTTCACCGTACCGTTCGCCTTCGCCGTGGCCGCCATGATCACCGGGCGACTCGGCGAAGGCTGGTTGGTCGAGACGCGGCGGTGGACACTCGTCGCCTGGGGAGCTCTCACCGTCGGCATCGGGCTCGGCGCGTGGTGGAGCTACGAAGTGCTCGGGTGGGGTGGCTACTGGGGCTGGGACGCGGTGGAGAACGCGTCGCTGCTGCCATGGATCACCGGCACGGCCTACCTCCACTCCGTCATGGTCCAGGAGCGGCGCGGACTGCTCCGGGTGTGGAACCTGTCGCTGCTGTGTGCCACGTTCTGCCTCACGATCCTCGGTACGTTCCTGACGCGCTCCGGCGTGATCTCCTCGGTCCACGCGTTCTCGAACTCGCAGATCGGCCCGTGGATCCTTTCCTTCTTCGGGATCTGCGTCGCCATCACGCTCGGCCTGATCTTCTGGCGCGGTGATCGTCTTCGCTCCACCGGGACCATCGATTCGCCGCTCTCGCGTGAAGGCGCGTTCCTGGCCAACAACGTGGTGTTCGCGGCGTTCGCGTTCGTGATCTTGCTCGGTACGATCTTTCCCCTGCTCGTCGAGGCATGGAACAACGAACGCCTCTCGGTCGGCGCCCCGTACTTCGACGCGCTGACCATGCCGATCGGCATCGCGCTGCTGTTCCTCATGGCCGTCGCACCCGTCCTACCGTGGCGCAAGACGACCGGCGAGGTGCTCGCCGACCGGCTCCGATGGCCATTGGCGTTCGGGCTCGTGGTGCTGGTGCTGTGCGTGGTGTTCGGACTGCGCGGGATCGAGACGCTCCTGGCCCTGTTCCTCGGCGCGTTCGCCGGCGGCTCGGCAGTCCGCCAACTCGTCCTTGCCACGAGAGCAGCGCGATCGCGGGGCGACTCACGCCTCCGCGGCGTGCTCGGACGGGCCAACGGCGGCATGGTCGTGCATCTCGGTGTCATCCTGATCGCCGTTGCCATCGCATGCTCGCAGTCGTACTCGTCGAACACCGAGTTGGTGCTGAAGGCCGGGGAGACCAAGACGTTCAAAGGGCACACGGTCGAACTCGTACGTGTACGTACGGAGTTCACGAAGGTGAAGCCGACAGGCGGAACCTCGGCCGAGAGCGATCCGCAAACCGTCGTGCGCAAGATCGCCGCCGATGTCCGTATCGATGGTGGACGCATCGACTCGCCGGCCATCACCCGTTTCGCCGAACGCGGGCAATCCGTACCGACACCTTCGGTGCGAACAGGGTTCGTCCGTGATCTCTACGTGACGCTCGTCCAGCCCCCAGTTGAGGACGGAGCGAGCGCGGTGATCGGTTTCTACGTGCAGCCGATGATCCTGTGGCTGTGGATCGGGCTCGCGCTCATGGGTATCGGCACGCTGCTTGCGCTCTTCCCCGGCCATCGTCGCCGACCCACATCGCCGACGAGCGTCCCGGACGGATCGCATGAAGCCATCAGCTCCTCTGCCGCATCGCTCTCGCCGGGCGGCGACGACTCATCGATGATCGGAGCCACGCGATGAACGGACCTTCGAGGAGGGGGTCGGGGCTCGGTTCCGCACGGCTGATCGCCGCGATCGTCGCCGTGATCGTGGCCGGCCTGGTGGTCGTGCTCGCGACGCGCTCGTCGAGCGGCGACGGCTTCGGCCGCAGCCCGCTGCTCGGCAAGCCCGCGCCGGAGATCCGGGGGACGAACGTGCTCACCGGCAAACCCGTGTCGTTGTCGGGAATGCAGACCATCGGTATCGCAAGCGCGACCGGGAAGCGCCCGTACGCGGTCGTGAACTTCTTCGGCACATGGTGCCCGCCGTGTGCCATCGAGCACCCGGAACTCAAGGCGTTCTCCGAGGAGCACGCGAAGACCGGCGATGCCGTGCTCTTGGCTGTCGCCTACCAGGACACCCCGGCGGACATCAAGAAGTTCTTCGCGAAACGCGGTGGCGACTGGCCGGTGGTCGACTCCGACCGCACGTCCGTCGACTGGGGAGTGCTCAAGGCGCCCGAGACCTATGTGGTCAGCCCCGACGGCATCGTCGTCGCCAAGGTGAACGGCGGAGTCACCCAGGCCGGCCTCAACCGGATCCTCACCTCCCTCCAAGCGCAATGACCGCCAAACGATTGGGAGAGAGGTTGCCCCCGCGTTCGTCCGGCGCTGCGCTGCTCGCTTCGCTCGACTGCTCGCAACACCGGTGCCCGCCACCACCGTTGGGAGAGAGGTTGCCCCCGTATATGGGGGCAGAACACCTCCCAACGTCGCTGGGAGGTGTTCTGCCGCATCTCCATACGGGGACGCGTGCGTGGGTGCGTTCGTCGTGAGCAGCGCTCGTCGTAGTTACGCATTCATCGTCGGCGCCCTCGCGCTCGTGGCCGTGGTGCTCTTCCTCGGACGGGGGGTCTCGACGCCCGAGACCGTCACGAGTCGCGCCGACAGAATCGCGTCGGAGATCCGATGTCCCACGTGTCAGGGCCTGTCGGTGCGGGCATCGAAGGCGGCGGGAGCTCGGGCGATCTATGCCGAAATCACCCGCCAGGTCGAGTCGGGCGAGAAAGACGAGGACATCCGAGCCTTCCTCGTCGACCGATTCGGGACGAGTGAACTCCTCCGTCCCCGGGCCACCGGCATCGGCTCGATCGTCTGGATCGCACCGGTCGTGGTCGTCGTCTTGGGCGGCGCGGTGTTGATCAACATCTTCGCGAGGACGCGCCGATCGACGCTCTCGGCGACGCCGGCCGATCGGGCGCTCGTCGAGGCCGCGCTGGTGGACGAACAGACGCCGCTTGCCGCGCCGGAGACGCCGTGAACGACGCCGCCGTCCCCCAGGTCACCGGGCGCGCCCTCGACGAACTCGCTTCCCTCGACGACGAGCGCGCCACGCTTCTCCGGTCGCTCGCCGACCTCGAGGCGGAATACTCCGCGGGCGACCTCGACGACGCCGACTATCGAGCACTCAAGGACGACTACGTGGCCCGGACCGCGTCCGTCATCCGCCGACGGACCGAGGCATACGACGGAATCGCCGAACGAGTCGGAATCGCCAAGTCGAGAGTACCGAGCTGGCGCACCCCCGCCGCAATCGTCGCGACGATTGCTGCGGCACTCGGGGCCGGTCTCGCCGTTGCTCGATTCGCCGGAGAGCGTGTCGGCACCCAGGGTCTGACCGGGACCGTCAACGCGGCCGGCGCAAATCGCAGCGCTGAGGTGAGCAAGCTCTTGAAGGACGCTCAGGACAAGCTCGCCGGTGATCCGCTCGCTTCGCTGAAGAGCTACGACGCGGTCCTCGCCATCGATCCGCAGAACCCTGAGGCGATCGCCTATGGAGGCTGGTTGCTTCGCATCGTGGCGCAGTCGGCCGAGGGGCCCACCCGAGACGAACTGCTCGTGCGAGCGAAGGCACGGCTCGACGACGCCATTGCGGTTGCTCCCAACTATCCCGACGCACGCGCCTTCCGGGGTGTGCTCCTCCTCCGCGACCTCGACGACCCGACGGCGGCGAACAAGGATTTCGAAGCGCTCGACGCGCTCGACCCGCCGCCGTTCGTGAAGCAACTCGTCGCGTCATCACGAGAGGATGCCGGCGCCGGGGCAACTGCGCCAGGCAGGGAGGGGATCGCAGCGCTGCCGACCGGCTGAACGGTCCCAGTTCCGGCGCCGGGCGAACGAACTGACCTACCGGAACCTCTCCGGTGCGGACGGACTACCTCGTGGCGTGCGGGTGCGACTCGGTGAGGCCGGCGTTGGTGATGCGCACGAACTGGGCCTTGGCCTGGAACTCCGTGATCGTCAACGCGTCGGAGTAGCTCATCGAACTGCGGACGCCGGCGAGCAACTTCGACACGAGTGGCCCGACAGCACCTCGATACGGCACGGTACCCTCCACCCCCTCCGGCGCACGCTGTTCCAGGTACTCCTCGTCGATCTCCGTGCCTTCTCGATGGGCTCGACGCTCGAGCGCTTCGAACGACGCCATCCCCCGCACCCGCTTCACGAGACCATGCGGCGACTGCTCGACCTCGCCGGGGCTCTCGGTCGTCCCGGCGAACATCGATCCGATCATCACGCTCTGGGCTCCGGCGGCCAACGCCTTCGCGATATCACCGCTCGTGCGGATGCCACCGTCGGCGATCACGGGGACGTCGAGACCGGCACAGTCGTTCACCGCGGTGAGTTGGGGAACACCGACGCCGGCGACGATACGCGTCGTGCACACGCCGCCCGGACCGACGCCGACCTTGATGGCATCGGCTCCGGCGGCGATGAGGTCTTCGGCTCCGATCCGGGTGGCGACGTTTCCGGCGATCACGTCGACCGACGGAAACGCTTTCTTCAGCGCGCGAACGGTATCGATGGCGTGATCACTGTGCCCGTGGGCGATGTCGAGCACCAGAACGTCGGCCCCTGCTTCAACCATCGCCCGGGCACGGTCAATCGCATCGCGATCCGTTCCAACAGCCGCGCCGACAAGGACACCGTCGGACTTCACCTTGGCGATCTGCTCGGCCTGCTCCTCACTCGACAGGAACCGATGGATGATCCCGATGCCTCCGAGACGGCCCATGGCGAGCGCCATCTCCCATTCGCACACGGTGTCCATGTTCGCGGCGAGGATCGGAATCGACATCTCGACGTTGCGACTCAGATTCGTCGCGACGGAGACCTTCTGGCGGCTGCGGACAGTGGAACGCTGAGGGACGAGGAGGACGTCGTCGAACGTGAGACCGAGCCGGACGTTATCGAGTTGCACGTCTGGCCAGGATACTCGCTGCCTGCGCCCGTCGGTCAGGCGGTGGTCGGGCGTTCTCAGATTCGGCGACTTCCGTTGTAGCCGGGGGCTGGAAGAATTGCCTCCGTGAGCTTCTTCCAGCGGAACCGGGCCGATCTCCAGGCCAAGGGCATCGATCCGAAACGTCTCCCCCCCGGCCAATACGCGACCGATCGATTCCCGGTGCTGCACGTCGGCGACGTTCCGAAGTACCCGAACCTGGCCGACTACACCGTCACCATCGGCGGCGCCGTCGACCGGGACATGTCGCTGTCGTGGGCGGAGTTGATGGCGCGTCCGCAGATCACCATCACGACGGACATCCACTGCGTCACGAAGTGGTCCAAGTTCGACACTGCATGGACGGGAGTGTCGATCGCCGAGATCCTCCGCGAGGCCGGCATCCGCAACGACGCCACCCACGTGATGTTCCACTGCGAGTTCGGTTACACGACGAACCTTCCGCTTGCTGACGTGCTCGAGCCGAACATCGCGCTCCTCGCGCACACCTACGAGGGCGAGCCGCTCGAACCCGACCACGGGTATCCGCTTCGAACCCTCGTGCCTCACCTCTACCTGTGGAAGTCGGCCAAGTGGATCCGAGGGATCGAACTGCTCACCGCTGACAAGCCCGGCTTCTGGGAGCGCAACGGCTACCACATGTACGGCGACCCGTTCAGCGAACAACGCCACCGCGGAGACTGAGTGATGGGCCGATGGCAGAGCTGGAACGCGGCCGCGATCGCCGTCGACCGCGAGGATCGCGCAGGAGACGACACAACCCTGTCCGGTGACGCGCCCGGTCCGATCGTGCAGCGAGTGCGGGCGCTGGCGACGATGCCGGCACCGCAGTTCCGCCGGATCGTCGTCTTCCTCGTCGCCGGCATCATCATCAGCCAGGGCATCGTCGGCGCTCTCGCCGGCCAGAGCCGCAACGTACGCGCGGTTGTCTCTGGCTTCAGCGGTCTTGTCGTCCTTCTCCTGGTCGTTGCCCTTGCGTTGGCTGTGCTCGGACGTTACGTACGCATAGCAACACGCGCGTTCCGCATCATTGCCCTCGTGTCTGCCGTCCTGCTCGGATTCATCATGTTGACGGGCGCGGCGGTGCGGCTCACCGGGTCCGGACTCGGATGCCCCGACTGGCCGACGTGCAAAGAGGGCAACATCGTTCCCGAGAGCGGCAAACATGCGGCGATCGAGTTCGGCAACCGGGTCGTCACCGGGCTTTGCCTTCTCGCTGCGGCCGTCGGAGTGCTCACCGCACTCGTACGCCGTCCCTACCGCCGCGACCTGGTCCGGTTCGGTCTCATCGTCAGCTTCGGTCTGTTCAGCAATGCGATCCTCGGCGGGCTGACCGTCATCTTCGACCTCCAGCCGCAGTTCGTGATGTCGCACTTCGTCCTGGCCATCGCCTGCCTCGCCGCGGGCGCGGTGCTCTTCCACCGGGCCGGGGAAACCGGCCCCAGCGGCACGATCCTCGGACGCGAGCGTGTGTCGGCCGTCGACGTAACGATGCGCCGACTGGGCAATGCGTTGATGATCGGCACCCTCAGCGTGGTGTTCGTCGGCTGCGTTCTCACGGGATCGGGGCCCCACGGGGGCGATCCCGAGGTACGCCGCTTCGGGTTCTCCATGCTCGACGTCGTACGCGTGCACAGTGCTCTCGTCTGGCTCACGCTGTTCCTCGTCATCGTGATGGCGGCCCGCGTGTGGCGGGCGACAACGGTTGCCGCGGTCGAGCTTCGCCGCCGCATCGGTGTGCTCACCATGATCATCGTGGCCCAGGGTGGAATCGGGTACTGGCAATGGTTCACCCAGGTACCTGCGTTGTTGGTGCAGGTCCACATCCTCGGAGCGATCGGAGTGTGGTGCGGTGTGCTGTGGGTCCGAGCCGCCATCACCGTGCCACGCCTCACCGCGGAGAACATGGCCGTTCGCCGTCCGGTTCGGGTCACCGCCACCGGATGAACAGGTGGCCGTCCTTCGTCGCGACGACTCGCCGCTGTACGCTGGGAACGTGCGTCCGACCTGTTCGCGGCCTGATTGTGCCGAGCGCGGTGCCGCTCGGGCCCTGATCGATCCGAGCGCGCGTCTGATCGTGATCGACCGCTACGCCGATCAGCCGGGAGTCGCGATCCTGTGCAAGGAGCACGCCGACCGGGTCACCGTCCCCAAAGGCTGGACGCTCGACGACCGCCGCGAGGACAATCCGCGCCTCTTCGGCGTGGGGCGCTTCAATGAGCCGAAGACGCCACGCGAACGACTTCGCCGACTTCCCGAGACGATCGCCGCTGCGGTTGCCCAGCTCCCACTCGAGAACGCCACGCCCTACGACATGCCCAAGGCGTACGAGACCGCACGCGAGCAGGGTCGAGCGAAGGCAACGGGTTCGGAGACACCGGTTGTCGACGGGGTCGAGCACGTCTCGGTCACCGAACGGGCCCTCGCCCGGGCGAAGGCCCGCGAACAGGAAGGAATCGATTCCCGTCTCTACGCGAAAGGTTCCCCACCCGGGCCGCTGCTGGCTCGCGCCTTCGACGCGACGCGCTCCCGCGTGCGCAACAACGTCGGCCTGTCATCGCTGATCCCACCTGGCGACGAACCGCTCGTCGTCGGCGCCGGCGCCTGACGCCGGCGCACCCGGGGCCATCGGGTTCACTCGCTGGAGATCGCCTGCAAGATGTTCAGCTTGGCCGCGTCGCTGGCCGGCTTGCGCGCTGCGTAGAGCCCGACGATCGATGCCAGGAGCGCGAGCGGCAGGAGGACCTGCACCGGCACGCTCAGCTTGAGTAGTCCCCCGTCCTTGCCGAGCACCGAGACGAGCGCGGCTCCGTAGAGGCTTCCGAAGACCACCCCGACAACGGCCCCAAAGGTCGCGACAACGATCGCTTCCCAGCGGATCGACGATCGCATCTGGTCACGGCTCATCCCGACGGCGCGAAGCAGACCGATCTCGCGAGTGCGTTCGAAGATCGAGAGACGCAGCGTGTTGGCAATACCGAGGACGGCGATGATGATCGCCAGGAACAGCAATGCGTTCACGATGGCCAAAAACTGCTGGAACTGCCCAACCTGCCCGTCGACGAACTTCTTCTTCGTCTGGAACTCGGCCGCCGGATACTTCGCCAGCGCTTTGTCAGCGGCGGCTTCCAACGCCTTCTTCTCGGACTTCGTGGTCGCCGACGACTTCACGTAGACCAGGTCGGCGGCGGTGTTCTCCACGTACTTGCTGAGCGTTGCGGCATTGTCCGTGAGGTAGTACGTGTTCCCCAGGCCTTCGGCGTTCTCGTAGAACGACACGATCGCGAACGTTGCGTCGCGGCCGTTGGCGAACTTGGCCTTGATCGTGTCTCCGAGTTTCAGACCCTGATCCTTTGCCGTGGACTTCGCAACGGCGATGGTGTCGGACTTGGCGAGCGCGGCCATGGAGCCTTCGACCTTCCCGAGTCGGACGACTTTGGAGAAGTCCGTTGCTTCGATCCCACCGATGCCGCGCTCGCGTGGCGGAAAACCGAACCGGAACCGCTCGAGTTGCAGCGACGAGCTCGCTTCCACGCCCGGGACCCGGTCGATCGCCTCTTGGACGGAAAGCGGAAAGCCGATATCAGAAGCGGCACTGGCCACCACGTGGTCGGCCAGCACCGTTTCGTCGAACACACCGCGGAAGGTGTCCGTCAACGAGAAAGAAAGGACGCTGAGAGCGCCGACCAACGCCGTGCCGATGGTAAGAGCCAACGCGGTCGCCGACGTTCGCGTGGGGTTGCGGATGGCATTCTCGCGGGCGATCTGTCCGGACGTCTGGAACGAGGAACGACCGGTGGCCACCAGGTACCAGCCGCACACTGCGACGAGAACGGCTCCGCAGAGGAACGCGCTGAAGCTGTAGAGACCAAACACCACAGAGGCGAAGGCGATCTTGGTCGTTCCGCCGAAGGTCCGGTCATCGAGCACAGAACTTCTCTTGTCTCGCCGCCACCCGATGAGCCGGGCGATGGCGAACGCGAGGAGACCGGATATGACACCGACAATCGCCTGTCGACCGACCTCGAGATCGCCGTCAGAGATCTGTCGGATTCCGAGAACCACGAGTCCAATCGCCCCGAACACGGCGAGCGCCACACCGAAGATGGCGACGATCACACCGAACCAGGGGCGCCCGAGTGCGCCGGCGACGGGCTTGGCAAGCACCGGGCCGAGCAGGGCAATGGCAATGAGCGCGATCCCGGCGCCGATACCGATGCGGAGCGCACCGTCAGAACCGGAATTGGCCAGACCGAGTCCCGTGGCGAGTGCGGCGAGTGCGGTGAGGACGCCGCCGAAGATGAGCCGCACCTTCGAGGTCCCGGCGTTGTCGATCGCCGTTTCGCGGAGCGCGGCGAGTGGCTTGATCCGGGCCGACTTCAGTGCCGGGAGGATCGCCGACAGCACCGTGACGAGCGTGCCGACGAGCATGCCGACGATGACCGTTCGAGGCTTCAGGACCAACCCCGAGCTTGGCAGCGTGCCACCGAAGGTGTTCAACAGCCAACGGATGAGCTGGGCCACGCCGAGTCCGGCGCCCACGCCGACGGCGGACGCGATCAGACCGACGGCGAGTGCCTCGAGGAACGTGGTCGTGAGCACCTGCCGCCGTGACGCGCCGAGGATGCGCATCGACGCCATCTCGCGGGTCCGCTGGTTGACGAGGATCGAGAACGAGTTGGAGATCACGAAGATCGACACGAAGAGGGCCACTACGGCGAACGCAGTGAAGAACGTGTTGATGAAGCCGAAGATCGTGTTCACGAACGACAGCTGCTCTTCCTCCAGCTTCTTGCCGGTGACCACCTCGAGGGAGGTCTTGTTCTCGAAGCTCTCGTCGGCGAGCGCCGACGTGATGGATTTGGCGAGTGCGTCCTCGGAAACTCCGGCTTCTCCTCGCACCAGGAAGGACTGCACGAACCCCGGACGCGTCAGATACTTCTGCGCATCTTCTTGAGCGAAGAACACCGCGCTTGCACCCAACGCGCTGTTCGACGAGCCGAACGTGGCGTCACCGACGAGCGTGAAGGTGTTCACACCGGCCAGCGTGTTGACCTTCACGGTATCGCCCAGCTTCGCTTTGGTCTCGACCATGAGCCCACGATCGAAGACGACCTCACCGTTGGTCTTCGGCGCCCGGCCGTTGAGCACCCGGTAGGCGCTGAGCTCGCGGTCGACAACCCACGTGTAACCGAACGACGGAGCGTTCCCGGTCTTCACCAACTTGCCCTTGGCGTTGATCGGCTGGGCGTACCCCTCGATGTACGGCGCCACCGACAATACGCCCGGAACCGCGTTGATGTCGGTGGCCAAAGATGCGGGAAGGCCGGCGCGACCCTTGTCGTAGGGACCGCCGTCCGTCTGGTCGCCGAACGCGCGCTCTTGGCGGACCTGCGCGTCGACGCCTTCGACCGACGACTTGAACAGGTCGGTGAAGAGTCCCTTCAGGGTGTCGGTGAAGACGAACGAGCCGGCGAGGAACGAGATGCCGATGACGATGCTGAGGCCGCTGGTGAGCAGACGTTTCTTGTAGGCCCAGAGGTTCTTGAGGGTGAGTCGGAGCACGGGAGTCGCCTCAGTGACCGAGGCCGCGCATGCGGTCGAGCACGCGTTGCGCAGTGGGCTCGTTCATCTCGCCGTCGAGCTTGCCGTCGGCGAGGAACAGGACCGTGTCGGTGTAGGACGCAGCGATGGGATCGTGGGTGACCATGACGATGGTCTGGCCCATGTCGGTGGCGGCGCGCTTCATGAACGAGAGGATCTCGGCACCGGTCTTGGAATCGAGGTTGCCGGTCGGCTCGTCGGCGAAGATGATGTCGGGCCGGCTGGCCAGAGCACGGGCGACGGCGACTCGCTGCTGCTGCCCGCCGGAGAGTTCCGACGGCCGGTGCTTGAGACGATTGGCCAGCCCGACGGTGCTCACCACCTCGTCGATCCAGGCCTGGTCGCCCTTGCGCCCGGCCAGCATCATCGGCAGCGTGATGTTCTCGATGGCGTTCAGCGTCGGGACGAGGTTGTAGGCCTGGAAGATGAAGCCGAGCCGATCGCGCCGCAACTGCGTGAGCGCCCGCTCCGGGAGGGTCGTGATCTCGACGTCACCGACGAAGACCTGACCGGAAGTGGCCTCGTCGAGACCAGCACAGCAGTGCATGAGCGTCGACTTTCCGGAGCCCGACGGGCCCATGATCGCCGTGAACTTTCCTTTGGGAAAGCTGATGGTCACGCCGTCGAGCGCCCGCACCTCGCTCTCGCCTTTGCCGTAGATCTTCGAAAGATCGACGCAGCGCGCAGCGGCATCGAGCGTGGTCATGCTGGGGGACATGACGTCCATTGTCGTCCAGGTGGGGTGCGTTATCGGTCAGGGAAAACCCCGAACGAGCCCTGGGTGTCCGACGTCACTCCGGGTCGGCGGCCAGTGCCTTCGCTGCTCAGACGGTCGTGACGCAGACGTCGTCGCCCTGCGGGCGAGATGCCGTGGTGGACGGCGCAGCGTCGCCGTAGAGAGCGGACAACATGCCCCGCACCATCCCCCGGTCGACCGCACAGATGACCGGATGGGTTTCCGACAGCTCACCGAACGGGCAGTGTCCGGCGACGATCGCCAGCCCCTCTTCGCGAGCCTCGGTGTGGGCGGAGAACCCATGGGCGGTGAGCGCATCGGCCACAGCGTGGAGAGCGGAGCGCATCGACCGGTGCGAATCCCCCGGGTTCATCTGGGCGGCAAGTTCGCGGCCGTAGTGCTCACCGACGTCTTCGGCCATCTTCGACGCCACGTCGAACGGCAGCAGATCGAGAGCCTTGGAGAGCAGGCTCACGACGAGATCGTGCTTCCGAGCGCCGAACTCGAGGTCGATCGGTTTTCCCGACGCGCGGTACCGCTTCGACGGGCGTCCGCTCCTGCGTTCGCCGCCGCCGGGGGCCGGGGAAACGGAAACGACGTCGAGATAGCCACCCGCCGCGAGCTTGTCGAGATGATGGCGGGCCACGTTCGGATGGAGGTCGACCTCTGCCGCGGCCTCGGCGGAGGTGATCCCTCCCGGTGCGTCGCGGGCGATGAGGTAGATCCGCCGTCTGGTCGGGTCGCCGAACATCGAGGTTGCCGCGGTGACGACCGAATTGAACTCATCGACGCTCGGACCCTGAGCCACGTTCGCGGCCGGGACGGCCGCCGGGATCGCTGCCGCGCGCTTCGACGGGCGGGCACCCAGTCGGATCGGGCGGGGCGAACCTCGCAGCTCAGGCATGTCCCCAGCGTAGAAGACCGGCCGTCTTTCGACGGCCCACGAATACCGAAGCACAGAAGGACCCGTAGCTTGGAGGACATGCCCCTCAGCGGAACGGCTCTCGAAGCCGCCATCATCGACGCCCTGCGTCATGTCCAGGAGCCGGAAATCGGCCGCAGCATCGTCGACCTCGACATGGTTCGTTCCGTCGACGTGGACGGCACCCACGCCAAGGTCGTCATCGCCTGCAAGGCGGAAGACGACCCGATCGCCGCTGACCTCGCGGAGATGGTCCGAGCGGCCACGGCCAACGCCGGTGCCGCCCGCGGCGACGTCCACGTCACGTGGATGACCGACGAGGAGCGGGCACTCCTCCGGGCCCGGCTCACGGCCGACGACGTGTCGCACGAGAACGCCGGCCAGGGAGGTCACGGCCATGCGGCCGGACCGACCCGGGCGCCGAAGTTCATGCAGACGGGCTCGAAGACGCGAGTCATCGCCATGACGTCGGGCAAAGGGGGCGTCGGGAAGTCGTCGACCACCGTCAACGTCGCCATTTCGCTTGCCCAGCGTGGCCTGCGAGTGGGTGTGCTCGACGCCGACGTCTACGGCTTCTCGATTCCCAAGATGCTCGGCATCGAGCAGGTCCCCACGATCGTCGACGGCCTCATCATCCCCCCGGTCCGCCACGGCGTCGCGGCGATGTCGATCGGCTTCATGGTCGAAGAGGACCGCGCCATCATCTGGCGTGGACCGATGCTCCACAAAGCACTGGAGCAGTTCCTCGTCGACGTGTACTGGGGCGAGCCCGACTTCCTGCTCATCGACATGCCGCCGGGCACGGGTGATGTGGCGCTCTCGATGGCGCAGTACCTCCCCCGCTCGGAGGTCTACGTGGTCACCACACCCCAACCGGCCGCCCAGCGCGTCGCCCAACGGTCGGCGTCGATGGCCCGCACCCCCCAGATCAACATGAAGGTCCACGGGGTCATCGAGAACATGAGCTGGTTCACCGGTGACGACGGGAAGCGCTACGAGATCTTCGGGTCCGGCGGCGGCGCCGATCTCGCCGACACGCTCGGCGTTCCGCTGATCGGCCAGGTGCCGCTCGTTCCGGAGCTCCGCGCCGGGATGGACATCGGGGAACCGATCGCCGTGGCCGACCCCACGTCGGAGGCGTCGGTCGCCTACGCCAAGATTGCCCGGAGCATCCACGAGGACCTTGGCTCCAAGCGCCGCTACAACAGCGCCCTCAAGCTCGGCTGAGCCTGCAGTCCTCCTCAGTTCACCGAGCGGTCGCGACCTTCCCAGAACGGGGCACGAAGGTCGCGCTTCAAGATCTTCCCGGCACCGGACTTCGGCAGCGCGTCGACGCGCACGGTGATGGATTTCGGCACCTTGAAACCGGCGATGAGCGAGCGGCAGTGCGCGATCAGCTCGTCGGCGTTCACGTCGACGCCAGGCTTCGGGACGATCTCGGCGTGGACCACTTCACCCCATTTGTCGTCGGGGATGCCGAAGGCCGCCGCTTCGAGCACGGCCGGGTGGGCGTACAGCGCGTTCTCCACTTCGGTCGTGTAGATGTTCTCGCCGCCCGAGATGATCATGTCCTTGGCCCGGTCGACGATGTAGAGGTACCCGTGATCGTCGGCGTACGCGACGTCCCCGGATCGGTACCAGCCGCTCACGAGTGCCCTCGCCGTCTCGTCGGGACGGTTCCAGTAGCCGAGCATGATGTTCGGTCCGCGCGCATAGATTTCGCCCGGTTCGCCGATGTCGGCGGGTGTGCCGTCCTCCCGTCTCACTTCGCATTCCACACCGGGTACCGGCGCGCCGGCCGACTTGAGACGGGCGACGTAGCCGGCTTCACCGGCACTGGCCCGGGCGTGGTCGTCGGCGGAGCACACGGTGAGCAGGGGCGACGCCTCGGTCATCCCGTAGAGCTGCATGAAGCCGCACCCGAGCGTCGACATCGCTTTGCGCTGCAGCTCCGCCGGCATCGGCGATGCGCCGTAGCCGAGGAGGCGCCATGACGACAGGTCGGCCTCGGCGACACCGGGATGATTGACCAAAGAGTTGATCATGGTGGGGACCAGAAGGGTGATTGTCATGGACTCTGCCACCGCGACGTTGATGAAGCGCTGCGGATCCCAGCCCGGGATCATGAGGTGTCGTGCACCGACCCAGGTGACGGCAAACGTGCACGATGCATCGGCGGCATGGAACATGGGGGCTGCGTGCAGGTACGCGTCGTTCGGGGTATACGCGTAGGCGTACTGCATGTGCTTGGCGTTCGCCAGCAGGTTCGCGTGACTCTGCATGACGCCCTTCGGGAGGCCCGTCGTGCCGCCCGTGTAGGAGATCGCCGCGAGCGTGTCGTCGACGATCCAGTCCGTCACCGCAGCGGCGAGTGGCTCGTAGGTGCACAGATCATCGAAGTGGACGAATCCCTCGGGCACGTCACCTGCGTCGGCGAACACGAGATGGCGGAGTGACGGGCACTGTGATCGAAGCGTGCGGGCCAGCTCAACGTGTGCCGAGTCGACGATGATCGCCTTCGCTTCGGAGTCGTTGACGATGAACACGAGCTCAGCGGCGGCAAGTCGATAGTTCAGATCGTTGAGTACGAGACCGGCGGCCGGAATACCGACCCAACAGCTCAGGTGCCTCCATCCGTTGAGGGCCGCCAGCGCAACGATGTCGCCAGCACCGAGACTGAGCGAACGAAGTCCCGCGCCGAGGCCAAGCACACGGCGCCCCCAGTCGGCGTAGGTGAGACGCGTGGTGCCGTCGACGATGGCCTCGCGGTCGTGGTGGACCTGCATCGCCCGCCGGATCGGCCAGGCCAGCGTTCCCTGGCGCGCGCCCGGCCGCGTTGAGGATGAGGGTGGATTCCGTTCAGGCATCGGTCAGCGACCGTACCGGAACCGCCGCGGCCATGCAGCCTGGGTCAGCCGAGCGACATTGGGTCGGGTTTCGTTCGCTGGGTCGGGTTTCGTTCGCTCGGTCGGGATTTGTTCGCCTACGCACGGCAGCCGACCCAACGACGTGAGCTGACCCAGGAAAGCGTGACGTGCGGATGCGAACGGCCGGCGTTGCTTGACCTAGTAGACGCCGCACATCCCGTCGATCGAGATCTCTTCCACGAGGAGTTCGTCGGAGTCGTCAAGAAGGTCGGCGTCGGTCACCACATCCGATGAGGCAGGAACGATGTCGGCGGCAGTTGCTGGGCTCATGGGGGAATTCTCCGAGTGGCACGACGAGGAACGACGCTGAGTTGGCGATCTCAACGTCACACCGAGCATACCCAGCGCCCGTCCCGTGATGGAATCTGTAGGTGTCCCACGTCGAACCGCTTCTGCGTCTCGACGCTACGGTGCAGCGCATCCGGGGATCCGACGGAACGCCGATGCTGCTGGGAGGCTCGCCGCTCCGGCTGCTCCGCCTCCGCCCACCCGCCGACGCCGTAGTGGACGCGGTCGGCGCCGGGGGAACGCTCGCCCAGGTGCTTTCCGTGGTCCCTCAGGATCGACGGCGAGCGGCCTCGCGCCTGATCGACACGCTCCTCCAACGCGGCCTCGTCCATCCGGTCATCACGGGCGACGGCACTCGCTCCCTCGCTGACGTCACCATCGTGATCCCTGTCCACGACCGGGCGGGGCCTCTTGAGCGACTGCTCCTGGCCCTAGGTCCACTGCGGGAACGGGGCATCACTGTGGTCGTGGTTGACGACGGATCGACCGATGGGAGCGGAGAAGTCGCACGCGCGAGCGGAGCCACGGTGCTGAAGAACGAACGTGCCCTCGGTCCGGCCGCTGCCCGCAACGCCGGCGCGGCGCTCGTCACGGCGCCACTCGTGGCCTTCCTCGACAGCGATGTCGTGCCGAAGGAAGGGTGGCTCGACTCCTGCCTCGCTCACCTCGACGCGACCGGTGCGTTACGGATCGACCTCGTCGCTCCTCGGATCGTCGGTCTGGCCGACCCGGACGGATCTGCGGTCGAAAGATACGAGCGCGTACGAAGTCCCCTCGACCTCGGCGCGGATCCCTCCCTGATCGCCCCGTTGACCAAGGTGGCCTACGTCCCCGCGGCCGCGCTCGTGATGCGCACCGACGCATTTCGTTCGATCGGGGGGTTCGACTCCGCTCTCCACGTGGGTGAAGACGTGGACCTTCTCTGGCGACTCCACGCAGCCGGCGCGGTGATGCGGTACGAACCGGCGGCCGCAGTCGCCCACGACCATCGCATCGCGCTCATGGCGCTTCTGCAGCGGCGGATGCAGTACGGCACCTCCGCCGGAGAACTCGATCGACGACACCCTGGACTCGTGCCTCCTGCGGTCCTGTCTCCCTGGAGCGTGCTCGCTTGGGGACTTGCGTTCGCTCATCCGATCGGCGCAGTTGTCGGCGCCGGCGTGGCGTTCGGGACCGCGGAACGGCTGAGAACGCGACTCCCCCAACTCTGCGCCGGCGACGCCCGACGACTCGCTCTCCGTGGCCACCTCGCCGCTGGGGAGCAGATCGCCGATGCTGCGGCGAGGACGTGGTTCCCGATCACCGCCTTCGGTGCGTTCTTCAGCCGACGCTGGCGGCTCCTTCTCGTCGCCGGGGTCGTCGGCCAGGGCTGGCACGAGTACCGTCGGAAGCGCCCGGACCTCCGTCTTCCCGTGTTCCTCGCGCTTCGTGCCTGCGACGATGCTGCGTACGGGATCGGAGTCTGGATCGGTTCGATACGCACACGTACCATCGGCGCTCTGCTCCCGAAGATCACAAACTGGCCAGGACGGTCGAAGACGGACGAGGATGCGCTGTCATGATCGTCGGGCCCCGTTTCATCACCGGATTCGACCCGGCGCTCGGCGTTCTCGAAGACGTTGCTCCGGGCATCCGTCGCATCGTCGCCGCGAACCCCGGGCCCTTCACCTTCCGGGGGACGGGGACCTATGTGATCGGCCGGGGCGACGTTGCCGTGATCGATCCCGGCCCGAACGACGAACGCCACATCGCCATGCTCATGCGCCAACTTCGCGGCGAGACGATCACGCACGTGCTGGTGACCCACACGCATCCCGATCACTCGCCCGGATGCGCGCCACTACGCGCACATACGGACGCGTCCACCTTCGGGTTCGGGCCTCACCCGGAACACCCGCCCGCCGAAGACCGCGTCGAACCGGCGGCACCAAAGGAAACTGCAGACGGCGACGCGTCGACCGCAGGCGCTCCGAACGCCGAGGAGTCGGGCGACCGGGCGTTCGTGCCGGACGGCGTGCTACGCCATGGCGACTTCGTCCAGGGCGCCGGGTGGCGCGCCGAGGCCGTGCACACCCCGGGTCACATCAGCAACCACCTGTGCTTCCGCGTCAGGTTCGGCGCGTCGCCGAACGAGCAGGTCCTGTTCACCGGTGACCACGTCATGGGGTGGTCGACGAGTGTGATCTCGCCGCCTCACGGAGATCTGCGGAACTACCTCGAGTCGCTTCGCCTTCTCCAGGGTGCCGGCGACGCCCGCTACTGGCCGACGCACGGCACGGTCATCACGGATCCCGAGGACTTCGTGGCCGCGCTGATCGGGCACCGCACCCGGCGGACGGAGCAGATCATCGACATCCTTCGAACCGGCGACGCCTCGATCGAGTCGCTCGTGACGGCGATGTACGTCGGTATCGATCCGAGGCTGGTGAAAGCCGCCGGACGAAGCGTCCTCGCCCACCTCAACGAACTCATTCGAGTCGGTGACGTTGTCGCGGTGGACGACGGAGGCGGGCAGCCGTTTCGCCCTGCCGTCTACGGGATACCAGGCCGATAGTCTCCCCCTGCGACCCCGCGGGCCGGAAGGAAGATCCCCATGCGCTTTGATGACGACGCCAAACTCGACACGACGCAGGTCGATGACGAACGCGGCCGCGCTCGAGGTGGCGGTGGGCTCGGTGGCCTCGGCGGACTCGGTCGGGGCATGGGCGGCGGTGGCGGCTTCCCTGTCGGCAAGGCCGGAGGTGGTGGCCTCGGCCTCATCATCATCGTGATCGTCGCGCTCCAGATGTGCAGCGGCGGCGGTAACGGCGGTATCGATGGTTCCTTCCCGTCGCAGACGCAGTCGGGTATCGACGCCGGTTCGCCGTCTCCTGCGGGTACCTCGGGTGGTAACACCAATCTGGCGAGCGAGTGCAAGACCGGAGCCGACGCGAACCGTCGACAGGATTGTCGCAACGTCGCCGTCGTGAACAGCGTGCAGGCCTACTGGGCCGATGAGTTCGCGCGATCAAACCTCACGTACAAGAAGGCCGTCACCAACTTCTTCACCGGCGAGACGCAGACCGGATGCGGCAATGCGACCGGCGACGTGGGACCGTTCTACTGCCCGGTCGACTCGCAGGTCTACGTCGACCTGTCGTTCTACGAGGAACTGCAGACACGGTTCGGCGCCAAGGGCGGCCCGTTCGCCGAGGCCTACGTCATTGCCCACGAGTACGGGCATCACGTGCAGAACCTGCTCGGCACGTCCGAGCAGGTGCAGAAGTCCGGAGACCGCCAAGGTCCGAAGAGCAGCTCCGTCCGTCTCGAGCTTCAAGCCGACTGCTACGCCGGTGTGTGGGCCTACAACGCCACCCGCGGCCCGAATCCCCTCATCGTCGAGCTGACCGATGAGGACATCCGCCTCGGCCTCGACGCCGCATCAGCAGTGGGGGACGACCGCATCCAGCGCAAGATGCAGGGACGGGTCACCCCGGAGTCCTGGACCCATGGATCGTCCGAACAGCGCCAGCGCTGGTTCCTGAAGGGCTTCCAGTCGGGCGAGCCCACGCAGTGCGACACCTTCAACACCGACCAGCTCTGACCGAAACCCAACGAGGACCCGACACGCCTACGCGGGTGGTTGGCGCCATGATGGCGCCGAAGCGACGTTGCCAAACAGACAACACGGCGCCAACCACCCGCGGCGGTGACAGGCGAATCGCCTACTTGGCGTTCACTTCCTCGACGCCCTTGATGATTGAGGGCATCGCGCTCTCGAGGTCGAGGACGATCTCCGAGTGCAGTTCGAGGAACTCCCCAAGGGCGAGGGACTGCACGAGCCCTTGGGCGATCGCCGCATCCGTGTCCTTCACCTTGACAATGGTGATACCACCGGTGCCGTTGGCGTTCATGAACCAGCAGACCCGCTCGCTCGAAGCGTCGGCGGCCAGGCTGGCCTCCTGCCGTCCCCAGATGGCCATCATCCGATTCGTCTGCTCCGGCGTGATCGGCCGGTTCTTCCAGGTGGTGAGGATGTACATGTGCTCTCCCTTTGTCGAGGGGCGTCACCGCGACGCCTACGAAGCATCATTCGGGTGTATCTCCGGCGTGTCTGTGATCCACATCACGCAGAGGAAAAGCCGCCGAAATGCAGCGGTCCGGCACTTCCCGAACCCCGTCCATTGCCGTATCGTCAACCTATGGAGACCACGTCGATTCGCTGGTTCAAGCCGCTCGGCGCGGCACTCGCCCTCCTCGCCCTGGCCGGCGGACTCGCCACGCCCGTCGGCGCCGCCGCCAAGAAGCCCACGAAGAAGAAACCGGTCACTGCCGTCGCCGGAAAGACCTGCACCCCCAAAGGAGCGCGGGCCCCCGGAACGAACCTCGACTGCGTCACCGTGGGCAAGGTGCTGCAGTGGCAGCCGAAGGGCAGCCGGGCCAACCCCCTGGCCATCGGCGAAGCCGGGGAGATTCAGATCTACGACACGCCGCCGAGTCGCTATCGGTTCACCGTGCTCTCGGCGAAGCCGGACGCCACCGCCGACGTCACCCTCGAGCCGAACAAGAAGCCGGTGCCCTCCGGGGTGCGCTTCGTCAGCGTCTCGGCCGAGCTCACCTTCCTCGGCGACGGTGCGTCGGCCGACCCGGCGACCGTCGGTTACTGGGAATTCGTCGACGCGAAGGACGCGGCGTACGGCTTCTACGGTGGAGCCGAGTGCGACCAGTACGGTTCGATCGGCTCCGCGCTTTCGCTGCGCAAAGCCGACTTGAACGTTCCGTCGACCGGCGTTCTTTGTGCCGCCGTCCCCGTTGGCTCGATCAACTCGACACTGCTCGTCCGGGTCCGTGGGCTTTCCGGCAAAGCGCTCTGGTACCGGCCCATCATGTAAACCGCGCCCGACAACGCCCCCGGTTGGCCGAATCGTGCGCAGTTCCGTAGGTTCAGCGGATGGACTTCGAGACACTGACGCTCACCCACGGTGCAGCCGACTCCGCTGATGCCGACATCGTGACGATCACGCTCAACCGGCCGGAGAAGAAGAACGCCATCAACGCCCAGATGTGGCAGGACCTGAAGACGGTGCTGCGGGGGATCGTCGACGACGACACGGCCCGTTGCGTGGTGCTCACCGGCGCGGGGGGAGAGTTCTGTTCCGGCGCCGACCTTTCCGCTCGCGGGGACGGCCCGGTGCGGCATCAACTCGTCGCCATGCGTGAGGTTTCGGAGGTCGCAATGGCGCTCCACCGTCTGCCCATGCCGACCATCGCGAAGGTCGACGGCGTCGCCGTCGGCGCAGGATGCAACATGGCCCTCGGCTGTGATCTCATCGTCGCCAGCGACCGCGCCCGATTCTCCGAGATCTTCGCCAAACGCGGGCTGGCGCTCGACTTCGGCGGCACCTGGCTCCTCCCCCGTCTCGTCGGCCTGCACCGGGCCAAGGAACTGGCGTTCTTCGCCGACGTGATCTCCGCTGCCGAGGCCGAGCGGATCGGCCTCGTCAACCGTGTCGTTCCCCAGGCCGAACTCGACGCGTTCGTCACCGAGTGGTCACGACGGATCGCCGGCGGACCGCCGCTGGCTCTACGCCTGTCGAAGAAGCTGCTCAACGAGGGGTCCATGCTCACGATGGATCAAGCGCTGGAGGCCGAAGGCTGGACCCAGACCGTGACGATCGGTTCATCGAAGGACACGACCGAGGCGATGCTCGCCTTCGTCGAGAAGCGCACGCCGAACTTCCGCGGACGATAAGACGAGCGAGCCGCCGGTCGGCAGGCGAACGCCGCGCGTCGGCATCCGTTCATCTTGCGTTCGGCGTGGACTCATCGTGGTTTCATGGCGCCCGACCTAGCGTGCGGGAATGGTCGAGCCCGTGGTCGTCCGATCGAGCCGTCGTCGGTCCCACGCCGCAACTGCCCTTGCCGTCATCGTTCTGCTGGTGGGTGGACTGGCATCGGCCGATGCCGACGCCGCTACCAAGAAGCGGACCACGAAGTCGAAGGCCAAGACGACCACGAAGCCGAAGACGACGCCGACGACTGTCACCCCGACGGCCGCGCCCACCACCGCGCTCGTGCCGGTCGCCGCTCCGGCCGTATTCGGCCCGTGTATCGACACCAGCTTCGAGTGCGCGAACGTCGCGGTACCGCTCGATCCGAAGAACCCTGCCGGAGAGCGGGTGTCGATGTTCGTGAGTCGTCGACGGGCCAGCGACCCCGCCCAGCGGATCGGAACGCTGTTCGTCAATCCGGGCGGGCCCGGAGGTCCGACCTATGACCTCGTACGAAGCGCGCAGACGTTTCTCACGCCGGAGGTGCTCGCACGGTTCGACGTGATCGGGGTCGATCCCCGAGGGACGACCCGCAGTGCTCCGCTGCGATGCGGGGTCGGGCTGCTGGCCCCGGAGAGCTCGGGGAGCCTGGCCGCGTACTACGACGAGTTCGGCCGCATCTGCAACCGAACCGACGGCGACCGGCTCCAGTTCCTCGACACGGAGACTGCGGCCCGTGACCTCGACGCGGTGCGGGTTGCACTCGGCGAGGAGAAGGTCTCCTACCTCGGGATGTCCTACGGCACCTATCTCGGCGCCGTCTACCGCTCCCTGTTTCCGACCCGCGTGCGATCGATGATCCTCGACAGCGCGGTCGATCCCGCCCGCTTCGGCGTGAACCAGCTGCTCGATCCGGTGGAAGCGACGGAGGCCGCGCTCGCTGCGTTCCTCGACGAATGCGCGTCGGGTCGACTCCTGCCCTGCAACTTCAACGACGGCACGGACCTGCGGGCCAAGTACGACACGGTTCGCAACCAATACGTGAGCGCGTCGCGACGCGGCCGCGACGCCGGCGAGGAAGTCTTCGACTCCACCGTCGCCGACCTCGTCGGGTATCCACGCAACGGCTGGCCGATTCTCGGACGTGCCCTGCAGGAGCTCGCCTCAGGCCAACCGGCGAACTTCACCCCGACGGCCGCCGACAGCCGGTCGAACGACCCGACGGAACGTCTCGTCCCGCTCGACCGCTTTTCGACCGCCACGAACTTCGCCATCAACTGCCGAGACGGGCTGCTTCCGCGTGATGTCGGCGCTTACCAGATCGTCTACGACCAGACGCCCGTCGTGGCACCGCATTTCAGCGGTCTTCGCGGCGATGCCCGGCTCACCTACACGTGCATCAACTGGCCGGCCCCGGTGACCCCCCAGGTTCTGCTCGGTCCCCAGCCGGCAGCCCCGACGCTCGTCATCGGCAACACCCAAGATCTGACGACGCCGTATCGCTGGTCCCAGAGCCTGTCGGCCACCCTCGGCGTGCCCCTGCTCACCCGCAACGGCGGCGGACACGTTGCCGTGACGAAGAGCGCCTGCGTGCGAGAGGCAACTGCCCGCTTCCTCGTCGACACGATCGCTCCACCGCCGGGCACGGTCTGCTCGCCGAGCTTCTCCAATCCCAGCTGACCTTCGGCCGCAATCGAGAGGTGCCGGTTACGGACCGGCACGTCGGTCGAACTGTGGCTCAGCCTCGCCAGAAGTGGACGTCCGGGAGGTTGCGCCACCGCTGCCCGGCATCGAGACCATATCCGACGACCCAGTCAGCCGGAATGGTGCGCCCAAAGTACCGAAGCGTAGAGATGTCAACATGCGACAAAGACTCTCGAATCAAAAGTGCACATACCTCGACGCTCGATGCTCCTCGATCGGCAAGAAGTCGGCGTACGTAGTTCATCGTAAGACCTGAATCGACGATCTCGTCGACGAGGATGACGTGACGGCCGGTGATGTCGGTGTCGAGGTCCTTGATGATGCGAACGACTCCGCTCGACTCGGTCGCGTGCCCGTACGAAGATACCGCCATGAAGTCGACCTCGACGTTCATCGGAATGGCCCGGGCCAGGTCCGCCATGAACACGAAAGCCCCTCGCAGCACCCCGACCATGAGCGGATTCAGCCCGGCGTAATCCGCCGCGATGCGTTCCCCCAACCGCGCCACGATCTCGGCGAGCTCCGCGGCGCTCACCATCACCGGACCAAGTTCAGGGAATCGACCGTCGTCAGCGAGTGTCACGGTGTCGAGACCCTAGCGGCGCGCCGGCCCCGAGGCGCGGAGCGCGCATCCACGCATCGCTCACCCTCGGGCGGAACCCTAAGTCAGAACAGTGCACCCCGTCGACGCTCCTGGTCCCGTCAGCCGAGACGGACCCAGCGCCGACGTGAGCGACAGATCCGGCCGGCCGAGTTCGTAGCCGCCACGGCACTGATCACCGCCAACGGACGCAAGGCGCAGTTCCCGTTGATCTTCGGGGCGATGGCCAGGGAGATGGACGCATCACTCGCTTTGGTACGTTGGCGACGGTGATCGATGATCTGCCGGAGGCCCATTGGGATCACATCGACGTCGACGTGGTGCGCGACGTCTCCTGGCTCTCGATGGACTGGCTCAATCGTCACTACGCATGGCGATTCGACCGTTCAATGGACGCCGTCGGCCTCATCAACCGTCAGCTCCGCGCCAACTACGGCGAACGGTCGAAGAACCTCCGGGGCCTGGCCCTCGTCTGTGGCGACATGGCGGCGGAGAAGGGCTACTTCGAGACCCGCGACAACGTCCGCTACGAGTCCGTCACCGGCATCGACCTCTCGGGGGAGTCACTCAAACGGGCGTCGGAGCTCATGACCGACATTCCGTTTCACCCCGTGTTGGCCGATGCCAATCGTCTTGACCTCGACCCCGGCTCGCTGGATTTCGTCGTCGGCCTGCACGGCATCCACCACATCCACAACCTCGCAAACGCGTTCTACCAGTTGAACCAGGCCCTCGCGCCCGACGGCCTGCTGTTCCTCTACGAGTGGATCGGGCCACCCTTCCTGCAGATCCCCCGGCGCAACGCGTTCGTCGCCCGACTGCTGCTCGTGCTGTTCAGCGCCGAACAGCGCACGACGCACGGGGGCGAAAAGAAGGGTGCGTTCCTGCAATACCCGCCGGAGCGATTCGATCCCTCGGAAGCCTGCAACTCCGATCGGCTGGTGCCCGAGCTCGAGCACCACTTCGAGATCATCCACGAGGTCCGCTTCGGATCACTGATGTATCCGCTTCTGGAAGGCAACGCCCAGAACGTCGATGTGACCAGGTGGTCGGTCGGCCAACGGGTGCGGTTCGCTCTCCGAGTCGAACGCGTCCTGACGAGACTGCGCATCATCCGCCCCCTCTTCTGCATGACCCTGGCCAAACCGCGTCCGATCTCCCGGTAGCGCCACTCGTCGCGCGAATGACGCGCCAACGAACATTCCCGCGCTCTCGCAAGAAGAGGTATGGGGGACCTGCCCAGGTTCAGGAGATCGCCGGGCCATCGGCCTCCGACTGCCGGTCACTGGGGCAATCGATCCATCCGCCTGGTCCCTCCGACCTACAGCGGGGATCCCGTCGTGTCGATGACTGTCCCGTCATGTCTTCTCCACGCGCCCAGATGCCGGGCAAACGCGTCCGCAGACTCGTCGCGTCTGTCCTCGTGCTGCTCACCTGCCTGGTCGTGGGCCCAGCCATGCGCGTCGAAGCGGCACCGACGCTCTCCGTGGTCCTCGGGGGTACGGGCGAGGTGCTGCAGGGGGGGAACGTCTCCTACACCTTGCGCGCGTGCAATCCCTTCGGTCCAGACACCTACAACGTGACGTTCCGCCAAGTCCTCCCCGTCGGCCTGTCTTACGTGAGCACCAGCGGCACAGCAACCGCCCCGATGACCTACCCGAACAGTCCGGCAGCAGGCCAGACGACGCTCGTGTGGAACAACGTCAGCGACCTGCAGACGAACGTGTGCCAGTCGATCGGCATCAGTGTCGCGGTGGATCCGGTCGCCCATCCGGTCGG
Source organism: Acidimicrobiia bacterium (assembly GCA_031423635.1). Lineage (GTDB taxonomy): Bacteria > Actinomycetota > Acidimicrobiia > Acidimicrobiales > JANYDT01 > JANLQX01. Next base: position 91,537 of record JANPFX010000082.1, on the reverse strand, counting down.
CAGCGTCTTCGCCACCACGGGTCAGGCGTACTCGAACACCGATCCGCGGGTACTGGTGAAATTCCTCGCCAACGGGACCGTGAACTCGTCGACGGCCCCGGGCTCGGGGACCAGCGGGTCGGTGAACACCACCGTCATCCCGTACCAACTGCGAAAGTCCGGCGGCGGCGAACTGCTCCGGGGCGTGCACACCAATTCGGCGTCGTTCACCCTCACGATCGAGAACAACCTGATCGCCCCCACGGGGGCCTTCACGGTGGACGACTTCCTCCCCCCGGACCTCGAACTGCTCGGCTGCACCACAACGGACAACACGCCGGCGGGGGCGGTCGAGTACACCGGTTCGGCCCGTCTCAGCCCGAGCGCGTGCGGCTACGTCGGCGCGCTCGGCAGCCCCACGGTGACGATCACGACGATGAACGGCTCGACACCGGTGGCGAACTCGGCAGGCACCGTGTTCACACCACCGATCGGCACCACCTGGGTTCGGTGGACGTTCCCAGCGTCGGGTCCGGGCTCCCAACTCGCCGCCGGTGGGACCCAGACGATCACCTATCGCGCCGGCATCCCCCTGCGTGAGAACCGACCGTTCACCGGAATCGTCCCGACACCGGCGAGCGGGCAACAGGGTGCGAACCTCGGGAACAACACGGGACCGTGGACGGAGGAGGCGCAGGTCGCCCCGTCGACGCTTGCCGATGGCGCAGAACAGGCAGGCACGAACTCGGCCAGCGCAGGAGCCGCCTACTCCGGCCCCCGGGTTCTCGGTGCGGGAACGTTCTACAGCGACACCGCATCAGCGTCCTTTCAAGCCGAGGACCTGGCGATGGACACGTCGGCGTCGGGCAGCGTTGTCCACGCCGCTTTGATCACCAGCACGCTGACGACCCGAACGAGCGAGTACCGACGCGTGAACGGCATGACGATCACCGATCGCCTTCCCAACGGCACCTGCCCGGAGGGAATGCCCGTCCCCGCAGACCCCAACTGCACCTCCGGGAACGTTCCCGTTATCACCCTGAACGGGACTCCTGTCGTCGTGAACTCACCGTTCCACGCGAGCGTGACCCTCGGTGGCGACGGAACCTACGCCGTCACGTGGGACTCCACCGTCGTGCCGGCGCTCGCGTCGGTGGCTCCGAACACAACCGTGGTCGTGACGTTCACGTCGAGAGTCCGTCCGACGTACCAGAACGGCCAAGCCGTCCTCACCAACGACGACTTCACCAACTACTCCTACGTGAACGGGCAGATCGAGAAGGAGGCGCCCGGCGACCCCGCTCCTGGAAACGAACTCGGTAGCCAGGCTGAAGGCGAGTCCATTCAGGACGACGCGAGCGCCGGCGTTGCGGGGATCAGCGTCCAACTGGACAAGAAGGCAGCAATCCGGTCTTCGTTACCAAACGCCATGGCCGTGTCGAGTGCCGTCGGTGTCGACTGCGCAGCGGGAACAGTCGCCTACACATCAACGAGCACGGGCGGGTACGCCACCGGCGACATCGCGTGCTTCAAGCTGCGGGCGTTCGTGCCCGTGAACATCTCCGCGTCGAGCGTGAAGGTGACGGACTTCCTGCCGAACGGGATGCGATACATCCCCGGGTCGGCACGCACGACGGCGGCCAACACCGTGACCATTCCGGCCGCCACCGCTCCGGTTGCCGCCTCTCCCGAACCCGACGTGTCCGGCGTTTCGCTGACCGACGGCGGAGGAACCCTCGAGTGGTCGATCGGCAGCATCGACAACATCGGCGAGACGTTCGAAGTGACCGTCGCCGTCGAACTCGTGAACCCCGAGACAGCCACCGCCGGCGACCTCACCGACAACCTGCTCAAGCTCACCTCCGTCAACACCGCCGGACAGGTGTTCGCGCAACGGGTGAACACCGGCATCGTGTGGTCGATGCCGCTACCCAAGGTCCGCAAGGGCGTGGACACCGTCGAGCGTCCGGCCAACGCCAGCCCCGTCTATCCCGGTGACTACTCCGCCGTGTTCAGTTCGACTGGGCCGGATCAGGGCGACGGCATCGCGGTACAGGCCTTCGACCACGTCACGTACCGGATCGATCTCCACAACACCGGGGACATCGCGGCGAAGACCGTGACGGTCTGGGACCGCCTCCCGAGCACGCCCCTGGCCATCACGTGTGCCGACGTGGTCTCCGCCTCGATCACCGGCGGTGGTAGCTGCGTTGCCGCTCCGTTCCCGCACATCGATTGGACGGTACCCACCGTTGCCGTGAGTTCGGCCGTCAGCCCCGCGGTCACGCTGCGGTACCGCGTGGCCATCCCGGACACGGTGAACTCCGGCGCCGTCGAGACCAACACGGCAGGCATCACGAGCTACCAGAACCCGATCAACACCGCGGCAGGCACCTTCACCTACGTCCCGACCTCGAACCTCGACACGACCCGGACATCGAACCTCAGCGCTGTCCTGAACGACACGGTTTCGGTCACCGTCGTCACCCCGACCCCGACGAAGACGGTCACCCTTCCGACGTGTGTCGGATCTGGATGCATCCCCGACGTCCGCATCGGCGACCCGGTGAAGTACCGCGTCACGGTGGATCTTCCGCGCACGAAGCTGATCGACGCGCACGTGCTCGACGCCGTTCCGAGCAACCTCACGAACGTCACGTGGACCGCGAAGCTCGAGCGCGGGGCGACCGACATCACCGTCGGAAACCTCCTCGCCACGAGCGGCAGCGGTAACTCGATCGACGTCGGCCTTCTGGACCCGTTCGACAACACGAGCACCGTCGGCGAGACGGCGGTGCTGACACTCGACATCGACGCCGCCGTCGCGGATGCCGTCGCGAACACCGACGGTTTCGACATCGTCAACACTGCTGCCTTTTCTTCGCGCCCCACCATCGGTGGTATCCCGGTCGTGAGGACGTCACCGAACGCCACCGTCAACGTCACCGTCCCGAACGTCACCGTCGCGAAGGCAATCGCGTCGACAACGCCGGCGCGCGTGCCACAGCGGGGGGTGCTCCCCGGTGATGTGGTCACCTACGAGATAACGCTCGCCAACACCGGGACGGGCCGGGCATTCGAGGTCAAGGCGAACGACGTGGTCCCGGTCAACCTGACGCCGAATCCGGCCAGCATCCTGATCGACGGCGCGGCGGTCGCCGGCCCCGACAGCGCATCGTTCTCCGGCCAGACGCTAAGTGCACAGATCGATCAGATTGCTCCAGGAAGCTCGAAGAAGGTCCGCTACACCGCCACCGTCGACACTCCGGTCACTCCGTCGCCGCTGCTCACTCCCGGCCTCACCAACACCGTCACGCTCACCGAGTACCGCACGCTGCCGACGAACCCCTCGAATCCCAACATCCGCGTCATCACCCCGAACACCACCGGGTCACGGACCGTCTACCCGCTCTCGAAGGTCGGCGATCTGGTGTGGAAGGACGTGAACGGCAACGGTGTCCGCGACGCCGGCGACAACGGTTTGGTCCTCCCCGGCGGAGTCACCGTCACGCTGTCCGGCACCGACATCCTCGGCAACGCGGTCAACCGTGTCACTACGTCCGACCCGCTCACCGGGGCGTACCTGATCGACACCCTGATGCCTTCGGATGCGACCGGCTATCAGATCGTGTTCACCCGACCTCCCGGGCTGTACTTCTCGCCTCGGGCCGTCGCGACACCTCTCACCTCCGACACAGACTCCGATGCCCTGATCGCCAGCGGCCAGACGACGCGATTCGTCGTGCTCTCCAACGAGAACATCACCACGGTGGATGCCGGCCTGTACGAGCCGGCGGTCATCGGCAACTTCGTGTTCCTCGACGCTGACGCTGACGGCATCCAGGACGTCGGCGAACCGGGTCTGGCCGGAGCCAACGTCCTCCTCACCGATGCGGGTGGCGGCCCCGTTGCCGACGGGCTCGGGAACCCCGTGGGCTCACAACTCACATCGTCGACCGGGGCGTATTCGTTCGGCGCACTCCCACCGGGCACGTACCAGGTGCGAGTCGTACCTCCCATCGGCTACACCCTCAGCCCGAGCGACCGTCTGAGCGACGACACGGTCGACTCCGATGTGCTGGCGGGGACCGGTCGCTCCTCGAGCGTCAGCGTGATCCCCGGCGAGACCAACAACACGGTGGACGCCGGATTCTTCCGTGCCATCACCATCGGCGACCGCCTCTGGATCGACCGCAACTCCAACGGCACCCGCGACGCTGCGGACACGGCTGGCGTGAGCGGGGCGATGGTCACCCTCGAGGGTGCCGGTCTCGACGCAGTGTTCGGCACCGCGGACGACCTCTCCGGCTCGACCACCACCGCCGGGGGCGGCGCGTACTCCTTCTCGAAGACCGGGGTGAACAACACCGGCTCCCCGCTGCCACCCGGTGACTACCGGCTCACCTTCGCACTGCCTGCGACCTACGAGTTCTCGCCGGCTTCTGTCGGCGCTCCGAAGTCGTCGAACAACGACAGTGACGCGAACGAGACGACCGGCGTCACGGCGACGTTCACGATGAACGACAACGAGGCGACGATCAATGTCGACGCAGGGGTGTGGAAGCGGGTCACGCTCGGCGACTTCGTGTGGGAGGACCTGAACGCCAATGGCATCCAGGAGATCAGCGAACCTCCGGTAAGCGCCGTCGGGATCGAGTTGCTCGACGCATCCGGTGCTTCCTTCGGAGTGCCGATCACGGCGTCGACCGACGCGTTCGGGGCCTGGACGATCCCGAACATCCGGCCGGGTGACTACCGCGTGAGGTTCACGCCTCCGGTGGGTGCCGGCTGGAACTTCAGCCCGGCCGGCGCAGGAGTCACAGCGACCGACAGCAACGCCAACCCGGCGACGGGCAGCACGGCGACCTTCGCCCTCGTCTCGGGCACGAACGACCTCACCATCGACGCCGGTCTCTACAAGTACGCAACGCTCGGCGACCTCGTGTGGGAAGACGTGAACGGCAACGGCGTGCGTGACGTCGGCGACGACGGCGTCGACGGCGTCACCGTGCGACTGCTCGACAACAGCGGCAACCCGGTCCTCAACGCCGGACTCCCGATTCAGACGACGACCGCCGGCGGCGGCATCTACACCTTCGGCAACGTCGTTCCCGGTACCTATCGGATCGGCGTCGTGAAGCCCTCGGGCTGGGCCTTCACCGTCCTCAATTCGACATCGGCCACCGATCTCACGGACTCCGACATCGTCCGGGCGACCGGTGTCTCGGATCCGATGACGCTCATCTCGGATCAGACCGACAACTCCGTCGACGGCGGCATGTACCGGACGTCATCGATCGGCGACCTGGTCTGGGTCGACACCAACGGCTCAGGTGTTCGCGACGCAGGAGAGAACGGCGTGGCGGGCGCGGTGCTGCGCCTCGTCGATGCCCTCGGCGTGAGGGCCATCGATGCCTCGGGAACCTCGATTGCGGACCAGACAACTACTGGCTCGGGGGCCTACGCGTTCACCAACCTCTCGCCCGGCAGCTATCGCGTCATTGTGGTGACGCGACCGTCGGGGTATCAGCTCACACCCGCACTCGTCACCATCAACGGTGCGACGCCGACCACCGACTCCGACGTCGACACCACCACCAACCAGACCGCGTTGATCCCCCTCATCTCGGGGGCGGCGGAACAGACGATCGATGTCGGCATGGCGCGCCCCGTGAGCATCGGCGATCAGGTGTGGGTCGATACCAATGCAGACGGAGCACGAGGCGGTTCCGAGACCGCTGGTGTGAACGGAGCGACTGCAGCTCTGCGCGGTGCCGGTCTGGACGGCGCGTTCGGCACGGCCGATGACGTCACCGGTTCAGTCACGACCAATGCATCGGGGATCTACACGTTCACGCGGGCCGGCATCAACAACACCGGTGCCCTGCTCGCCCCCGGCGCCTACCAGGTCACCTTCGGACTGCCGTTCGCCTGGGAGTTCACGACAGCAAGTGCTGTCGCTCCCCTGTCGAGCGACACGGACTCGGACGCGTCAACGACCGCCGGACCCACGTTCGGGCGAACCGGCACCATCACGCTCACCGAAGGGCAGGCGACGACGAACCTCGACGCCGGCATGTTCCAGCGCGCCACGGTCGGCGACCGCGTCTGGGAAGACCTGAACGCCAATGGCATCCAGGACTCCGGCGAACCCGGCATCTCCGGAGCAACCGTGGAGCTGCTCGACGCCACCGGGGCCTCCTTCACCATCCCGGTCACCACGACCACCGACAGTTCGGGACTCTGGTCGATCGCCAACCTCCGCCCGGCGGACTACCGCGTCTCGTTCACCGCCCCGACCGGAGCCGGATGGCAGCCCACACCGACCGGCTTCGGTGCTACGGCGACGAACTCCGACGCCGATGTCATCACCGGAATCACCCCCGTGATCACCCTCGACTCCGGGGTCAGCAACACCGGAGTCGACGCGGGGTACTACCGGTTCGCATCCATCGGGAACTATGTCTGGGAGGACACCGATGGGAACGGAGCGCAGGACGTCGGCGAGCCCCCGGTCGCGGGCGCGACCGTCACGCTGACCGGGACAACGGGGTCGGGCGTCCTCATCACTCCTCGCACGACCACGACGACATCCGGAACCGGCGTCTACCAGTTCAGCAATGTGGTGCCCGGTGTCTACGTGGTAACCGTGACCGTGCCGACCGGAATGGTCGTCACCCTCCGCGACGTCTCTACGGCGACTGACACCACCGACTCCGACGCGAATCCGTCCGGGGCATCGCCCTCGACCACGCTTCGGTCGAACGAGGCGAACCCCTCGATCGATACCGGACTCATCCGGCCGGCCACCATCGGTGACCGCGTGTGGCACGACACGAACGGCGACGGCATCCAGACTGCGGGAGAGGATGGCATCGCCGGAGTGACGGTCCGGCTGGTCGACGCCGCCAACAATCCGGTGCTCGACGCATCCGGTTCACCGGTGAACGCCACCACCACCGACGCGAACGGCAACTACTCGTTCGCGAACCTCCGACCGGGTACGTATCGCGTGCTGGTCACCGCACCGATGGGCTACGTGTTCACCGATTCGTTCGTCGCGAGCGGTGGAGCGACCACGTCGACGGATTCGAACGCCAATGCTACCGGCGCGACGACCTTGGTCTCGCTGATCTCCGACGAGACGAACTCGACCATCGACACCGGCCTCTTCCGCGGCGTCGTAATCGGCGACCAGGTGTGGGACGACACGAACGCCGACGGGACCCGTCAAGTCACGGAGACCACCGGAGTCGGGGGCGTGACCGTTCGACTCCTGAACAGCTCGTCTGCCGTCATCGCAACAGTGACGACCGCGTCGGACGGCACGTATTCCTTCACCCGGTCCGGTCCCGACAACAGCGGCGCGCTCCTGCGCGAAGGCGACTACCGGGTCGAGTTCGTCCGCCCCTCCGGCTACCTTCCGTCGCCCCCGTCGACGAGCTCGCCACGGGCGAGCGGACTCGACTCCGATGCCGACCTCGCAACGGGCCGCACGGCCGTCTTCGGGGTGCCCGATGGCGTGACCACGACGCACATCGACGCCGGCTTCTTCGCCGCCGCCTCGGTCGGTGACCGCGTGTGGGACGACACCAACGCCAATGGCATACAGGACAGCGGGGAACCCGGCCTCGATGGCGTGACCGTCGAGTTGGTGGAGGGCACTGCGGTGATCCGTACAGCCGTCACATCCGGCGGCGGAACCTATGTGTTCGACAACCTCGTGCCCGGGACCTACCGCGTCCACTTCACCACACCTTCGGGTTGGACTCCATCGCCGATCGGCAGAGGTTCCGGGGCAACGAATTCCGATGCGTCGCTCATCACTGGAACGACCCCACCGTTCACCTTGCAGAGCGGACAGTCGCCGACCGACGTCGACGCCGGGTTCTTCCGGACGGCCGGCCTCGGTGATCGCGTGTGGGAGGACCTGAACGGCAACGGCGTCCAGGACATCGGCGAACCCGGCGTGGCGAACGTGCGCGTCCGTCTCCTCGATGCTGCCGGAGTTCAGGTCGCCGACGCTGCCGGTGACCCCATCACGCAACTCACCACCGGTTCGGGCAACTACCGCTTCGACGGGCTCGCACCCGGCATCTACCGGATCCGCATCGATGCCCCTTCCGGGTTCACGCTGACTGCGGCGAACGTCGGCCCCAACACCACGGACTCGGACCTCAACAAGACAAGCGGGATCTCCGGCTCGACCACGCTCGGCTCCGGAGAGGTGAACCTCACCCTCGACGCCGGCATCGTGAACCTGCCCATCATCTCGGGTTACGTCTACGTCGACGCCGACAACGACGGAATCCGTGACACCGGCGAAGCCCCGATCGTGGGCGCGGTGATCACCCTCACTGGGGTCGACGTGTTCGGCACGTCGACCACCCGAGCAACGAACACCGGAGCGGACGGCTATTACCAGTTCACCGGCCTGGAGGCATCGTCCCTTGCCGGCTACTCGCTCACCGAGACACAGCCGTCGGGATACCTCGACGGTCGTGACACCGTCGGCACAGCCGGCGGTTCGCTCGGCGGCCCGATTCCCTCGCGTGATGTGCTCACGGGCATCGTCGTCGGCTCCTCGACGAACTCCGCCCGCAACAACTTCGGCGAACTGCTCGCCGGCGGGGTTTCCGGTTCCGTCTACGTCGACATCACCGATGACGGGAACCGACAGGTCGGCGAGCCCGGCATCGCCGCCGTTTCGATCGCGCTCACGGGAACCGACGACCTGGGCAACGTCATCAATCGCGTCACGACGACCGCGGCCGACGGCAGCTTCGCCTTCACCGGCTTGCGGCCGGGCATCTACGTCGTGACGGAGGTGACCCAGCCGGCGTCGTACGTCGACGGGGCCGAACGGGCCGGAACGGCCGGTGGCACGACCACGACGAACGATCAGATCAGCAGCATCGCCATCGCCTCGGGCACGATGTCGACGGGAAATCTGTTCGGCGAGAAGCCACCCGTGCCGGTCGCGTACACCTCCATCAGCGGCGCAGTTCGCATCGACCCGAACACCAACGGCACGAGAGACACCGGAGAGAACGGGACGGTCGCCGGTGTGACCATCACCTTGCGCGACGGCGGCGGACTGGTGGTCGTTACGACCACCACCGACGTCAATGGCAACTACTCGTTCGCCGGTATTCCGGTCGGTGACTACTCCGTCATCGAGACCCAACCGACCGGTTACGGGAGTTCTTCACCCAACACGTTGAGCGTGACGGCCCCCGTCGGCGGACTCTCGGGACAGGACTTCTTCGACACCACGTCCTCGTTGGCCGGTCAGGTGTTCGTCGACGCGGACAACGACGGCATCGACGACTCGGGCGAGCAGCCGATCGGCGGCATCACGATCCGCGTGACCGGCATCGACGTCAACGGTCGTTCGGTGAACCTCGCAACGGACACGTCGGTCGACGGAACCTGGAAGATCGACGGGCTCGTTGCGGGCCTCTACACGGTCACGGAGCCGACCCAGCCAACCGGTTACGGCGACGGTCGCGATGCCATCGGCACGCTCGGCGGAACACGTCCCGGGAACGGCATCGGCACGGACTCCGTGACGGCGATCACGGTCGGCGTCGGTGTCAACGGAACCGGCTACGACTTCGGCGAGATCAGCTCGACTGCGTCGGTCAGCGGAAACGTCTACCTCGATCGAAATCGCGACTCGGTGCGCGATGCGGGAGTCGACAGCCCGCTGGCCGGCGTGGTCGTCGTCCTTCGCAACACGTCCGGCGATGAGATCGCCAGGACGACCACGGGCAACGACGGCACGTACCGCTTCGACAACCTCGTCGCCGGCGCTGACTATCGCATCGACCAGGTGACCCCCGCCGGGCTTGGGCGCAGTGAGAACCCGACGACCATCGCCGTCAACGGCCTCGCGGCCACCGGCGTGACCGCGCAGAACTTCGGTGACACAGTTTCGACGATCTCCGGATTCGTCTACGTCGACGCCAACGACAACGGTGTTCGCAACGCCGGCGAGACGGCGATCTCCGGCGTGACCATCACGTTGTCGGGCGTCGACGCGAACGGCAACACCGTCAGCCGAACGACGGTGAGCAATGCATCCGGCGCATGGACGTTCACCGACCTACTGAGCGGGTCATACTCCGTCGTCGAGACGCAACCGCCGTCGTACGCCGATGGGCAGGACACGGCCGGAACCGTAGGAGGAACGGTGGCCGACGACCGGATCGTCTCTATCGCGATGGGTGCGGGAATCGACGCTTCCAGCTACCTGTTCGGAGAACGCCAGAACACCACCTCGCTTTCCGGGAGCGTGTTCATCGACGCCTCCGGCAACGGCGTAATCGACTCCGGCGACACCGGGCTGGGCGGGGTCAGCATCACCCTTCGCGATGCCGGGAACAACGTGATCGCCACTGCGCTGACGATCCCGGACGGCACCTACAGCTTCACCAACCTCGTCCCCGGCACCTACTCGGTCACCGAAACCCAACCGAACGGCTACGGCTCGTCGACGCCCAACGTGTTCCCCACGGTGACCGTGCCACTCGACGGTGTCACCAACATCAACTTCGGCGAAACCACCGGATCGCTTGCCGGTCGCGTCTACGTGGCCACGACGAACGATGGTGTGCGTCAGGTCTCCGAGAGCACCGGCATCAGCGGTGTCACCATCACGCTCACCGGAATCGATGTCAACGGTCCCGTATCCCGGATCACCTCGACGGATGCTACGGGCGCATACCAGTTCATCAACCTGCTGGCCGGCACCTACGCCGTGAGCGAGACCCAGCCGGGCGGGTACACCGACGCGATCGACAGCCTCGGCACGATCAACGCCACCGCTCAGGGGACGCTCGGCAACGACAACATCACGGCGATAACGATGCCCGCAGCAGGGACCGGAATCGGATACGACTTCGCCGAGGGCCAAGCCGCGCCGACCGGTGCCTTCGTTTCCGGTGTCGTCTACCTCGACGCCGGAGCAAACGGCTCACTCGACGCCGGGGACACCGGACTCGGGGGTTGGACGATCGAGCTGCTGAACAACGCCGGCAGCGTGGTCGCCTCGGTCACCAGCGCAGCCGACGGCACCTTCCGGATCACCAACCTCGGAACGAACAACACGGGTGCCGCACTCCCGGCCGGTGTTTACTCGATTCGCGAAACCCAGAAGGCGACGCACGGCTCGTCGACACCCAACCTGATCGCGAGTCTCAACATCCCGCCGACCGGCCGAAGTGATCAGAACTTCGGTGAGACGCTCTCGTCCCTCGGTGGACGCGTCGTCATCGACACCAACGACGACGGCATCGCGGACCCGACCGAGACAGGAGTGTCCGGCGTCGTCCTGACCCTGACCGGAACGGACGCGCTCGGCGCTGCACTCAGCCGCACGACGACCACGGGTGTGGACGGCTCGTACGTGTTTCGTGGGGTTCCCTCCGGTTCGTACACCGTCACCGAGACCCAACCGGGTGCCTACGACGACGGACGTGAGCATGTCGGCACGGTGAACGGGTCGAGCACGGGCGCGCTCATTCCGACGGATGCGATCGGATCAATTGTCCTGCCGCCGGGCGTTGTGTCGTTGGGCGTCGCATACGACTTCGGCGAGCTCCTCCGTCCCGTTGTGACCGGGGCGACGCTCACCGGCACGGTGTTCCTCGACAGGAACCGATCAGGGTCTTCACCCGACAGCGGCGAACCCGGCCTCGGCGGTGTGACGCTGACGCTGTTCGACGCACTGAACAACCTCGTGGGAACGACGACCACAGCACCCGATGGGACCTACGCCTTCGCGGGGCTCCGTCCGGGGACGCACCGAATCGTCGAGACGCAACCCATCGGGCTCGGAACGACAACGCCGAATACCCTAAGCTCACTTACTGTGTTGGCCGGGGGTTTGGCCAACGTGAACTTCGGCGAGATCGGCGCTTCACTCGCCGGCCAGGTCTACGTCGACACGAATGACGACGGCGTCAGACAGACACCGGCAGAAGTGGCCGTCGCCGGCGTCATCGTGACCCTCAGCGGCACCGACGCGAACGGCGCCGCAGTGAATCGCACAACCAACACGGCGGTGGACGGGACCTATCGATTCGACGACCTCCTGGCGGGGACATACGGCATCTCGGAAACCCAGCCGGCGGCGTACCTCGACGGACTCGACGCGGTCGGCGCGATCACCGGCCCGAACCCGTCGGCCAACCCGGGAACGCTCGGTAACGATGCGATCACCGCCATCGCGCTTCCCATTGAAGGGGTCGGGACGGGGTACGACTTCGGCGAGAAGGTCCGCCCCACGCCGGCCGGCACGGCGTTCCTCGAAGGCGTGGTGTGGGTCGACGCCAACTCGTCGGCGACGATCGACAGCGGCGAGGCAGGCCTGGCGGGCGTGCGCCTCACCCTTCGAAACCCCTCGAACGTGGTGATCGACACCATGCTGACCGGTCCCGATGGCCGATACCGCTTCACCAACCTCGCCCCGGGGACCTACTCCGTGGTCGAGACCCAACCATCCGGGTACACCTCGACGACACCGGACTCGATTCCTTCCGCAGTGGTGCCGCTCGGCGGGTTGTCGAATCAGAACTTCGGCGAGCGACTCACCACCGGAACAACCGGCACGACGACGTCGCTTCGAGGATCAGTCTGGATCGACCGGAATGCCAACGGGTCGATCGACACAGGTGAAGCCGGACTTGGTGGCGTCATCCTCACCCTGCTCGACAGCACAGGGTCCTCCGTTTCGACCACGGTGACCAAACCGGACGGTTTCTACGCCTTCACCAACCTCGCTCCGGGAACGTACTCGGTGAGCGAAGCGCAACCCCCGGCCTATGGATCGTCGACGCCGAATATACTGAGCGCACTTAGTATCCCGCCCGTCGGACTCTCCGGCGTGAACTTCGGCGAGACCACCGCTTCGGTGACGGGTTTCGTGTACGTCGATGCGAACAACGATGGGGTGAAGGCTCCGACGTCGACTGAACGCGGAATCGGGGGTGTGAGTGTGAACCTCATCGGTGTCGACGTGAACGGCGTGCCGGTCTCTGCGTCGACCACGACCGGACCCGACGGATCCTTCGTGTTCACCGGCCTTCCGGCCGCTACGTACGGCGTCATCGAGACACAACCCGCCGGGTACGGCGACGGAATCGATACCGCAGGATCTACTGGCGTTGCGGGCGCCGACTCCATCACGGCGATCGTAGTCAACCCGGGCGGCGTATCGACTGGTCACCTCTTCGGCGAGCAGGAGACCCTGCCGACGACGGTGTTCGTCCGCGGCACCGTCTTCCTCGACCGGGACCGGAACTCCAGTGCAGGACCCGGCGACGGCGTCATCGTCGGGGTGGCGGTGCAATTGCGCGACGGCTCGGGAGTCCTCATCGGAACATCGATAACCGGAGCCGACGGCACCTACCTGTTCACCGGCCTCACGCCTGGAGCGCCGTACACCGTGACCGAGGTGCAGCCGATCGGATTCGGTTCGTCGCTGCGTTCCACAAATGCCGAGGCCATCACCGCACCGGCAAGCGGCGGTATCTCGGAGATCGACTTCGGTGACACGCTGTCATCGATTGCTGGATCGGTGTTCGACGATGTCGATGGCAACGGCGAACGGACCTCGGTTGTCGGTCCGGCGGAGCCCGGCATCAGTGGTGTCACGGTCACGTTGAACGGTACGACCGCCGCAGGGAGTTCCGTCACCCGAACGACAGCCACGTCACCGGACGGGTCATACGCCTTCACCGATCTTCCCGCCGGGATCTACACGATCACCGAAACGCAGCCTTCCGGTTGGTCCGACGGACAGGACGCCGCCGGCACGGTCGGGGGCGGCGTCGGCAACGACGTGATCGCCGACATCAGCCTGCCGCTCGACACCCAGGCGAGCGGATACACGTTCGGCGAACGGGTTCCGTCGGCGGCCGTGACCACGACGATCTCCGGTGTGGTGTTCGTGGACCGCGGCGCCGATGGCCTCACCGCGAACGGTCTGCGCGACACCGGTGAACCCGGTGTGCTCGGCGTGACGCTGGTGTTACGGGACTCGAACGGTGCGGAGGTCGCCCGGACGACGACGCTCGGGGACGGCTCGTACAGCTTCCCGAACGTGGCGCCGGGGACCTACACCGTCGAGGAGATCCAGCCGCTCAACTACGGATCGTCGACCCCGAACACGCTGAGCTCGCTCACGGTCCCGGCAACTGGCCTCACGGGTGTCAACTTCGGCGAGACGCTCGGCGCCATCATCGGCATTGTCTACTCCGACGCCGACAACAACGGTGTGCAGGACAGCGGCGAACCGGGTATCGGCGGCGTGACGATCACGCTGACGGGCAAGGACCGGGCGAACAACGCCGTCACCCGCACGGCGACGACACTCAGCGACGGCACGTACTCGTTTCTCGACCTCCTTGCGTCGGATGCCACCGGCTACACCGTGACCGAGGGCCAGCCCGCAGGTTGGATGGACGGACTCGACACGTCATCGGTGCACGGAACGATCGGCGACGACGTCGTGAGCGGCGTTGTCCTCGCACCGGGAGAGCAGACACCGGTCGGACGGTTCGGTGAGCTCGCACCCGTCGCCGTCGGGGACCGGGTGTGGGACGACCTCAACGGCAATGGCATTCAGGACCCGAGCGAGCCCGGCATCGACGGCGTCTCCGTGACCCTTGTCGGCATCGACGACCGCGGCGCCCCGGTGAATCGCAGCACCACCACGTCGAGCGCGGCCGGGTCCGCCGGCGGTTGGCTCATCGACGCGCTGCGACCCGGGACCTATACGGTCACCTTCGCCATGCCCGGCATGGTCGCGACCGCTACCACGGTTGCCGGAGGAACCCGGGCGACCGACTCCGATGCGCGGGCCAACGGTTCCACCGCGTCGTTCGAGCTCAGGGCGAACATCGATCTGGTGTCCACGGGCTCCGATGACCGCGACGTGGACGGCGGCCTCTACACGCCGATCAGCGTCGGCGACTACGTCTGGCGCGACGACGATCTCGATGGCATCCAGGACGCTGGAGAGCCGCCGGTCGACAACGTCCCGGTGACGCTGCGCCATGCGGGCCCGGACGGCGTCTTCGGCACCACCGACGATCGCATCGCCACGACGACGACCGATTCGTCGGGCACCTACCTCTTCGCCAACGTCGCGCCGGGCAGCGTCACGGTCGTCATCGATCCGCCGCCTCGCTACGGACACTCGCCTCAAGGGTTCGCCGCTGGTGATCCAACCGGCGGCGGAGCCAACGCACTGATCGACTCCAACATCGATCCGGTGACGCACTCGGCCGAGGTTCTCCTCGTCTCGGGTCTCGATCGCGCCGATGTCGACGCCGGGCTCATTCCGAAGGGCAGCCTCGGCGGGCGCGTCTGGAACGACGGGACCAGCTCCGGCGACGGACGGCAGGGACCAGGCGAGCCCGGCATCTCGGCGGTGGTGGTGCGTCTCCTCTACCCCGATGGGACTCCCGTGCTCGCGGGCGACGGGTCGCCCCTTACCGTCGTGAGCGATCCGGATGGGACCTACCTGTTCGACGACATCGTGGCCCGCTCCTACATCGTCTCCTTCGACGTGACGAACGGTCTGAAGGTCACGACACCCGGGGTCGGCGACCCGACCGGTGACTCCGACATCGACACCAAGACGTTCCGCACTTCCGTGATCGTGGTTTCGCCCCTCGCCAACATCCGTCATGTCGATGCCGGACTCATCAGCCCGATCCCCCCGTTCCTTGTGCCTCCGTCGACCGCCGCCACAACGACCCGGGCACCTGCGCAGAGCACCACGACCGCCGCTTCCTCAACCGTCGGAAGAGTGCCGTCCTCAAGTCAGATCACGACCGCCGTGCCGACGTCGACCGTCGCCGCTCGGGCAGTGACAACCATCGTCGCTGCGACGACGACAACCACCACCGGCGCCGCGCGTCGGGCCGACACTGTTGCGAAGAACGCCCAGCCGAAGCCCGCCACAGATGTCCGGTCACGCCTCGCATTCACCGGGGCGGAGCTCGGCACCCTGATCATGGTCGGGCTCGCGCTCGCCGTCAGCGGAGCGCTCCTGGTGCACACGGCGAGCCGTCGCCGGCAAACCCGGTGACGAGCGCCGGATCGCTCCCGGAACCCAGGCGCCGCGTCCAGGCTGACTGCCGTGGACGGAGCCGGCGTGCCTCCGAACAACTATTTCTGTGATCGATATCCGACGCCCGACGTCATTCACGCGTTACGTTGGATGGAGTCCTCATGGACCAACATCTCCGGGGCCGCACGGACGAGCAAGCAACGTCCACCTGCGTCTGTCTTCACGAAGGCGCTCCCAGTGACAGTAGAACCAGATGAGTGCAAGTGCCCCGACAATCGACAGGCCCCGGCTGCTGCTGGTCGATGATGCCCCCGAGGTGACCCTGCTGATGCAGACGTCACTCGAATCCGAAGGATTTGCTGTCGACACGGCCATCGACGGCGAACGAGCGCTCGAGATCTTCAACGACGTCAAGCCGATCGCCGTGATCCTGGATCTCGGTCTCCCCGGTATCGACGGTTTCGAGACCTGTCGACGGCTGAGGGAGATCAGCGACGTTCACATCATCATCCTCTCCGCCCGCGGAGACGAAGTCGACAAGCTCGTCGGATTCACCATCGGGGCAGACGACTACCTCACCAAACCGGCATCGATGCGTGAACTGGCCGCTCGAATCCGTTCCGTCGCTCGCCGCAAGCAGAGCAGCGAGGCTGCAGCGAGAACGCAACAGGGCAACCGTTCGGACTGGTCCAACTCGACCGACGCCGTTGTACCCGAGTCGGAGCCACCCGCACGACTTCGCAGATCACCCGCCGATCTTCCGGCGGACACCGCCCTCAGCATCGATTCACCGGCTCGTATCGTCACCATCGGCGGACACTCGACCCAGCTGACGCGGACCGAGTTCGCCCTATTCCGCGAGCTCGCCAAACGATCAAATTCCGTGGTTTCGCGAAGCGATCTGCAGGCAGTGGTGTGGGGCCCGGAGTGGCACGGCGGAAGTCACCTTGTGGAAGTGCACATGTCGAACATCCGCCGGAAGCTGGCCCAGATCGGGGCCGGCTGGCTGATACAGACAATCCGCGAAGTCGGCTACCGGATCCGGGCCGACATCACGATCTCCTGAGCAGACCGCCAGTCCGAGGCGAGGAGACCGCACTCAGGTCGGCAACGGCCCGGCAACGTTCAGGACGACGCGGTTTTCACGACGCCGGGACGCTGTGCGGCGGCCAGAACGGTCAGTTGGTCGAGGGCACCCACCGCGACACCTTCCAGGCCGACGGCCCGGACAATCGTCTCCAACGCCAGGCAGTAGCGGCCCAACCCGTCGACGCCGAGAACCACCGCAGGCGAGCCGAGCGTGTGCACTGCGCGGGCGAAAGCCCCGGCGTCGGACCTCGTGAAGGCGTCTCGTATCGCTTCGAGCCTTCCCGGAAGGAGGGAATCGAACAACTGCAGGGGGGCGGCGAACACGGCGGCGGGTTGGCTCGACGTCGACGACTCCCCACTCGAATCCGTCGGCCGAAGGTCGATGACCAATCCGACGGCCTCGGCCGAACGGAGCGCCATGGTACGGCGGACGGCGCGGACGAGCTCGATTCTCGAGAACGGCTTGACCAGGACGAGATCAGCACCGGCCGCGAGGTAGCGGGACGAACTGACCGTCTCGACATTCCCGGTGGCGACGATGATGACGCTGTCGCGTGTCGTTTCGAAGAGCCGAAGCGCCCGAGCGAGGTCCGCGCCGTCGTGGGGCGACATCATCCCGTCGAGGATCACGAGGTCGTACGGTTCGCTCTGGGCCAGGGCCAGCGCCTCTTCCGAATCGATCGTGGCATCACAGCTCTGGCAGATCGCGCCGAGGGAGTGCGCCAGGAACTGCAACCCCTCCGGCGCATCGTCCACAATCAGCGCGCGCCTGATCGTGAGATCGACTTCAGGATCGCCGATCGGCTGCGGTGAACTCGCCCGGACGGGAAGGGGGAGATCGACCTGCACCGTTGTGCCAGCGCTCCTCTCGACGCTGACGTCCACCCGCCCGTTGAGCGATTCGATCAGTTCGCGGGCGATCAGCAATCCGAGCCCGCCCGTCGATCGGCGATCACCCGTTCGCTGCCGGCGATCCTGACGCAACACGTTTCCGTCGGCAGACTGGGCGATCAAACGGGAACGGGCGAACGGGGGCATCCCATCGCCCTCGTCTCGGACGATGAATCGCACGACCCCATCGGCCAGTTCGCACGCGTGGATGGAAAGGACACCGTTCTCCATCGCCTTCGCACCGTTGGTGGCGATGTTGGTGAGTATCTGATTGATCCGCCCACAGTCACCGAAGCGGAACACCGAACAGGCGTCGTCGATGGATGTGCGAACGGCCACGTCGCGTCCGGAAACCCCCGAGACCACCGCGCCGACTTCACGCAGAAGCACCCGCAGGTCGAACACGGCAACGCTCGGCTGGATGCCCCGGCTCTCCAACTGGGCCACGTCGAGCACCTGCTGCACGGTCGACCGCAAACCGCTGCAGGCATCGGCAAGCGAATCGAGGAGCGGTTTGGTCTCGGGTGAAGACTGCTCGTCGCGGAGTCGCTCGACGAGTCCGAATATTCCGTGGAGGGACCCGCGCACTTCATGGGATGCGGTGTACAGCAGCGCCGTCTTCTGGTCGTTCAGACGCGACATGGTCATCAACTCGCCGTCGTGACCTTCGCGCTTCGTACGATTCGGACCCGCGTGGCTCGACAGAAGACCGCGCAACTTCGCTGCGGCGCTCATCGCACGAATCGGTCAGCGAGCCCGGTCGGCACCATTGTCTTCGCCGTACGACAGTGAGTGGTGAGCAACGTGGCGCCCTTGTGGAGAGGTAATGGCTGGAAACGTAGCACTGAGCTTGGCATTTCGCCGAGGAAAGAAACTGCTTTCCTGCTCACGAATTCCTCAAGATATCTGGCACCGTGGATTGGCGGCGACTCGGAGACGATCATCGGCCGGTACGCACAGTTTGCGCCAGATACTTCAGCCTTCAACTACCCCTCAGCGAGCAACACGGCGAGCTGATTGCTCGCGATCGATGAGATGAGTTCGACGACGTTCGACATCGTCGTGCCGAGATCGCGAGAACTTCCGTGGGAATGCGAGGCGCACCCTTCCCGATTGGCGGGCGCGAGCTATCGCGACCGGCCCGCGGGAAGGCCCGGTTGGTCTGGTTCGGCCTTTGCGCCGGCAGCGGAGTCCGTGGCGCGTCGATTCGTCCGCGCATCGATGATCGAAGCTCTGGACGATGGCGCAGCGGGCATCACGTCCTTCGACACCGGCAACGAGGCCCGGTAGGTGTCGAGGAGTCGCCCAACACCCCATATCGCCGCTCGGAAGAAGGCGAAGGTAACGACGAAGCGCAGGGCAAGGTCCCCGAGGTCGACCGAGCCGTTCCCGAACTCGTCGATTGCGTTCGGACCCCACACCAACAGGGTCAGGGAAAGGCTCAGGGAGAGTCGAAGAAACGGGGTCATGGACCTGATGTCGGGGAGGGAGCGGCGGACGGGCGAGTAGCCATGCGAGTCCGAAGATCAGTTGGCAACGAGGTCAGGGGTCCGCGTGGCATCAGCGATGCGATCGTTGAGCAGCCGGAGCCAGAGCTCCTGCGTCGCCACCTGGCCATCGACACGTCCGACGGGAACCCCCGCGTCGAAGATCGCCGCCGGCGTCGTCGTCTCGGACATCCCGGTGACTGCGAGCGCGTGAAGGCCCCCGACCCCGCGAGCCCAAGCGCGGACATCTTCGGCCTTGCGCGTCGCCGAAACGGCACCCCATCGCATCGTCGGGCGCAACGACGAGAGAGCGACGCGACCCCAGGCGACGTCGTGGCACGCGAATCCGATGTCGACGGCGACCACGGTCGCGGTCGAACGGCGCGCCCATTGCTCGCGTCGGTCGGCAAGTTCATCGATGACCGTGACGAGCTCGCCACGGAAGCCGTCCGGACGAGATGCGGTCGTGAGCAGCACGCAGGTGCCCGGATCTTGACGAAGAGCGACGGAGAGCGCCCGGGCGACCTCGATGACGAGGCTGAGTTCGCCGACCACCGCAATGGTCGCTCCCGCTGACGTGATCATTGCGGGTGCGGGCGTGACGTTGCCGAGAACCGCCCCGAGCGATGTGTGCCCGTCGACCTTCTCCGAGAGCCAACGAGATGGCATCCCAAGATCAGCGAGGACCGCAGCAGACACCTCGTCGCCGCGCCGAATGGGCGCGAGCCGCCTCGGAGCCGGTGCGGATGGCATCGAAGTCATCAACGGCACAAGGCCGGCGCGTTCGAGTGCGGCGATGTCGACAACGTGTTCGTCGGAACCGGCCGGTCGGACAGCCCGGGTCGAGCTTCGCTTGCGGTCAATGCGAGTACGACGTCCGAGGATGCGCCGCGGAGGCCGATCACCGGATCGATCACCGGACGATGCTTCCGCCGAAGCACCGTCGCCGAGCCACCGGTCGAACCGGCCGTCGCGCGCCATCGGAGCGGCCGCCCGGTCGAGGACCACGGAGAAGTCGTCGCTCGACGCCGCCGCTTGTCTGCGCCCGGGTCGAGACGCGTTGCGCTCGGCAGCATCCGCGGCGGCGACGAGAGCGGCGAGGGCCGGCGACGGATCTGCATCGCCTGAAGGCATCGACCGCCCGGCCGTGGTCGGAGACACTCGGGATCGCACCCCCCGCCGGCCGATCGAGGCGGCGCCGGTCGCTGCAACGGCGCCTCCCGAGGCCGGGTCGGCCTGCGCCGCGCGCTCGACACGGCGGGTCCGACGTTTCGCAACGGCTTTCGACTCCGCGTCCGCGACTTCCACGATCACTTCGAAGCTCTCGACGGCGAAGAACCCGGCGATCCCGCCAGAGCGGCATCGGTTCGCACCGACGATCCTGGCGTCGGCACCGTGTTCGGTGCGCACGCGTTCGAGCAGTTCGCCGAGATCTTGGCCTTCGTACTTCCGGGTCTTTGTCATGGTCGATCTCCGATCGTGGTTCCTGCTCGTGTTGGTGTTCGTGCTTGTTCTCGTGGTGGTGTTGACGGCCGACGTCGGTGAAGTGCAGAGGTGACGGCGCACGTTCGGACGATGGGAAGGCTCACGTCAGCACCAGGTGGTCGGACTGGACGACACCGACGGTTTCTATGGTGAGCCGCGACCCGAGCTCCGCATAGGCAAGCACTGGAGTATCCGGCGCGGCACTGCGGACAAGCTTTCGCATCGCTGGGCGCAACGGACCGCTGCAGACGATCACCGGTCGGACACCGCGGTTCTCGACCTCTTCGATGAGTGCGGCAATCGAAGCGACGATGCGCTCCAGGGCCGCCGCGTCACCAGTGAGGAAGGTCCCATTCTCTCCGGAGCGAAGCCCTTCGAGAAGCGTGCGCTCGACGAGCGGGTCGAGCGTGATCACACTCAGTCGCGCATCATCGGCAAGGGGGACCGAGATGGCCGGACCGAGCGAAGCTCGAACGGCTTCGACCAGGACCTCCGGGTCCTTCGTGACGCGGCCACGTTCCGACAGGACTTCGAGGATTCGGATCAGGTCGCGGATCGCCACTCCCTCTTCGAGCAGGCTCTGCAGGACGCGCTGCACTTCAGCAAGTGAGATCGACACCGCGGCGAGTTCCTCGGTGACCGCAGGGTCCGAAGCCCGGACTCCGTCGACGAGCAGCTTCACGTCCTGTCGGCTGAGCAGACGCGATGCGTTCGTCCGGATGACCTCTGCGAGGTGCGTCGTGATCACCGAGCCGCGGTCGATGACTGTCGAACCCGAGAGCTCTGCCTGCGAAGCGAACTCGACGGGAATCCAGAACGCTTCCATGCCGAACACCGGGTCCGTCGTCGCCTGGCCGGGAATGTGCGGAGGGCACGGGCCGAGAAGAAGCGACACCCCGGGAGGAGCGTCGCCCCGTCCCGCCGCTACGCCGTGGACCTTGATCTCATAGGTGTTTCCGCTGAGGGCCATCGAATCGCGCGTGCGAACCGGCGGCAGGACGATGCCGAGCTCCATTGCGGTCTTTCGACGCAGGGCGCGGACCCGGTCGAGCAGGTCACCTCCACGATTCGCGTCGACGAGGTCCATGAGCCCGTAGCCGATGTTGAGCTCGAGCGGCTCGATGCGCATGTCGCCGACCAGATCCGTCGGGGAGTCCGCTCGCACGGGTGGAGTATCGGCTTCGGTGGCAGCCGCCTTCTCGGCCGAGCGGGTCGTCGCGGCGCGTGAGGCCCCCACCCAGAGCGCAGCGGCGACGACCCAGAACGGAAGCTTGGGCAGGCCGGGCATCAGCGAGATAGCGACAAGGGCGCCGGCGGCGATCTTGGCAGTCTTCGCATGACGGCCGAACTGTTGCAGCAGGTCGGTGCCGAGATCGTTCTCCGTTGCCGCCCGGGTGACGATGAGACCCGAGGCGATCGAGATCAGCAGAGCCGGAATCTGTGAGACCAGACCGTCGCCGACCGTGAGCAGCGAGTAGTGATTGATCGCGTCATTGATCGTCATCCCCCGCTGCAGGACTCCGACCACGAACCCGCCGATGAGGTTGATGACGGTGATGATGATCGCGGCGATCGCATCACCCTTGACGAACTTCGACGCACCGTCCATTGCTCCGTAGAAGTCGGCCTCCGCGCCGACTTCACGACGTCGGATACGCGCCTCGTCCTCGGTGATCGCTCCGGCGTTCAAGTCGGCATCGATCGCCATCTGCTTGCCCGGCATGGCATCCAACGTGAATCGGGCGCCTACCTCGGCGACGCGACCAGCACCATTCGTGATGACGACGAACTGGATCACGACGAGGATCATGAACACCACGAGACCGACGACGACGGACCCACCGATCACCACGTGCCCGAAGGCTTCGATCACCCGCCCGGCATCGCCGTGGAGCAGCACGAGTCGCACGGTGGCGACGTTCAGCGCGAGGCGGAAGAGCGTGGCCACCAACAGAACCGAGGGGAACACCGAGAAGTCGAGCGCCCGCTGGACGAACATCGTCGCCAGAAGGATCATCACGGCTGCTGCGAGGTTGATCACCAGCAGGAAGTCGAGCACCATCGTCGGGAGCGGCACGACCATGATCGCGACGATCGAGACGATGGCCGCCGGCACGCCGACCTGCGCGCTCCGATTGGTTTTCACAGGCCTTCACCTGCCGCAGGAACGCCGCGTTGCGCGCTTCGGTTGGATTTCACAGGACCTCGCTAGGTCTGTCGGCCGAAGTCGCTCCCGTTTGACGGGAGACGGCAGGGTCGGGTCGTAGGGATGGTGACCGTCCCTGGCCTCGTCGCTTCGGCGCCTTCCTGGCTCCAGATCTCCGATCGGCCGAAGGTTCGCCAAGCTGCGCGAGTTCAGGCGGGAGATACGAAGGTCCCGACATCGTGAGGGGCCCACCGAACGACGTGCGCCGACCGACCGACATGACGAAGGCAAGGAGGCGGGCGACGGCCTCATAGAGGTCAGCAGGGATCTGTTCGCCGACTTCGCAGACGGCGTGCAATGCACGGGCCAGGGCGACATTGCGCACGAGCGGCACTCCTGCCCGCTCGGCCTCGGCCCGGATCTTCGTGGCGAGATCGCCGGTCCCTTTGGCGATCACCCGCGGCGCACCGCTGTTTCGTTCATAGGAGATGGCCACTGCGACATGGGTCGGGTTCACCACGACCGCGCTGGCCTTCTTCACGTCGGCCAGCATGCGGTTCTTGCTCATCTCGGCGGCACGTGCCCGCCGCTGGGCCTTCATCTGGGGGTCGCCTTCGCTCTGGCGGTACTCGTCCTTCACTTCCTGCTTGGTCATCTTGAGCGACTTCAGGATCCGGCGTTTCTGGACCGCGAAGTCGAGGAACGAGATCAGCAGGCCGGCCGTCGCAACATTCCTCGCGAGATGCAGGCAAGATCCGCCGATGATGGAGATGGTCTCGCGAAGCTCGCTGTGCCGGGCGACCAGTCGGGACGTCACGGTGCTCATGGGGCCCCACGCAACGCCGGCGAGCACGCCGACCCGGGCGATTTCCTTCGTGGCCTCCCACAGACCCTGCTTGGAGAAGATCCGCTTGATTCCCTTTCCCGGGTTGATCCGCTCGGTGGTCGGTTTCAGCTTGTGCAGCGTGACGGCCAATCCGGTTTGGGCAAAGTTCGTGACCAGGGCGGTGAGCAGAAGAAGACCCGTGAGGGGCAGGACGGCGAGCACGCCGCCCTGCAGGGAATCACCGAGGAGCTTCACCGCGGAGCTGACATCAGGGCGCAGCGTCAGAGAATCGACGCCGACCATGGTTTCGCGGAGCGTCTTCGCGCTCAGTGCAAACGTGGCGGATATTGCGTAGGTGGCCACGAAGACCTGCAGCCAGGTGACCAGGTCGGTCGACCGAGCGATCTGCCCCTTCTTGCGGGCGTCGCGCTTCTTCTTCGGTGTGGGGGCTTCGGTCTTGTCGTTCGCCATGGTCTCGGTCGGTGGTCAGGTCCCGCTGATCATCCGGCCGGCGCGGACGACGTCGCGAACAAGGTTGTCCATGGCCGGGGGCAGGAGCGGAAGAGCGAGGCCCGTGAGCAGGAGCGCAAGGAGAGCCTTCAGGGGCATACCAAGCTGCAGTGCGTTGAGCTGCGGCGCGGCGCGGGTCAAGAGACCGAGCGCGACCTCAGCAAGGAACATCGCGGCGAGAACCGGCGCGGCGATCTCACATGCGGCGACGATGAAGAGACCGAGATGGGCGGTGATCATCTCGGCGTTCGCCGAGGTGAGCCGGTCGAGCGGCACCGCCTCGAACGATCGGAGGAATCCACGGACCAGCACGAGGTGGCCGCCCGAAACGAACAGGATGGTGGTCCCGACGATCTGATACGTGCGCCCGAAGACGCTCGCTCCGGCTCCGGACATCGGGTCATAGACCTGGGCCATCGTGAATCCGGCGAAGAGATCGATCAGGTTGCCGGCCGCCTGGATTGCGCTGAGGAGCAGCAGGGCGAAGAAGCCGAGCGAAAGACCGACCAGGACCTGCGTCACCACTGCGGCGACGAGTCCGAGGGTGTCGAGCCGCACCTCCGCGACGTTCAGTCGTGGGCCGGCGGCAATGGTCAGCGCTCCGGCCAGTCCGACCTTGACCGTGACCGGGATGAGTCGGGTTCCGAACGGCGGCGCGACGACGAGCCAGGCCACGCAACGCGACATCGCAAGGAGGTACGCCACGAGGGTCGGCAGGGCTACTTCAACGCGCATGTCCCGAGATGGTGATCGTGAGCTGGAGCGGGACGCGACGAGGCGCTAGTTGAGAAGCGACGGGATCATCGCGAAGAGCTGTTGTGAATACGTGACGAGTTCGTGGAGCATCCACGTCCCCGCCATCACGATGACCAGCGCAACGCCGATCAGCTTCGGCACGAACGCGAGGGTCGCGTCCTGCAACTGCGTGACCGACTGGATCAGCGACGTGGCGAAGCCGATAGCCATGGCGGTGATCAAGATAGGCGCGCTTACTTTAGCGGTGACCATCAGCATCTGCACAACGATGGTGATGACCTGCGAGTCGGAGAGGGCGAGGATTCCAGTCAATTGAAACTCTCAATCAGGGAACGGACGACGACGGACCAGCCGTCGAGGAGGACGAAGAGCAGCAGCTTGAACGGAAGTGAGATGACCACCGGTGGAAGCATCATCATTCCCATCGACATCAGGCTCGAGCTCACGACGAGATCGATCACCAGGAACGGGATGAAGATCACGAAGCCGATGATGAAGGCAATGCGCAGCTCGGAGAGGATGAAGGCCGGGATCAACGTCGCGTTGCTCACGTCTTTCGGTGTGGACGGCTTCTCCTCCTTGGAGATGGCCATCATCATCTTGAGCTCGCGTGTTCCGGTCTGCTTCAGCATGAACTCGCGTAGTGGCTGCAGAGCGGCACGGTAGGCATCGGTCTGGCTGATCTCGTTCTTCAGGAGCGGCTGCAGCGCATCCGCATTGATCTTCTCGATCGTTGGTCGCATCACGAACAGGCTGAGGAACAGGGCGAGCCCGACGATCACCTGGTTCGGCGGGATGGATTGGAGGCCGAGGGCGTTGCGCACGAGTGACAGGACGATGGCGATTCGTGTGAAGCTCGTCAAGAGGATCAAGACCGACGGCGCGAGCGAGAGCAGCGTCAGGAGAATGATGATGAGGACGCTCTGGCTGGGATTGGCCCCGTCGCCGACCGTGATCGACACCCGGTTGGAGTCGTCAACCGGTTGGAAGGGCTGTTCGAACACGAGAATCCCGGGATCGACCGTGGTCGGCGGCTGCCCGTAGGTCCCGGCATCCGTCGGGGTCGCACCGGTGCGCTGCCCCGTGCGGTTGGTGACGTTGCCGGTGTCGAGACCGGTCGGTGCCGCGGTGGTCACCGGCGTCGCCGGGGTGGCTGTCGCGGCGGCAGCCGCAGTCCCGCCCGGGGCGACTGTCGTCGGAGCGCCAGCGGCCGGCGCCGCCGTGGTCGTCACGGCGGCGGCAGCAGCCGGCGCGACAGTGGTCGGGGCCGGTGTCTGCGCGGAGGCCACGCCCCCGAACGCGAACACCACGATGAACAGCGCGGGCGCGAACGCAACGAGTCGGGCAGGAGTGATCAGTCGGATCATGGTTTGCGCAGCGTCCGGTCTCGCAGTGCGTCGACAAGCGACCGTCGGCTCGCGCCGGGCGGAAGCATCGGCATTCCGGAATCGTCGACCGGCGCCGTCTCGACAGGATGCTCGCCGAGCAGCGAGACCTGATGGTCGGTGACGCCGAGAACGAAGGTCCGGCCTCCGGTCTCGATCACGGCGACCGAGGCATTGCGGCCGAGTGGTTGACGGGCAACGACTCGGATGGAACCTCGGGCAGATCCGGCACCGCCGCTTCCGACGCGACGAGTAAGGCGCGCCGTCAACAGAAGCAATGCGACGACGACCGCAACCGCAAGGACCAGTCGTAGGAGGACGACGGCCAGCGATGCATCGCTCACGCCATCACCGCCGAAGCCGTTCCGTCGGCTGGTAGCCGATCACTTCGCTGACGCGAACACCGAACTCCTCATCCACGACGACGACCTCGCCACGGGCGATGAGCGTTCCATTCACCAGGACGTCGACCGGGCTTCCGGCGATGCGATCGAGCTCGACGACGGAACCGATCGTCAGACTCAGGATCTCGGCGACCGTCAAGCGTGCTCGGCCCAGCTCAACCGTGACACCCATCTCGACATCGGCGAGCATCGACACCGGCCGCTGCGCGTCCACCGTTGTTCCCTCGGGGAGTTGCTCGAACACCGGCGTCAAAGCATCCGATTGGGCGTCGAGGTCTTTGGCCGTGGCGATGACGAGCGTTGCGATATGCACGTCCTCGTCCATGAGCCTGACGCCGACGAGCGAACCACCGAGCGACACCGTGGCGTCATCAGCAAGTCCCTCCGTCAACGGACCGAGCGAGGCATGCGAATCGATCAGCGCCGCGATCATCGAAGCAGCGCCGGCGAAGCCCGGTTCAAGAGCCTCTTCGAGGGAATCGGCCGGAGGGGGGCCGACGATGAGGTTCCGGGCGAACGGCGACGTCATGACCAGCGCGAGTCGGGCCTCGGTGCCGAGCCATGCGACGACCACACGGGCGTTGTCCGGCAGCGTCGGAGTCTCTTCGGCCACTGCGGTCCACGCCGTGCCGCCCGGAAGCGATGCGGCCGCTTCCTCGCCGACGCGCCGGGCGAAGTCGAGTGCGGTGGAGGTCAATGTCGAGGAGCTCATGGCTTGTCCTTCTTGCTGATCCGGTCGTCGACGACGACACAGGCGAGTCTGCGACCGCGACGGCCGGGCTTCACGTGGAGTCGGGCCACGTCGCCGATTGTGATGAACAACGGCGCGTCGACCGAGTGCGACAGGGGCACGATGTCCCCCGGCTGCAGATCGACGATGTCGGAGGCGATCAGGTCGACCTCGCTGAACCGCACCGAGAGCGGCACGCGGGTGTTGTCGATGCCGGCCCGGAGCGCCCGCTCGACCGCGTCATGGTCGATGTCGTTGCGGCCGGTTCTGGTGAAGGTCCCCGCGGCGTCCTCGAGAACGGTCTGGATCTGCGCGAATGGGATGCACAGAGAGAGGTTGCCGGCGTTGCCTGCCACATGGATGTCGAAGGAGAGCACCACGACGGTGTCGTTCAACGCGGCGATCTGGGTGAACTGCGGATTCGACTCCTGATGAGTGAGTCGAGGCTCGACGACGACGAGGGACTCGAAGGCACTCGACAGCTCACGGAGCATGCGGGCGATCAGGCCTTGGGCAAGACCCAGCTCGATGTCGGTGAGGGGGCGGTTCGGAAGCTGACCGTTGCCGGTTCCGCCGAGCAACCGGTCGATCACGGTCATCATGACCGGCAGCGGAACGTGAAGCAGGGCGAGTCCGGGCAACGGCTCGAGCGAGACCATCGCCAGGTAGGTCGGATTCGGGATGTCTCGCACGTGCTCGTCATAGGTGAGCTGTCCGACACCGGAGAACGAAACATGCGACGACGTGCGAACGGTCGTCGACAACACGGTGGAGAACTGGCGCGCGAAGGTCTCGCCGATGAGTTGCAGCGCTCGGGCATGGTCGCGGTTGAACTTGCTCGGCCGTTTGAAGTCGTACGGGACGACCTTTTGGACCTTCGTGTTCGACGTCACGAAGATCTGATCGGCCGCCCGGTGGGCGATATGACCTACTCCGGCGGATTTCTCTGGTTCGCACGACCCGGTGCGGGCGGCACCCGGGTCACCGATTGGTCACTGCATGACGAACTGGTGGAAGTAGACGTCTTCGATCTTGCCGTGGAAGACCTTGTGGAGCCTCTTCACCAGCGCCTCCTTGGCGAGATTCCGTCCTTCGCCCGAGAGCTCCTCCATGGTGTGTTGACCGAGCTCGTCGATGGCGATGTCGAGCGCCTGGGCGTAACCCTTCGTGGGGTCCCCGTCGTTGGACTTCGGGGCTTCGTGCCCCGCGCCGCCGCCGGCCTCGTATTCGAGCTGGAAACCGATGCCTACCTTGAGAACGTGCCCGTCGGCCAGGTTCATCGTGATGGCGTCGAGGGTGACGACCTCGCCCATGGGGATCGTCGTCGTGGTGTTGACGATCTTGATGATCGTCTTGGTCTCGCCCCCTCCCCCCATGACCTTCCCGCCGGCAAAGAACAGCACGATCGCGCCGACTCCGCCGAGCACCATCTTCTTCTTGCTTTTCGGTGCCTGCTCCTCGCCTTCCGCGGCGGGGGCTGGCTTTGGTTTCTTGGCCATGTCGATCGTTTCCTTGTTGGTGCTTGGTGGTTCGGGGTGGAAGTAGGGCGCGGTTAGGCGATGGGCTTGATGGGGGTCGAGATGACGATCTCATCGGAGCTGTCGGCGCCGGCCTGGGAATCGTTCGCCTCTGCGACGGCGGCGGCCTCGACCGCAGCCAGAGCATCTGGTGAGTCGACGCCCGGATCGCTGACCGCCGCTTCGATGACGATCTCGACCCGCCGGTTCTTCGCTCGGCCCTTCGCCGTGTCGTTCGGGGCGACCGGCTTCTGATCGGCGAAGCCGGAGGCGGTTCCGTGCGATGGATCGAGGCCGTGCAATGCGATGAGTGATCGAAGGACCGAAGACGCTCTCGCCGTCGAGAGCTCCCAGTTCGAGGGGAAGGTCCCCGATATCGGGACGTCGTCGGTGTGACCCTCGACGGTGATGTGGTTCGGGAGGACGACAAGTTGACGCGAGATGCGGTCCAACACCTGCTGCCCTTCGGGGCGGATCGTCGCCGAACCCGGTTCGAACAGCACGATGTCGCTGTCGATCGTGATCACGAGCCCGCGAGTCGTCAGCGCGACACGAACCTGCGCGTCCTTGATCAGCGGGGAACCGTTGATCTCCTTGAGCGCACGGTCGAGCGCAGCTTTGGTGCTCTCGAGCACCTTCTGCTCCTGCTTCCACGCGGCCGCTCGTCCGTTCAGGGTCGAGATCGCTGCCTTCGCGGCGACCTCGGCAGGCGTGAGACCAACCGGGGAAGCTCCTCCGTCGAGGACGCCCGTGCCACCGTCGAGCAACGCCAGCTTGTCGGGACCGCCGAAGCCAACGGCAAGGCTCTGGCGGAGCTTCTTGTACTTGTCGAGGTCCGTCTGTCCCATGGCGAACAGCACGATGAACAACACCATGAGCAACGTGATCATGTCGGCATACGTGATGAGCCAGCGCTCGTGGTTGACGTGCTCCTCGTGCTCTTCGTGTTTGTGCCGACGCTTCGACATGACTACGCCGCCTTGGCGGATTCCTCGGGACGCTCGTCGTCATTGAGGAAGGAAAGGAGCTTCTGCTCGACGATGCGCGGATTGGCTCCGGCCTGCACCGAGAGGACGCCTTCGAGCACGAGTTCCATGTGATGGGCGGTGACCGCTCCGACACGGGTGAGCTTGTTGCCGATCGGCAGCCACATCAGGTTGGCGGACATCACGCCCCAAAGCGTCGCCACGAACGCGCCTGCGATGAGGTGACCGAGCTTGCTGGGATCGGAGAGGTTCTCGAGCACATGCACCAGACCGAGAACAGTTCCGATGATGCCCAGCGTCGGAGCGAATCCACCCATGTCGGCGAAGAACTTCGCGCCGGCCTTGTCCTGGGTCTTGCGAGACTTGATCTGGGCTTCAAGGATCTCGCGGAGCTCCTCGGGATCAGTGCCGTCGACGGCGAGCTCGATGCCCTTCTTCAGGAACGGATCGTCGATCGTCTTGGCCGCTTCTTCGAGCGCAAGAAGACCGTCACGGCGGGCCAGTTCGGCGAACCCCACGATGGCCTTCACGGTCTCTTCGGGCGAGTGCGCTTTCGTGAGGAGCGCCGATTTGATCGACTTCAGGCCGCTGATGGTGTCCCGTTTGAGACCACACGCCATGGCCACGCCGAACGTGCCGAAGAACACGAGGATCATCGGGGGAATGAGGAACATCGCCGCCGGATCGCCGCCTTCCATGATCATCGAGATGATCACGGCGGCGAAGGCGAGCATGATGCCGGCAAGGGTGAAGGGATCCATGACTAGTTCTCCTCAGCCGGGCTGACGAGCTGCAGTCGGGTTCGGGCAGTCGTCCGACCGGAGAACTCGTCGGTCGCCGCGATGATCGACGCCTGGTAGCCGCGGACGAGCTCGATCACCCGATCAACACTCTCGGCGATGACGAACTTCGTCCCGTCGATCAGGGTGACGACCGTGTCGGGGTTGGCCTCGACTTTTTCGATGAGGTTGCAGTTGAGTGCAAACTCGTGACCGTTCAGTCGCGAGACGATAATCATGGATGGGCCTTCCTTGGTCCAGTGAAACAATCCGTGTCGGAGAACCCGAAGGTCTCACCTCTGCCTATCGGTCGAAGGGACCGATACCTGCGGACTCCATCGAGCCGCATGACCAGCGCGACGCGAACGCGTGCGCAGGCGAGGTGAGCGAGCTCCCGGCCGGAAACCGACCGGCGAGCTCGCACTACCTCTCCACCGATAGAGCGGTTACCGCTTCAGGTTGACGAGTTCCTGAAGCAGTTCGTCGGCGGTCGTGATGACACGTGAGTTCGCCTGGAAGCCACGTTGGGCCGAGATCAACGAGGTGAACTCCTGGGCCAGGTCGACGTTGGACATCTCGAGCGTGCCGCCGGCGATCGAGCCGCGTCCGCCCGTTCCCGAGACGCCGATCTGGGCGAGACCCGAGTTGGGGGTCGGCCGGTAGAACGAGCCACCGACCTTCTCCAGACCGGAGGGGTTGGAGAACGACGCCATGGCGATCTGCCCGATCACCCGGTTGCGGCCGTTCGAGAAGATGCCGGTGACCGTGCCGTCAGCTCCGATGCCGAACGTCTGCAGCGCACCGGTCGTCGCACCGTCCTGCGAGAGCGCGGCCGCGGTCGACTTCCCGGCGAACTGGCGCAGGCCGTCGGCAGACGCCGACCCGAGATCGATGGTGACCGGTCCCGAGTACGTGCCGAATGTCGGCGGAATGGTGATCGTGGGCGGCGTGGTCGGGGCGGTGATCTTTCCGGTCGCCGCGTCGAACGTGACGGTGAATGCGGCGCCCAGGACATCGGGAGTGGTATCCACGTCGGCACCGTCTGGGGTGTAGGGCTGCACCGACCAGGTGTTGGCGGCCGTCATCTTCATCCCGAAGGTGAGGTCGAGCGACTTCCCGAGTTGGTCGTAGACCGTGATGGTCGTGAGCACCTCCGGGCCGGGAAGCGTGGTCGGAACGGTGGCGTCGAGGTTGCCACCGAAGCTGACCTTCGAGGTCACCTGAGGGCTGATGGCCTGACCGAGCGGCATCACCAGGTCGGCGACGCCGGCGTTGGTGTTGACGGCGCCGTTCGTGTCGGCGGTCCACCCCTGGATGATGCCTCCATCGGGCGAGACCATGCGGCCGAAGGCGTCGAAGGAGAGCGCACCGGCCCGGGTGAAGAGCGTCTGCCCATCGCTTCTGGCGAGGAGGAAGCCATCACCCTGGATGGAGATGTCGGTCGAGTTACCGGTCAGCTGCGAGGCACCCTGGCGGAACGAGGTGACGACACCGCCGATCTTGACGCCGAGACCGACCTGCGACGGGTTGGTACCGCCGAGGCCCCCCGGTCCAGCGGTCGGAACGCCGGCGCTGGAGAGCTTCTGGCTGAGCATGTCCTGGAACACGACCGAGCTCGATTTGTAGCCGACGGTGTTGACGTTGGCGATGTTGTTGCCGATGACGTCCATCATCGTCTGGTGGCTCCGGAGTCCGGAGACACCGGAGAACATGGAACGAAGCATGTGGATCCTTTCGTAGGGGTACTGCTGGAAGAGTTGGTGGGAAGACTTGGGTGACGGGCGCACCCGACGGTGCACCCGATGAACGAATGGCGGAGCCCGCCTAGGCGGCGGTGACGACGGGAACCGCAGCGGGAGCCGGAGAGGATCCCGGAGCGGGCGCAGCGGCCGGAGCCGATGACGAGAGGGTGGCGCGGACTTCGAGCACCGCACCGAGCGGAACCTCGGTGCGGCCGATCATCAGGATCGGGTTGCCGCCGTTCATGCGAGCCGAAGTGACGACGCCATCGACGACGTTGGTGCCGTTGTCGTAGGAGATGGTCTTGCCGACGAGCTCTGCAGCGGTTCGGCGGTTGGCATCGAGAACGGTCGCCTCCGAGAGCTTGGAAAGCTCCTCGAGTTTCTCGGTCATGGTGAGCTGCGCCGTCTGCGCGATGAACTCGGTGCCATCCATCGGGCTGAGCGGATTCTGATACTTGAGCTGCGCGACGAGCAGCTTCAAGAACGCGTCCTTCCCCATGCGGTCGTTGGGCTGCGTCGTCGGATTGGCCACGGCGGGAGGTTTGGTCGAACCGGCGACAGCAGCCGAGGAAGGCGACGAGGAAGCGGCGGGGGTGATCATGAACGAGGACCTTTCGTTTCACGGCGAGACCGTCGTGAGGGGCTTGGTGGGTTCGAGTGAAGGTTCGCTGGTGTGAACCGTGTGCGCAGGGGGACCATGGCGCGCACGTCAGAGCTGAAGGTCGAGTCGGTCACGACGGAGTCCGTTCGGTGACGTCGCCGCGTCACGAACCGTCCGGTCGCCGCTGAGTTCCGAGCGCAGCGATGACGGGGCGTCTCCGCGGTCTCCCGCTCCGACGTAAGCGCGCGAGTTCCGGGTCTGATCACCACGGCCGCTGGACTGGTCGAACATGTTCGCGAACGCCCCGGTCTGGTCACGACGCGAGTCGGGTCGATCGAACGACTGACTCCACGCGTCATGGCGCTCAGCGGTGTGGCCGAAGCGGCCGTCGGAGAGACCGCTCTGGATGTCGACCCGGCCGGCCGAGAAACCCGCGGCGACAAGGGAGGACCGCAGCTCGGCGATCGACGAGCGCAGCAGGTCTTTCGTCTCGCCTCGTTCGGCGACCATCGCGACATGCACGGCCCCGCCCTCGATCGTCACCTCGACGGCGACGGCACCGAGGTCACCCGGGTGCATCTCCAGTCGCATGTGTTGCGTTCCGTCGGCAGCCTGGGCGCGAAGCGCGGCCCGAACGATGTGCTGGGGTGCGTCGCCCGGTCGGACACCTTGGACCGCCGGAAGAGTCGATCCCTCGACGCTCGCGGGACGCTCGGTCGGGGTTCCCTGCCCTGGTGTGCCGGACAGCCCGACAGGGGACGCGACGTCCTCGTCGCTCGGCGCCGAGGACTCTTCTCGAACGACACGGATCGGCCGCGCTGCCGTGACCGACTGCATCATGTCCGACGCCGTCGCTTCGGTGCCGAGGTTCGGCGTCCGAGGACTCTGCGAGGACGTGCCCGTCGAGGCGGTCGGTGCCGGCGTGTCCTTCACGATGGACATCGGGGTTGCATCGCCATCCGCCTTGGTCACGCCAGGCGCAACATGGTCGACGGACCGGCGGACCAACCGGGAGCTGGGCGGGGCGAACGGGGTGACGGTCGGTGGACCGGCTGGACCCGTTGGGGGAAGCGGGACCGTCTCAGGATTCACCGGACGGGCAAGGGACGCTTCCACGGAAGGCGATTCGTCGTGCGGACCGACGGCGGGGGCGGGACTGTCATGGGTCGGACCGACGTCGATCACTACCTCCATCGAACCGTCCACCGGGGCCCCCACCGAACCGTCCACCGGGGCCCCCACCGAACCGTCCACCGGGGCCCCCACCGATCCATCCACCGGGGCCCCCACCGATCCATCCACCAGGGCCCCCACCGATCCATCCACCGGGGCCTCTCCGAGGGCACCGGCGAAATCAGGGAACGGTCCGGACGAGCGCCGACCGAGAGACAGGGGGCGATCGAGGGCCACCAGACCAAGAAGCGGCGCCGGCGACTCGCGCCCGACCACTTCGACCATCGGCGGCGTCGGATCGGCGCCGGCGGGGACGCCGATGGTGCCGGTCGCGTCGTTGGCCATCGCGCCGGCCACGCCCAGCCGATCCGCGGCGGGTGGTGCCGGCGTTGCCGGCGGCGCCACGTTGACCGGTGACGGATTCTCGACGTCGGCGCCGATCGGGTTCGCGTCTGACGTCGCGCCGCCGGTCGAGGGCAGCGCAACGAGCGCCGCCAGACCGACCGACGTCGCCGCAGTCGCGTCTCCGACCGCCGGGGACGCGACGGACGAGCCCGTCGCGTCGACGGAATCCATTCGGGGACGAAACGGCGCCGGGGTCGGCGGTGCCATCATCGCCGCCAGGAGCACGGCGAAATCGCTCGGGGCCTGGTCCGCACCATGATCGTCGGACGACTCCTCGGAGGCTGATGCGGACACGGTGGACCCGTCCACCGATGTTGACGCGTTGTCGGACGTGGTCGGGGGCATCGCGAGGTAGGCGGCGCTGCTGGCCGAGAGAAGGGTTGGTGTCATGAAGACCTCACTTTGCGGGGGTGAGCGGAAGAAGGGTTCGCGCGATCGGACTGGGTGCTGCCACCGTCGCGGCCGTCGATGTCGATGTCGATGGAGCGGCGAGAGCCGCAGGCGCCGGCGGTTGGACCGGAATCACGTCGGGAGCGTCCGGGAGGCCGAGGGCGTCACGGTTGACGTCGTTGAGGGTCTGGCGGAACTCTGGGGAGATCAGCTGTGCGGCCGTGGCGTTCTGCAGGATCTTGAGCACACCCTTGGCGACCGGGCCTCGCGCCGATGCAACGATTGCCGCCACGTCGGCCGGCGATGCCTGCTCGAGAAGTCCCGACTCCAGCCAGCTCGTCGTGTTGGAACCACCGACGCTCGTGATCTGCATCTGGGTGCTAGGGCCCCACGCGCCGTTGGCGGGCGAGACCGGCTTGCCTTCCGGGAGGGTGAACCCGGGAACGCCGCTTGCGGTTGCCGGAACCATCGACGGGGACGGAACGGTGGACAGGGGGACCGGCGTCGAGGTCGCGGTGACCGTGGCCGTCGCCGCTGCTGCCGGGGCAGCGGCAGCTACCGCGGGGGTCGTCAGGAACGAGGCCGCGGCACCAGCACCCGGCCCGGGTAGCGAGGCCAGCGCGGCGACGGCGGCGGCCGGACCGGCCTGCCCGTTCGTTCTCGGGAGCAAGCCCGCCGATCGCGACGCACCGGCGTTGCGGACGGCACCGTCGCTGCGAACGGCACCGTCGCTGAACAGCGGTGTCGATCGGCGCACCTGCGCCGGCTGATCGGACAGACGATCGACTCCCGCCGCCGCCGAAGGCGAATCGCCATAGGCGCTGTCGGCGAGGTCGGCCATGATCTTGCGGACGTAGCCCTGCGTCTCGCGATACGGCGGAATCCCTCCGAACTTCTCGACCGCTCCGGGCCCGGCGTTGTACGCCGCGAGGGCCAGGGGAACCGAGCCGAAGCGACGGAGGTGCTGGCTGAGGAGACGGGCGCTTCCGTCGACGGCCTCGGCCGGATCGAAAGGGTTTACCCCGAGCGCTTGGGCCGTTCCCGGCATCAGCTGCATCAGTCCCTGTGCACCAGCCGGGCTGACGGCGTTGGCGTCGAACCCCGATTCCTGCTTGGCCACGGCCTCCAGCAGTTCAGCCGACACCCCGTAGCGGGCCTCGGCCGCAGAGAACAGTGCGAGGTAGCCCATGTTGGATCCGGCCGTGGCCCCGCCTGGTGCCGCCGTTGCGGACGGGGCAATGCCGGCGTCGGTCGCCAGGATCCGACGAATGGCGACCGGCTCACGGCGGATCTGCTGCAGCTTCACGACATCACCGGTCCGCGGCGCAACAACCATTTGGCCGTTCCCGGCGTAGATCCCGATGTGATCGACCGGCGTTCCGAACGCCACCAGATCACCCGGGACCGCCTCGCTGAGGCTCGCAACCGGTTGACCGACCTGCGCCTGATCGCGCGATACCCGAGGAAGATCGACACCGAGTTTGGCGTAGACGAACTGCACCAGCCCGGAGCAGTCGAAGCCGGATGGGTCCTCGCCGCCCCACACATACGGGACGCCGATGTGCTCCGAGGCGAGGTCGACGATCCGCTCGCCCGCGCTCGAGCGCAGGGTCGGGTCGGTTCCATCGTTCTGATCACCGACCGTCGTGACGGCACCACGCGTGGCGACGGGCGACGGTTCATGCGCTTGCAGGAGTTGTTCGAGGACATCGGCGAGCGCCGTCGAGGCGTCGCCGGACCTGCTCGCTGTGGAGGACGAGACGAGACGGTCGACCAGCTGTCCGAAGGACGAGTCCGAACCGGCCGACCCGGTCTGGCCGCGTGACGCCGAGGCCAGGGCGGTGGCGGCGGCGCCCGACATGGGCGGTCGCGCCCCGAACCGGGCCTCGATGGAAGCGATCCGATCGGCGATGCTCGAGATGGGGTTGCTTGCTGCATTCATCGGGGCTCCACGGAGGCGTTGGGAGATGAGAGGAGATGACGACGTGCGATCGTGCGCTCGTCGGCGTCGAGGACGTCTTCGAGGAGTACGGCTGCGGCGAACGCTTCGTTGTGCCGATCACGGAGTCGGACGAGGGCCGATACCCGTTGGGCGGCGAATGACCAGTCGACCCGGCGCTCGGCAACGACCTGCTGCGACGTGACAACGTCGGCTCGGGCGTCGATGACGGACTCCGCGAGGCGTTCCCCGTGGAGTCGGTCGGCGAGGAACGCACCGGCACTGGTGACGGAGGGGCCCGCGGTGGTCTGCCGGCGATACCGATCGAGCGACGCGTCAGCGCGATCAGCAGCCCGGCGGGCGTCGGCCCGGGCGAGCGAGAGACGACCGAGCTCGACGTCTTCCTGCACGTGACGAACGCGTAGGACGGTGGCAAGCCGGAACGGGCTGCGCTTCATGGAGCCACCCCGACAAGTCGGGCGAGCTCGGCCCAGCTGCGCTCGGCGGAGACGGTTTCGTGCAGATCCTGCGTGAGGAAGGCCTTCGTCGCTGCTTCGAGCTGGACCGCCCGGTCGACCAGGGGGTTCGACCCCGGCACGTAGGCACCGATCTCGATCAGGTCCTTGGCGTCGCGGTGCGCGGCCATGATCCTTCGGAGTTCCGTGGCCGCCATGCGCTGTTCGGTCGTCGTGATCGCCGGGGCGACACGAGAAATCGACTCGAGCGCATCGACCGTGGGGAACTGACCGGCCGTGGCGAGCTTGCGCGACAGCACGACGTGACCGTCGAGGATCGATCGCGCCGCGTCGGCAATCGGCTCGTTCATGTCGTCCCCATCGACGAGAACGGTGTACAGGCCGGTGATGCTCCCCCGTTCGCCTGACCCGGCGCGTTCGAGCAGCTGGGCCAGCAGCGAGAACGTCGACGGTGGATACCCTCGAGTGGCCGGCGGCTCACCAGCGGAGAGTCCGACCTCCCGCTGCGCCATGGCGAAACGGGTGAGGCTGTCCATGAGCAGGAGCACGTCGTCACCGTCATCACGAAAGGACTCGGCGATTCGCGTCGCCGTGAGCGCGGCCCGCAAGCGAACGAGCGGCGGTTCGTCGGATGTTGCGACGATCACGACCGAGCGGGCCAGACCTTCCGGTCCCAGATCACGGGAGATGAACTCCTGCACCTCGCGTCCGCGTTCTCCGACGAGCGCGAGCACCGAGACATCGGCTTCGGTCCCGCGGATCATCATCGACAGCAGGCTCGACTTGCCGACGCCTGATCCGGCGAAGATGCCAATGCGCTGACCGCGGCCGCAGGGCACGAGCGTGTCCATCACCCGGACGCCGAGGGAGAGCTGCTCGCTCACCGGCCGGCGGCGCAGCGGATGGGGGGCGGACCCGGCGACACCGACACGTTCGAGTCCCGATGGAAGCGGGCGCCCATCGATCGGGCGACCCAGTCCATCGAGCACCCGGCCGAGCAGCTGTCGACCGGTGAAGATGGTCGGCGCTCCCCCGGTGGCCACCGCCGGCGCACCGATGCGCACGCCACGGAGGCTGCCGAAGGGCATGCACGTCGCCGACCGATCGTGCACGGCGACCACCTCACAGCCGACCGCGCCGAGAGGACCTTCCACGGACAACGCGTCACCGATGGCGACATCGAGGCCGACCACGTCGACCTGTATGCCGAGCAAGCGA
Source organism: Acidimicrobiia bacterium (assembly GCA_031423635.1). GTDB lineage: Bacteria > Actinomycetota > Acidimicrobiia > Acidimicrobiales > JANYDT01 > JANLQX01. The sequence continues at coordinate 52,539 of JANPFX010000082.1, read as the reverse complement.
CTGACCCGTCCCACCCGGCGAGGGCCGGCGGCGCGTCGGATCTCGGAAAGCAGATCCGGTGAGAGGAGTGTTGCTGTCGTCACGACAGGATCTCCTCTTCGACATCGTCAAGGTCACTGCCCATCACGGCGCGGACCCGGGCAAGAGCATCGGCGAGGCGGTTCTCGATCTGCGCCGACGGAAGATCGATGACGCAGTCTCCAGACTCGACCGAGTAGTCCGCGACGATCGAAAGATCCTGATGCAGGCGAGCCAGATCAAGAGCTCCGAGATCGTCGAGATCCGACGGATGCAGGCGAGCTGTGCAAGCGATCCGAGGTGGGACAAGGGCAAGTGCGGAGCGCAGTGCTTCCTCGCCGGTTCGCGGGTGTTCGCGGAGGTCACGCCCGACGATTGCCAGGGCGATGTCGAAGGCCGCGTGGATCAGGACATCGGTCGCGTTCGAGAACTCGCGCCGGACGTCGGCGATGGCATCGTCGGCGGCACCTCGCAGCGCTTCGCCGACCAGCGCCATCCGACGATCGCTCGCGGCATGCTCGGCGACCGTGCTCGCCCGGCCGATCGACATGCCCTGCTCGAGTCCGACCTCGTAGCCGGCAGTGAAGGCTTGCTCCGGGGACGCCATGCCCCGGCGATCCTTCGACGGATCGACGAACTGCTCGTCGAATCGGGCGACCGACACCCTTCCCCGGAGGGGGCGGGCCGACATCCGTCGGGTCTGGTCGGGCAGGCTCCGGCGACCCTCGAGATCAGAGGACGAATTCATCGGCACCTCTCGACAGGACCAGTTGTCCGGCTTCCTCCAGTGCCCGGATGACCCGGACGATGGCACCCTGCGCCTCTTCCACGGTCTTGATCCGGATGGGACCGAGCATGTCGATCTCCTCCTTGAGGTTCTGCGCGGCCCGTTCGGACATGTTTCGCCCGATCTTGTCCCGCACGTCGGCCTTGACCCCTTTGAGGGCCACAGCGAGCTCCTTGCCGTCGACCTGACGGAGTACGAGCTGGATCGAACGGTCGTCGAGGCCGCCGATGTCTTCGAAAACGAACATGCGCTGACGGATCTCGTCGGCCAGTTCTGGACTCGTACGCTCGAGTCCTTCGAGGATCAGGCGCTCCATGGCGCGGTCCGAGCGGTTCAAGATGTCGACGAGGTTCTGGACTCCGCCGAGCGAGCTCAGTTCGTTCGGCTGCATGACCGAGGAGAACTTGCGCTCGAGCTGATGCTCGACCTGTTCGACGACGTCGGGAGAGGTTCGGTCCATCACCGCAAGGCGCGTCGCCACATCACGTTGAAGGTCCTCGCTGAGTCCGCTCATCACGAGCGCAGCGAGTTCCGCGCTCATGTGGGCGAGGACGAGGGTGATGGTCTGGGGATGCTCGTCCTGGATGAAGGAGAGGATCTGGCGCGGATCGGCCTGGCGGAGGAACTGGAAGGGGATCTTCCCCATCGACGCGATGACGGCTTCGATGATGTCGTGCGCATCCTCTTTGCCGAGACCGCTCTCGAGAATGGACTTCGCCACTTCGATGCCGCCGGTGGTAGTGGCCGGTCGAGTCGTGACCTGGGTCAGGAACTCCTCGACAACTCCCTCGGCGGTCGATTCGCTGACCGTCGAGATACGGGCGATCTCCGATGTCAACTCGGCGACTTCGGCCTGCGACAGCATCTGCAGCATCCGCGACGAGTCGCGCTTGCTCATCTGCATGAGCAGCAGCGCGGCCTTCTGCGCACCGGCAAGTTCGCGGGCCATCTCACGACCTCCGGTCGGCGAGCCACTCGCGCAAGGTGTTGGCCACGTCGCCCGGCTGCTGGTCGATCAGGGCGGCGATGTCCGGACGGGGACTCACGGCCAGCGGAAGCGGCATGCCAACCGCGGCGAGTGCGGGCGGATCGGCGTCGTCTTCGTCGTCCTGCAGGTCGGCCAGCGACGGGAGGGCGAGCGACGACGAGCGGGGGAGACTGTCGAGAGGGATGGCCGAGATGATCCGACTGTTCGCCTTCTTCGCGGCCCGGTAGGCCATGAAGACGGACAGGAGAGCAAGCAAGCCGAGCAGTCCGCTCTTGATGAGATCGAACATCGCCTTCTTCTGTTCCCCTGCCGTGACCATGGCCAGTTCCGTTGCCATCGCCTTCGTCGACGAGTTGTCGAACGAGAGCTGACCGAGCTCGAGGGTGTCGCCACGAGCCGTCTGGAGACCCGAGGCTGCCGACACCAGCTTGCGAAGGCTGGCGGCATCAGCGGGCTTGAGCTTCTTCGACGAGTCGAGCAGCACGGCGATCGACATCCGGTTGACTGTGCCTGGCAGGGCGTCGGTCTTCTCGACGACCTTGCCGAGCGCGAAGTCCGATTGGCTGTCCTGCTTGGTATAGCTCGACGCATTCGAGGGAACGTTCGGCGGAGTGGTGGCCGCCGCGCCGTTGGCGCCGAGCACCCCGGTCGCCGCCGCGGAGCCACCTGCTCCGGTGAAGGTCTCCTTCGACGTCTTCTCCGCCAGCGCGGTCCGTGTTGCCGGGTCGGCGAAGCTCTCGGTGGTGGTCGACTTCTTGTCGAAGTCGAGTTCGGCCTTCACCCGTACGACGGCGTGCCCATCGCCGGTCACCTTCTGCACCATCTGCTGGAGCGACATCGCCAGCGAATCCTCGAAGGCTTTGGTCTGCTCGACCCGGACGCTCGACGCCGCAGCAGCGTCTTGACCGGGCGCGGCAAGGACGTTGCCGGCAGAGTCGGCAACGGTGACATCCTCCGGGGCGAGGCCCTCGATCGACGACGCCACGAGGTGCACGATGGCCTGGACCTGACCCGAGCGGAGTTTTGTATCTCCCATGGTGCGCACCAGTACCGACGCGCTCGGTTTGGTGGCGTCGCCGCTGAAGAGGTCCTCCTGTGGGATCACCAGGTGCACGGAGACAGCTGCCACGCCGTCGATGGCGCGGATCGTCTTGGACAGCTCGCCCTCGAGGGCGCGTTGGTAATCGACCTTCTGACGGAACTCGCTCGTCGTGAGACCCTGCTTGTCGAGCAGGGCGTACCCCGGTGAGCTGTCCGCCGGAAGGCCCTCGGCCGAGAGATCGATCCGGGTTCGATAGACGGCGTCCTGAGGAACCTGGATGGAGGTACCACCGGCGCCGAGGCGGTACGAGACACCTTGGGAATCGAGCCGTTGGGTGACGGCAGCGGCGTCCGCCGGCGCGAGGTTGGCGTAGAGCGTCGAATACGGCGCTCCCCCCGACCACCGGGAGAGCATGAGAGCGCCGGCCGCCACGGCCACCCCGGCGAGGACGAGCATGCTCTTCTGGCCGCGTGTGAACCCGTCGAGGGTCCGCCGAGCGCGTTCGCTCGCGACCCCGAAATCGAATGCCGCCATGTGCTCAGAACCCCAGTGCTCGAGTTGTTGCGAAGATGCACGTGCCCATCACAGCGCTAGACCGTCATCCGCATGATGTCGTTGAATGCCTCGACCGCGCGGTTGCGTACGGCAACGGTGAGCTCCGTCGCCAGCGACGCTTCGGTCGCCGCGATCATGTATTCGTGCGGGTCCGAGAGCTGGCCGACGGCGGCTTTGTTGGCAAGTTGATCGGCATTGTTCTGCGTCGCGCTCACCGTGTTCAGAGCCGAAGTCACAAGGTCGCCGAAACCGTCACCTGTTCCACTCCCGGCCGTTGCCATGCGTTCCGGTCGAAGCGACGTTGCGCCGCTTGCGACCGTGGAGATCGGAGGAATGCTCATGGTCACTTGCCGATCGTGAGTGCTTGTTGGTAGGCGTCGCGGACACGTTCGACGGCGGCGACGTTGGCCTGGTACCCGCGTTGGGCGATCAGGAGCGAGGTCATCTGCTCGTTCATGTCGATGTCGGGCCGACGGACGAGACCGTTCTGGTCGGCCAGAGGGTTGGTCGGATCGCTGACCACGACCCCGTTCGGATCGCCGAATCGAACCGCTGTCACCATCACGCCACCGGCAGGGTCGGCCGTCGCCTGCACGTAGCGCGCTTGATACGCAGCCTCGTTCATCGGCCGGACAGTGTTGAGGTTGGAGAGGTTGTCGCTCACCGAGTCGAGCCACGAGCGAAACGCGCGGAGACCGCTGGCGGAGACGCCGAGCGCGGCGAACATGGTCATTGTGAGGCTCGCCGAGCTGTGTCCAACACGTCAATGCGGATCGCCGGAGTCATCCCTGGCCTCGGATCGCCGTTCGCAGGAGGCGGTACTTCGCGTTGAGTGCCTCGACCGAGAGCTGATAGCGAAGTGCCGTGTCCGCCGCGAGAATCGTCTCGTCATCGAGGTTGACGTTGTTGCCGTTCACGCCGGTCGCGTCGGTGGAGCGACTCTGCGCGATCTGGGACTGGGAAGGGTCACCGCTGGAGATCGCCTGCTGCAGGCTCGACTCGAAGTCGACGCGCTTGGCGAGATAGTCCGGGGTCTCGAGGTTGGCGAGATTGTCGGTCAGTGCCCGCTGACGCTGCGTGAGGCCGGCGAGGGATTGACGCAAGACGGAGATCGTCTGGTCGTTCATGGCATCGCCACCAGGGGAGCCAGCGAACGACACGAAGTCGGCAACAGACAGCGCACGGAACCTGCTCGCTTTCGAAACGATACGAATCGCTGCCGATCCTTGGCAGCTCGTGGCGCACTCCGTGCAAGCACACCGATCGTCGTCTCACGTTCGAAGTTGCGCGCTCCCGGGACGAATCATCAGGAGTAATGAGGCTTGACGGCGCCCCACCGAACCAGGGTCCTAGAACCGTTGGTCGATGAACATCGGGATCGACGACGGTGAGGTCGGTTTGGCCCTGTTGTTCACGTCGACCATGTGCAGCGCGACGAGGGCGGCGGCACGGTCGAGGCGGCGCGCCAGCACAGCGAGTCGCGTCACCAACTCGTCCGGCACTGGTTCGTCAGGAGCTTCCACGGCAAGGGCCAGCGGAGGCTCGTGCTCGGCCACGACACCGGTCAGTCCGTTCTCCAGCTCGGTCAGCCCGTCTTCGAGCGAGGCAACGTACTCGGGCCAGGTCGGTGGTGTCGGCGCGTCGATGATCAACCCGCTTGGGCGGCGGCGCCGGCAACGAGCGCGGCCGCTTCGTGCCAGGCCGAGCGGAGTGGTTCGACGATGCGCAGGCAGACTGCGAGCCGAGCCGCGTCCTTCGTCGTGTTGGCGGTGATGAGCTCGCCGTAGAGGTAGGTGTAGAGCGCGCTCAGACCCTGCGCCCCACTCCAGGTGCGGGTGTCGAGTGACGACTGCAGTTCCAGCACGATGTCTTGAGCGTGCAGCAGCAGCGTGTTCGCCTCCGAGAAGGTCGATGTCGCGATCGCCAACTCCGCCCCGGCGATGTCGCGGACAAGACGGTCGTAGAGCATGGTGAGGAGCCGTGCGGGCGAGGCGGTTTCGATGGCATCCTGCACGTAGCGAGCGCGGTGGAGTTGGGTGTTCATCCGTGAGACCCTTCAGAGGAAGTGGGGGTGCCGCTGTGCGGTGTTCGGTGAACATCCATGTCGCCGAACGTGCTGAAGCGCAGAAGCATGAGGAAAGGAGTTGAAGCGTTAGCGGGTGTTGGACTGGAGTTTGTTGAGCTCACCGGCGAGTCGGTTGCTCTGGGTCTGTATCCGACCGAGTGAGACCTCGAGGTTGCTGAACATGCGTCGCAGTGATGCCTCCCGCAGCGCCAACCGGGTATCCCAGCTCGAGATCTGGGTGGTGAGGTTCTTCGAGAGCTCCTGACCGCCGGCGATCGTTGTCGTGAGAAGACCGGAGACCGAGTCGGTCGCCGCTTTGCCGATGGTCTCGACGCGGGCAGCGAAACCGGTTGTTACGTTCGTGAACGCTGCCTGCACACCGGCGGGATCGGCCTGATAGGCGGCGATGAACTTGCCCTGATCGAAGTTGATGTTCGCCTCTTTCCCGAGCGTGATGCCCAGGGCCGCAGCACCACCACCGATCGTTCCGAACGCGTCGTAGATCTGACGCTGCAACGCCCGAGAGGTGTTGTCACCAAGGAGTGGACCACCCTTCTTCGTGGTCGTGTCGTAGCGCGATTGGCTGGAGATGAAGTTCAACGCGCCGTTCACCGATTCGACAAGTGTCTGGACCTTCGCGGCGATGGCGGCCGCATCACTCGTGACTTCGATGTTCACGTCCGTGTTGGGCGCGGCCTTCAGCAGAGCGACCGTGACACCCGGCAAGACCTCGGCCTTGTTCTCCGACGAGGTCACGACATAGGCAGCGACACCGGACCCGACGGTGAGCTGGGCGTTCACGGCAGCGCTGAGCGTCTGCATGCCACCGAAGGCGACGTCGAAGATCGTGGTGTCGGCGGTGATCCGGCCTTTCTCGCCCGAGGCGGTGGCGGCGAGTTGGAGTCGATATGCGCCCGGACTCACCTGAACAGTCGTCGCCCGAAATCCTGCTGCCGCGGTGTTGATTGCGTCGGTGACGGTGGTGAGCTCCCCATTGCCGAGGTCCACGTTCACTGCTTTCGCGGTGCCTGTCCGGAGGCCTCCGGACAGGGTGGCATTGATCGACCCGACAGTCGGCGCAGCGAGGCTCACGACGCTGCCCGATGACAGATCGGTGATGGTCGTCGATTGGGTTCCGACCGTCACGATCGCGTCGACGCCGGAAGATGCGGCACCGCTCACGCTGAGCCCGAGGGAGGCGAGCGCTGTCCCACCGGTGACGGCGAGTTGGGCGGCGCTGCCTTCGCGGGTCGTCGCCAACTCGAGGCGCCCGTCGTTCGTGAAACCGGCTCGAAGTGACCCTCCAGAGGCCGCCGTCACCATGTCGGTGAGAGCCGACCGTGAGTACGTGCCGCCCGCGAGCGTGATGGTCTGCATCGTCGACGTTGATCCGTCGGTGGCGAACTCGATCGTGGCACCGGCACCGACGGTGACGCTGTTGCCGAGGGTCGTGCTGGTCGCTTTCGCACCGGCCGAGGATTGTGTGACGGTGATGGTGTGCGAACCGAGTGCGAGGTCGTTCGAGCCGGCCAGGTTCGACACGCCGAGTGACGACGCCGCGGACACGAGGTAGTGCGAGTTCGGCGTGGCGACGACCGCGGTCGTGCTCGACACCGAGTTGCCGGAGACCAATGCGTGGGTCGTGGCCAGACGGTCGACGCGAAAGGTGAGGTTGCCGGCCGGAGCGGTGCTCGACGTTGTCGCTGTCGCGATCGTCACGTCGCTCGATGTGGCCCGGGTGGCCTGCCAGCCGGTGGCAGCTCGGAGCGCCGCTCCCCCGTCCTTCATCGCCAGCATTCGGCTGTTGAGCTGCTGGTAGATGCCGACGAGCGAGTCGTTCGCCGTCTTCTTCGCGGTGAGTCGGTTCTGCGACAGACGCTCCACGTTCATCAACTGCGTGATGGTGTTCGTCGTGTTGAGCCCGCTGATGAGGCCATCGACACTGCTGGGCATCTCGTCGGTCCTCTCCGTGCGGTGAGCCTCATACGGAACACGTCGATGTTCGGGTCCATCGGACCGCTGGTCAACGACGCGAAGATCGGAAACGTGATGGTGACCGGGCGCAAGCTAACCGGTCACCATCACGCTTCCATCGCCTGACCCCTCCCGGCCAAACGACTTTCTGCAACGTCCGTGCCCGCCCGATATGACCTCTGGCGGGGACGAACGGAGGTGATGTCGACGCCGAAGCATCGACCTCACCCGATCAACAAGTGAGGGCTCCAGGGGGAGCTGAAGACGACGACGCAGCGTCACCCTCACCCGATCAAGATGTGAGGTCACTCCGATGGAGACGGAGTCGCCGAAGCATCGACCTCACCCGATCATTGGAGCGAGCTCAGCCTCGGAGAAGCTGGAGAACGCCCTGCTGCGACTGGTTGGCCTGGGCCAACATCGCGGTGCCGGCCTGGGTCAGGATCTGCGTACGGCTGTAGGCCGTCATCTCCATCGCCATGTCGGTGTCACGGATACGTGACTCCGACGCCGACAGGTTCTCCACGGTGACGTTGAGGTTGGCGATCGTGTGCTCGAAGCGGTTCTGCACGGCACCGAGCGAGGAACGCTGGCTCGAAACCGTGACGATGGCTGCGTCGAGAGTGGCGATGGCCGCAGTGCTTCCGGCGGCGACGTTGGCGCCGACCGAACCCGCACCGCTGCCGGTAACTGCACCGGCGGTGAGGTTGAGGGCGGTGCCGGCAGCGGCAGTGCCACCGGTGACGTTGATCGACGCCGTTGCACCGGTTCCGACCGTCGACAGCTTGACCTTGTACGTTCCTGCGCCGTCACCGACGAGTTCGGCCTTGAGATCACTGGAAAGACCGGCGGACTGAATGCCGGTGGTGAGAGCGGCCTGAAGGGCGTCACGCCCGCCGGCCGTGGTGGTGTCGTAGGTGCCGGCCGCAACCGTGAACGACGTCGAGACGTTGGTGGCACCGGTGGCACCGGTGTTGTACGTCAGGGCGACGGTGGCGGCGGCAAGAACGACCGGGGCACCTGCGAGGGTTCCGGCAGCGCTCGTAGCGGCGGTGCCGGTGAGGCCGAGGCCGGCCGCGGACATCGAGGCGATGTTCACGGTGACCTTGTCAGTTGCTGCCGTTCCGGCGCCCACCTGGAAGGTGAAGCCGGCAGTCTGCGATCCGTCGAGCAGATTCTTCCCACCGAACGCCGTCGACGCCGAAATGCGGTTGACTTCGTTGACGATCTGATCGACTTCAGTGCTGGCTGCGGTGCGAGCAGCGGCGTCATTGCCGCCGGTGTTCGCGGCCTGAACGGAGAGGTCACGGGCACGCTGCAGGAGCGAGTGGACCTCGGTCAGGGCACCTTCTGCCGTTTGCACGACGGAGATGCCATCCTGAGCGTTGCGAACGGCGACCTTGAGGCCACCGATCTGCGAGCGCATGCCCTCGCTGATGCTGAGGCCAGCGGCGTCGTCAGCAGCGCGGTTGATGCGGAATCCGCTCGACAGCTTCTCCAGGCTCTTCGCCATCTGTCCGTCAGAGACGTTCAGGTTGCGGTAGGCGTTGGCTGCTGCGGTGTTCTGATTGATACGAAGACCCACGGGAATCCTCCTTGATTCGTGATTTGGTCAAAGGACTTCGGAAGCTCAATCCGTGAGCTTTCCGAACGCCACGTTTCGGTGGTCGATCCATCCGATCGTCCGGCGGACCCGAGATGTGCGCACTTCGGCGCGGAATGGTCCGATCGACCTAGCGTGTGTCGACGGGTGTCGGTCAGCGTCGCGACGGTGCGGCGACGTCGCCCACGTCGGAGCGGAGCCTCTCGGCCCACTTGACCGCGTTGATCCACGTCGAGGCGAGCATCGAGATGTTCCCGGCCGGCCCGATCCCGGCTGGAGAGATGGCATCGACGATGTGGCAGGCGGTCGACAGCCGACTCTCCTCGCAACACAGGACGGCGTCGAGCACTTCACCGAGCAGACCGGTCTGGCGGGTGATGGCGTTGACGACTTCTGCCGTGAGCGGGAGCGAGACCAGGGCATCCTCGGTGGGCATCCCGGCGAACGCTCCGACGAGTGAGAGAAGTCCTACGGTGAAGGCCGGCTCGGGACGTACGCCGAGCTCGGCAGCCACGTGTTCGCACTGTCGGGCCCGGATCAGCGAAGTGAGCGTGAGCTCGGCAGGAACCGAGGTGACCGAATTCAAGGTGACCGCAAGCGCCAATTGGCGGACGTTTCGGAGACCGAGCATCACCAGCGCCGAGCGGGTCGTGTCGATGCGCTTGGGGAGGCTGAACAGGCCGGAGTTGACCAACGAGAGCATCCGAAGAACGAGGGACGGGTCACGGGTGATGACCCGCTCCACATCCTCGAACGAACTGTTCGGCTTCTCGAGCTCGGCCAGGAGTTGCATGGCGGCGAGCCGATCCACGGAACCGCCGAGCCCGTGGGCCACGGGCTGGAGGAAGAAGGCGCCGGCTCTCATGTCGAAGTCACTGCGTGCGGAGCCGGCGTCTTCGGTGGAGTCGACGCCAACGGCTACAGACAGCATGCCTCGACGTGAGGCTTCCAGTCCCGATGCATGAAAGCTGTCGGCGTGGCGGCTCGAGAACCGCACGGAGAACCCGTCGACGTCGGTGATGCCGAGGCCCGCCAGGATGCCGAACGGGTCGGTCGCCGCACGATCATCGATGCGTTCTCCGGAGAGGTCGAGCGCCACGCGGAATCCCACCCGGCGAGTTCTTTCCACGAGCTCTGGGGCGCCGGGCCTCCCGAGTTCCACGGGAGTGAGCGCGAGGATCGTGCGCTTCGGCGGTAGAGCGTTGTGGAGCCCGTGGACCAGTGCGTCGGCGGTGACGGGAATCCACGAGTCCTTTCCGGCGATCAACTCCTCGAGGTTCGCCGCGGCGATTGCCGAGAGCAGCCGTCGACAGGCCAGATCAGCGTCGCCGAACGGGTTCGCATCGTCGATGCCGTCGGCGACGAACAGACGATAGGCGTGGGTCTGCTCGTTTCGCCCGATGAGGGGTTGTCGTCCGAGGAAGACGGAATCGTTCACATCAGCATCGATCGGCAGTCGCAGCGCGAACTTGCGGAGTGTCGACTGACAGGACTGAGGATTCGTTCAGGTCGACGAAGGCACGACCGGCGCGCTACTCCGCAGGCGTAGCCGGCTCGCTGGGCGGCGCACTGAACGAACGGAGCTGCTCAAGCGCGTCGGCAGTCGGTGAGGACGCGTCCTTGTTGGCGGCCTCGAGCTGCGCGATCACTTCTTCCCGGTACACCGCGATCGACCTCGGTGCCTGGATGCCCAAGCGAACGTTGTCGCCTCGAACCTCCAGCACGGTGACGACGATGTCGGGACCGATCATGATGCTTTGGTTGGTGCTGCGAGTCAGGACGAGCATCCGTGCTCCTTAACGAGGTGTGGTGCGAAGAAGGTCGGGCGGTCACGCTACCGGAGCAGTGGCGCCAGGACTCGGATCATCGCCGAGGACTGTGGTCGGCGCTCCTTCGATGACGACCTGCCGAATCAGGTCCGCGGAGAGCCCAGGCCGGTGAAGAGGGGCTGGCGGGTGCTCCATCGTTCGCTGAGCACTGCCTGGATCGCCCGACCGCTGCTCCGGTTGATCACGAGCGGGCCGAGGAGGTTCGCTGTCGCATCTTCGGGCTTGTCGCGGACCGAGACGATCACGAGCAGGCACGCGTCGTCGGCGCTGTTCAACCCGAGCCAATCAGCCGTCTCATCGTCGATCTCGGCGACGTAGTCGGGAAAGAACACGTCCGGATTGACAACGAGAAACTCGGTCTCGTCGTCAAGGCCGCGCAGGAGGGAGAACGGGCCGTCCGGAGTGCCCCACGATTCGAGTACGAATCGACGGGACGAGGCGAAGCCCGGAAGGCCGTGGTCGAAGTAGAGCTCCCCTGAAGCGGGGGAATCGGGCGTCATCTTCTCGGCTGCTTGCATGGTTGCGTTCATAGCGGAACGGGCACGAGGTGACGGGTCACGTCGGGCCGCTGTCCTTTCTAGCGGAGGAAGTCCATCAAGGACGGTTGGATGACTCGGGCCGCCGCAGTGAGCGACGCCTGATAGGCGAGCTCCTGCAACTTGAGATCGGTTGCGGTCTTCGCGATGTCGATGCTCTCGATCTCGTTCAACGAGCTCACGCGATTGTCTCGGCTCAGACCGTTACGACCTTGCAGGGTCTCGAGCTGATTCGTACGTGCACCTACGGTTGCCAAACCCGTCTGGATACGGTTCAGTGCCACGTCGATGTCATCGATGCTCGTGGGGCTGACTGCCCCGACATTGGTGCGAAGGTTGGTGGCCAGGTCCGTGAGCACTTTGAACGCGTTGTTGGTGGCCGGTCCGAAGACATCCGGGCCGGTCAGATTGACCTGCACGACTCCCCCTTCGGCCACCGGACGGAGAACCAGGCCGGTGTCACCCAGGTAGGTGCCGGTCGCGTCATACGAGGAATTCGGTTGCCCCACGCCGGGAAGTGCGTTGCCGGAGAACAACGGACGGCCGAGCCGCGACGAGTTCGCCAACGCAAGGAGTTGACCACGCAGGCCATCGACCTCGACGGCAAGAGCCTCGCGATCGTTCGGGCCGAGCGAACCATTGACGCCGGAGACCGCGAGGTCTCGAGCGCGACGCAAGACCTGCGCGCTGCTCTGCAGGGCATTGTCCGATTCGGCAAGCCAACCAGCTCCGTCGTTGGCGTTACGGTCGAACTGCTCGTGACGGGCGATGCTCGCACGAAGGCTCAGCGCCGACGAGGTGCCACCGGGTGAGTCCGATGGCCGCGAGATCTCGCGGCCCGACGACATCTTGTCCTGGAGCGCCTGGAGCGACGAGATGCTGCGCTGGAGGTTGGCCTGCACGCCGAGCGACGTGCTTCGCTGGGTGACTCGGAAGGATGCCGACACGATGTCTCCTTACCGGCCGACCAGGCCGGTGCTGCGGATCAGGGTCTCGAGCATGGAATCCACGGCCGTGATGAACCTGGCTGATGCGTCGTATGCGTGCTGAATCGCGATCATGTTCGTCATCTCTTCGTCGATGTTCACGCCCGAGGTCGCTTCACGCGCCGAGTCGACCTGTTCGGTCACCAGACTCTGAGTTGCCACCTGCCGGTTCACCGTTCGGCTCTCGATGCCCAGGTGCAGGACCATGGCGTTGTACGCCGAGCCGGGACCGGTGAGATCGGCGATCTGACCGGCGACCGAGCCATCGCGCAATCCCGTCGGGGTTGCGGCCGCCGCGACCTTCGTCGGGTCGCCGGCGATGATCGGGTTCACGGCGATGCCCCCGGGGCCCATCTGGAAGAACGGAAGACCGGGTGTCCCGTTCAGATCGAATCCGGTCGCATGGACGGTGTTCACGTCGGACGCGAGCTGGAGTTGGACGGCCGTGAGCTGAGCCCGGTACCCCGGGATGGTCGAGTTCACCGCCCCCTGCAGGGCAGAGAGCTGACCGCCGGAAGCAGCGTTGACGCCGAGCCGATCCCACACCACCGCGGTCGTACCGGGCGTCGTGGTGACATCCACCCGAAGCGCTTCGGATCGATTGCCCCGCACCAGCGCGGTCGTACCGAGGTAGACGTCGACGACGCCATTCTCTTGCGGCCGGACGGTGACACCGGCGAGGTCGGCGAGATTGCGGATCATCACATCGCGCTGGTCCATGAGGTCGCCCGCCGGCATGTCCGCATTGACCGCGGCAAGGACGCGATTGTTCAGGTCGGCCACGGCGGCGGCGGCGGCGTTGATGTCGGCAACCGTTGCGTCGAGCTGGCGGCCGGAGTTCTGGGCGAGCGCGGCGAGTGATCCGTCGAGCTGCGCGAAGTCAGCAGCCAGGGTCTTGCCGAGCTCGACGAGTTGCTGGCGGGCCGAAAGGTCGTCTGGGCGGTTGGCGACGTCGTCCCAGGCGGCCATGAAGCGGTTGATCTGTGACGCAAGCCCCGTGTCACTCGGTTCGTTGACCGCCATCTCGATCTGGCCGAGCACAGCCTGCGACTGCTTGAGGGCTCCGTCGGTGGCGTGCTCCTGCAACGCGCGCATCTCGACGAACTGATCGTGGAGGCGGTAGGCCGTGCCGGCGCGAACTCCGGTGCCCGCGTCGTTCGACCGGGCGAAGATGTTCGCCGTCGTCGGGTTCGTGATGGGCGAGAGATCGACACGCTGCCTGCTGTAGCCGGGCGTGTTGACATTGGCCAGGTTGTGGCCCGTCACGTCGAGGGCCCGTCGGTGGGCCTGCAGCCCCGACAGGCCGACGCTCAGTGCGCCGAAATCACTCATGCTGCTCCGCCTTCTGCTCGGGTTCGTTCCATGTCGGTCACAGTGATTGATCGACGAGGAAGGCCGTCTCGCCGTTCCGTGATGTGCTCGAGCGCTCCTGTGCGGCGCGTTCGAGAAGGTCACGTGTTGCTGCTGCGCCCCGGGCGACCAGTTGCTTGTTGTTGTTCGCCTGCGCGCTTATCTCATCGGCAATCGCCAGGAACGCGGCCCGATGCTGACCGAAGACGTGGTCCCACGGCTCGGGTGAATACTCCGCAAGCTCGCGGAGACTCGGGTTGCGTCCGAGGCCGAGCTTCGGAGCCTCGGCTTCCACCAGCGTGGCGCGGACCAACTCGCAACGACGTATCTCGCCGAGGACTGCTTCGATCTCGCGGGTCGCCGCAGCGAGCCACCGGGTCCGGCCGGCGGCGAGGAGGAGATGCTCCTCCTCCAGCTTGAAGAGCAGCATCTCGAGTAGCGATTGCTCACGCATGAGGGCGGAGCTGATGTCGGAAAGGCTCACAGACAAGTCCTGGGGATGGGGAGTACTCGGAAGTTTCGAATGCCCTATCGGCAGTGGCGCTGCCGACCTGCGCTTTCGGTGGTGATCGTTCGAGGAGGATTTCTTGAGGAACATCGCAGGTCGCCGCCGCAACAGACGATCGCTACGTATGAGTCGCTGAACGGTTCGACAGGGAACAAACCTGACGGTTCCGGGGCGAATCGCTCCATCCATCGCACGACGGCATGCCTTCCGACCGAAAAACAGCGGTCCCCGAGGAACTCCGACGGGCAACCAACCGAGGACCGCACTGCCCATGTCAGCATCGACGTTGTCACGAGCCCAACTCCTGCCCACCCAGCCGCTCGTCGCTTCGGCGGTCCTGCACGAGCTCGCCAGAAGTGACGACGCCGACCTGACACCGCTGGCCGAGATCGATCCGTCACTCACCGTCGCGGTGATGGCCGCGGCGAATGCGCCGCATCTGCGACAGGCGCGGCGGGTCAGCAACGTCCGCCAGGCAATGGTTCTGCTCGGCGTGAACGCGGTGGAGGCGATCGCCACCTGCCGGACGGCGGCGCTCGTGCTCGGCCCGGATGACGTCGGGTTCCCGCCGGGTTTCTGGGCACGCTCCATCACCGCCGCGGCGGCCGCCTCGGTCCTCGCTCATCGTCTCGGCAGCAACGTCGATGAGGCTTTCACCTGCGGCATGGTGCACGACATCGGCGATCTGCTCCTGTTCCGCGACGACCCGGAACTGCACGCTGCCGTCCAGATCCGGCGATCGAAGAACGGCCGACCACTCCTCGAGACCGAGAAAGCGCTGTTCGGCCGCACCCACACCGACGTCGGAGCCAACCACCTCGACCGGCTGTTCTTCCCGGAACGCCTCGTTCGCGCCGTCCGATCGCACCATGCACCCGCCGAGGCGCTGACCGACTCGCTCTCGCGGGCAGTGTGGGGTGGACATCGGTTCGGGGCCATCGTGGCCGGCGCAAGTGCGTCGTCCGGACCTGATGACATCACCACCCCGCGCGGCATCCTCAAGGCGATCGGACTCGGAAGCGAAAGCCCCGATCGAATCCTCGCGGAAGCAGAACGCCGGGTGGGTTCCGTCATGGAGATTGCCGGACGCAACCAGCCATGAGCCCCATCCATCGGCGCTGCGCCGCTCCGCTCCGCTCCACTGCTCGCAACACCACCGACCCCACCACACCGACAGGGCAGCCATGAGTTCTACGACCCAACTGCGCACCGGGACGGGAAACACGCAGCGGGGCAGCGAACCCCGCTCGGCCGCCCGCAGCCTGGCCGAGCTCGACGCCCGGCAGGGGGACCTGCTGCTCGCACTGCAGGACCCGGCCTCGGTCCATGCCGAGATGCTCACCGCCTTGATGGTGTCGAACAGCCTCCTCGAGCTGTCCAAGCTGGCAACGGCGCGGCTCAACCTCGCCGAGTTCTCCCGCGCTGCGCTCACGACCGTGATGCAGTGCACACCGGTGACAGCGTGCGCCCTGTACTTCTCCGCGCCCGACGTGCCACCTGTCCACGAATCGCTTGGTGGCTGGGTCGAGCCCATGGTCGACCGGTCGGACATCGCCCTGATCGAGGCCTCCGACGACCAGGTGTGCAGCTCCGTGTTTGGCGCAGACCGCAGTGTGCCGATCGGGTACTTCGGAGTTACGGGGGCGCCCAAGGGACTCGTCGATGCCGGGCTCGTCGATCGGGCATCCGATCAGATCTCCTCGATGCTCGGTCTGCTGATCGAGGCCGAGCGACTCCGCCGGGCCGCTGCTGCTTCGCAGGCGATCGAACTGGTCAGTGCTCTCGGCGACGACTACGGCGAGGTCGATCTGTTCGAACTCGCGTCAACGTTCGCATCGCTTCCCGGAGCAGAGGCCGCACGCATACTCGTCGAGATCTCCCGCTTCGGCGGACCGATCATCGTCGAGTCGGGGAACACCGATGAGGAGATCATCCATTCCGAACGCGTCGATGAGATCGACCGCAACGCCAAGATGACACTGCACGTGTGGTGGACGGGAGGCGTTGCACCGAGCGACAACCGCCTCGACGACATCGCCGATCGTCTCGTCGTGTCCCTCGCCCGAGCCGAGCAGACCGCGAAGCTTCGTTCCGAAGTCGAGACGGACGAACTCACCGGAATCGGAAACCGTCGCCGCGGCTCGCGTGCGCTGGCCCAGGCAGCGGCTCGAGCGCAGCGTTCCGGCGAGGAGTTCGCGATCTTCATGATGGACCTCGACAAGTTCAAGTCGGTGAACGACGAGTTCGGACACGAGATGGGCGACTCCGTACTCCGTCTGTTCGCGGAGGCGATCGAGGCAGTCGTCCGGGGTTACGACGTCGCGGCGAGATGGGGCGGCGAGGAGTTCCTGCTCGTCTGTCCGGGCACCGGACGCTCGGGGGCCGAGGCTCTGGCGAAGCGCCTACTGGAGAAGACGCCCGACATGTGTTCGAAGGCCCTACCCGAGGGTCGCCTGCAGACGGTCTCGATCGGTATCGCCGTGTGCGAAAACCTGTCGTGCGATCCGCAGGCGCTGCTTCGGTCATCAGACGAGGCCATGTACCAGGCCAAGACGACCGGCCGGAACAGGTTCATCGTTGCCGAACCCGCTCGTCGGTCGAAGTAACGCCGTTCTGACAGCCGCTGTCCAACCCCAGCGGCAAGACGGTGAAGCACCACCGCAGTGACTTCGCTCGGTTGCGTGGGCTTGGGGGTAGTCAGACCGGGCGCCGCAGCGTCTCACCGACGATCGGAAACGCCCTCCGTCGGCTCAATCCGAGGCGATGAACACACCGTCGACCACGTGGACGCCGACAATGCGGTCGCGGACAGCGAAGGAGATGACGTTGTCCGCTTTCCGGACATCATCCTCGGTGAGATCGACCGGAACGAGGACCGGAAGCATGAGCGTGTTCTCGCCCCCCACGGCGAGCTTCGCGGCGCCGCCGATCACGTTGGTGAGTTCGAGCAGCGCGTCGGCGATCTCCGCAGAGGTGACGTCGACTTCGTTCAAGCCGAACATGGCTGCGCCGAAGTGCTTCGTCGCCGCGTTGTTCGCCCGCACCACCACAGCGGCGTTGTGCGTCCCGGTGATCCCGATCGCCGAGGCGAGGGTGAACTCGCCCGGCTCGGGCCGGACCTCGACCGCTTCACCACCGAGCATTGCTTCGATCGCCGATGTGATCGCCCGACCGAGGGAAGCGCGACTGAGGGAAAGGGCTTCGATCATGGACGTGGCTCTGCACAGAAGACGGAGCGACCGGCGGTTCGCCGCACCCACCCGTTGTCGACGCGCTCACTGTTGCCGAGGAAGAGATGTCCGAACGGACGCAAGACGTCGCCACGGATCCGCTCGAGGATCGTTCGTTGCGCCCCGGGGTCGAACGACACGAGGACATCTCGGAGAAACACGATGTCGCACTTCGGGATGGCCGGCCACGACCCGGTCAGATCGAGGACTCGGACGTCGAGTATCTGACGGAGCTGACGAGAGACGACCCATTCCGTTCTGTCTTGCTGGAAGTGCCGCAGCAGGTGACGGACAGGGAGACCCCGGCTCACCTCTTGCTGGGTGAAGCGACCCGCTTTCGTCCGCTCGACATCACTGGCGAGGTCGGTGGCAACGATGCGCAAGCGGCCGTTCCTGACCAGCTCGGGGAATGCCTCGGTGACCGCGATGGCAACGCTGTAGGGCTCCTGTCCGCTCGAACAGGCTGCGCACCAGATCGTGAGTGCAGCGGCCGCACCTCGTGCCATGAGGATCTCCGGGATCACGGACTCGACGAGCGCGCTGAACGGATCGATGTCACGGAAGAACGACGTCTCCGCGGCCGTGCTGGCCTCGGTATCGAGAAGAGCGGTGGTCGAGGTTGGTGGCTGGCTCATCGATTGCCTCCTGCGTCGGGGATTCTGGTTGACTGCCGGCACGCGGCGACGGGGCGGGGAACGGATACCAGAGCCGGCGCGCCCGAAACGGCGTTCATCGCCGACCAGCTTCAAGGTCGACCGGCATGGTGATGCCGAGCAGTCGCAGCTTCCCGATCAGCATCGGACCGTCGAAGGGCTTCATCACGTACTCGTCGGCACCGGCCAAAACCGCGCGGGCAATTTGCTTCTGGTCGACCTCGGCGCTGACCATCACGATCGGCAGCGACGCCCATCGGGGTTCCTTCCGGAGTGCCTGTATGAGCGCGAGGCCATCCATCACCGGCATGTGCCAGTCGACGAGAACGAACTCGATCGCCCCCTCGGCATGCATGAGTCGCAGCGCATCGACACCGTGTTCTGCCTCGAGAACGTCGAAACCGACGCTTGCCAGGATCCGGTGCATCGCACTGCGGCTGGCGCGGGAGTCATCGACGACGAGGGCAAGGGGTCGACCGCGCCCGAAGGCCGGGCTCATCCGAGCGCGGCCCGGGGCGAAACTGTTCCCATCGTGGGCACGGCCGGGGTCTTCGCCAGGCGGCTCCGGTAGTCCGACGTTGCGGCGACGGCGGCGTAGTACGCCGAGCGGCGACGGAACGCCACACCGGTCTCGTCGTTGGTGGGCTTCTCCTCTGCGGTCACGGTGCGGATCGCTTCAGCCATCAGCGCGAGGGCCTCCGACCGCATGTGGGAGATCCGGGACTCGGTGACACCCAGTTCTGCCGCGAGCTCGGCCATCGGTCGTTCCTCGAGGAAGTAGCCGACGACGACGTGGCGGAGTCGTTCAGGGAGATTGGCGACCGCGTCCCGTACGTAGGCGGTCATCTCGCGCTGTTCGAGCTGCTCAGCGGGATCGAGGTGGTCCTGATGGATCGCGAGGACGTCGAGCGGCGTCCGGTTCGCGTCAACGGGCGCGCCGTCGAAGCTCAACACGGTGGCTCGGTGCAAATCGGCCTTCAGGCGGTGGATCTGATCGTTGTGAATACCGGCCGATGTGCCGACTTCTTCTACCGTTGGTACCCGCCCGAGCTGATTGGAAAGGTGCTCCGTGGTCAGCTCGACCTGACGTGCCTGCTGGCGGACCCCGCGCGAGGCCCAGTCCCGAGAGCGTAATTCGTCTAGCAGAGCGCCCTGAATTCGGACACGTGCGAAGGTCGAGAACTTCGCTTCGCGCGTTTCATCGTAGGCCCGAACCGCCTGGAGTAGACCCAACATCCCTGCGGAATACAGGTCGTCGCGCTGGATGTAACTCGGAACTCTCCGAAGTAGATCAGTAACCATGAACTGCACGATCGGGAGATGATCATTGAGCAGTTTCTGTTGGGCTGGAGTGAGAGATTCAGCCGTATTGCGGGGAGAGGTCATGCACAAGGAGTTCGGACTCTGATCGACAGGACCAAAGCAAAGCGGCAGATTCTTGAATCAAAACTGACGAATTCGAGAAGTTTCCAAGTGCTTTCTTTGACTATCGATGTCCATCTTCACCAAGAGCAGAGAATCTTCGCTCTGACTTGAGGAACTTGAGATTGCAGGGCGCCGACGGAGTGGCCAGAATCCACGACATGGCCATCGACACCACCCGCAAACCGGCGACCGAGCACACGGCAAACGCGAACCGGGCGGCCGCGATCGACCTTGACAGGGGGGACTACGAGAGGACGACCCGTGGCCTCATGGCGCAGATACCCGGCGGCCGGATCACCTCGCCGACGGGCCTCGTCGTGTGGGACATGGAGCGCTATGGCTTCCTACGCTCCGACGAGATCCCCGACACCGTCCATCCGAGCCTGTGGCGCCAGGCCCAGCTGAACAACGAGCACGGTCTCTTCGAGGTCGCGCCCGGCGTCTGGCAGGCCCGTGGCTACGACATCTCCAGTCTCACGTTCATCGCCGGAACAGAGGGCTGGATCGTCATCGACCCGCTGACGAGCGAGGACTGCGCCCGGGCGAGCCTGGAACTAGCCAACACCACCCTCGGGGCCCGACCGGTCACGGCGGTCATTTACACCCATTCCCACGTCGACCACTTCGGCGGTGTCCGCGGCGTCACCACGGAAGACGACGTAGCGGCGGGCCGCTGCCGGGTGATCGCGCCGATCGGCTTCCTCCACGAAGCGGTCTCGGAGAACCTGCTCGCCGGCCCGGCCATGCTGCGCCGGGCGAACTACCAGTTCGGCCCCTTCCTCCCCGCCGGACCGCGAGCCCACGTCGACTGCGGTCTCGGCAAGGCCCTGCCGATCGCCCGTGGCGGTCTGATCGCCCCGACCGAGGACATCACCCACACCGGGCAGGAACTGATCGTCGACGGCGTCCGGATCGTGTTCCAGCTGACGCCGGAGACCGAGGCGCCCGCCGAGATGAACTTCTTCTTCCCGGATCACGGTTGGCTCTGCATGGCCGAGAACTGCACGCACACGATGCACAACCTCGTACCGATCCGCGGTGCCAAGGTCCGAGACGCGCTCGCCTGGTCGAAGTACATCGGCGAGGCAATCGATCTCTTCGGCGACAAGACCGAGTTGTTCTTCGCCTCGCACAACTGGCCGCGTTGGGGACGAGACGACGTGCGGGCGTACCTCATCCTGCAACGAGACCTCTACCGGTGGATGCACGACCAGAGCCTGCGACTGGCCAACCAGGGCGCAACGCCGACAGAGATCGCCGCCGCGCTCGAGCTGCCGCCGGAGTTCATGGCCCACGGTCACACCCGTGGCTACTACGGCTCCCTCGTGCACAACGTGAAAGCGGTCTACCAGCGCTACCTGTCGTGGTACGACGCCAACCCGTCACATCTGCATCCCCACGAGCCGACCGAAGCCGGGAAGCGATACGTGGAGTTCATGGGCGGACCCGACGCAGTGGTGGACAAGGCGCGGGTCTCCTTCGATGCCGGCGACTACCGGTGGGTGTGCGAGGTGCTCAACCATGTTGTGTTCGGGTTTCCCGACCACGAAGGCGCACGCCAACTCCAGTCGGACAGTTTCGAACAGCTCGGGTACCAGTCGGAGTCGACGACCTTCCGCAACGCGTACCTCATGGCGGCCCAGGAACTCCGGTCCGGGCCGCCGGAGCCGCGGGACAACCGGGGCGGTTCGATGCTCGCCGCGCTGACCATCGAGCAGATCTTCGAGTTGCTCGGCGTGCGCCTACAGGCCGAGAACGTCGGCGGCGTCCACAAGGAGGTCGCCTGGCACTTCACCGACGTCGACGAGCACTGGCGGCTCGAGCTGTCGAACCGAACCCTGAGCTGCTGGAACGTCAGGTCATCGGCCCCGGATGCGTCTGTCACCACCACCCGACCCGACCTGCTGAACGTGATCCTCGGCCGAACCACGATGATCGACGCTGTCACCGAGGGCCGCATCACCATCACGGGCGACCCCCAGGCCCTCGTCACCATCTTCACCAACCTCGACGTGTTCACGACCGGATTCAACATCGTCGAGCCCTAAGCGTTCGGAGAGAGGTTGCCCCTCTGTTCATTGGCGCTGCGCCGCTCGCTTCGCTCGACTGCTCGCAACACGAGTGCTCACGGGCATCAGGAGAGAGGTTGCCCCCATAAAACGGGGGCAGAAAACCTCCCTACGCACCTGGGAGGTGTTCTGACGCATTGTTCTGAGCGCGAACATGGCCAGATGGTTCCGGTGATCGACATCTCCCGCAACGAGACGGCGGTCGCCCGGGACCTGGATGACGTGTGCAGAGATGTCGGGTTCTTCCAGATCACCGGCCACGCTGTCGAGAACGCCCTCCTCGAACGAACCTGGTCGACCGTCCGCTCGTTCTTCGACCTACCGCTCGCGGAACGCCTTGCTGCGGAGCGTCCACGACCCGACTACCCGTTCGGCTACGTCCCGATCGCCGGTGAGACGTTGAGCAACTCGCTCGGTGAAGGAGGCGCGCCGGATCTCAAGGAGATCTTCAACGTCGGACCGGTTCGGCGGACCTCCACAACGCTTACGGATCCCGACGAGGAACTGCTCTTCTCGCCGAACCTCTGGCCGAGGGCGCTCCCCGAGCTACGGCCTGTTCTCGAGGACTACTTCCTGGCGATGGAGGCGTTGTCTGCCCGCTTGCTCCGTCTCAGCGCGATCGGCCTCGGGTTGGAACCGGACTTCTTCGCCATGCGCATCGACCGCGGGACGAACGCCCTCCGAGCGCTCAACTATCCGAGCCAGGACTGCGAGGCTCTGCCAGGTCAGCTCCGGGCCGGTGCACACACCGATTACGGAACCCTGACCGTCCTTCGCCAGGACGCAGCACCGGGCGGACTCGAAGTACTGGACCACCGCACCGAGTCGTGGGTGTCGGTGCCGAGCATTGACGATGCATTCGTGATCAACGTGGGAGACATGTTGGCCCAATGGACCAACGACCGCTGGCGCTCGACGCTGCACCGCGTGGTGAACCCCGAGGTAGGCGCGATGGCGCGGCGCCAGTCGATTGCGTTCTTCCACAACGCGAACTTCGATTGCGAGGTTGCGTGTCTCCCGACCTGTACTTCGCCGACCAATCCACCCCGGTACGCTGCCGTACAAGCTGGGCCGCATCTCGTCTCGAAGTTCCGGCGAACCGGTTGAACGAACAGAGCACCTCTCGTCAGGCGGGGTACGCATGCGCACCACCCACCGAGTAGAGCCGACCGGGCGAGAAGAACCGGCGAACGTCCCCGGTTGGTCGTCGTGGCATCTTCCCTCCCGACGCCTGCACGGAGCGAAGCGACGCCGCCACCACCGCACCGTCGAGTACGCCGCCTTGGTGGTCTTCGCACTGTGGCTCATCTGGTTCACGTTGCGGGCAAAGGGACTCTCGCTGCGCGTCGCCCATCCGATGTGGCTGGTCGCCGCCTTCGGGCTCGAGATCGGCTCCATGGCGAGCTTTGCCCGCGTCCAGCGGATCACCCTGAAGGCTGGCGGCATTCGGATCCCTCTGCTGGAGGCTCTGCGGATCACGTACGCCAGCAATGCCGTCTCGGTGACCGTGCCGGTCGCGGGTTCTGCGGCGGCGACAGCCCATACCGCTTCGGAGTACAGCCACCGCGGCGCCGACTCCGGGCTGATCGCGTGGACTCTGATGATCACTGGAGTCGTCTCGACGGTTGCATTCGCGTTGCTCATCGCGTTGGGCGCGGTGCTTTCCGGGAACGGTCTCGCCGCGTTGGCAGGCGTGGGGTTGACGCTGCTCGGCACCATTCCGATGCTCCTCGTCCTGATCGCCGTGCGGCGTCCGGCCGGACGCGACCAGGTTGCCCGGTTGCTCAACGGCCCCACGCGCTTCGCCTATCGCGTGCTCCGCCGGCCGGGGAACCTCGACGGATGGTCGAGGGATCTGGTCGACCGCCTCGGTTCGTACCACCTCGGTCGCATCGACGCCGCTTTTGTGATGATCTTCGCGCTGAGCAACTGGTTGCTCGACGCCGCCTGTCTGTGCGCGACAGTTGCGGGCTTCGGCCAGCCTGTGCCTTGGCGATTCATGTTCGCCATCTATGCCGCCGGCATCGGGGCGGCCGCCGTCGGTTTCACCCCGGCCGGTGTGGGCATCGTCGAAGCAGCAATCGCCTCGGCGTTGACTGCCGGCGGGATCTCCGAGTTGCATGCGCTCCCGACGGCCCTCGTCTACCGGGCGATCAGTTGCTGGTTCGTCTTGGCTGTGGGGTGGGTCCTCTTCACGCGGAGCCGACGCCATCTGCGCGAGCCCCACCGCCACGCGCCCTGACCGGAAATCAATTCGAGCGGTGCGTCGGTTGCCGGCGCATAGCTTCGTCGTCGTGCGTCCACTTGCTCTTGTCACCGGCGGTACCCGGGGAATCGGAAAGGCCACGGCCTTCGCCCTCGCCGAACAAGGCTGGGATCTGGTGCTCTCCTACCGGTCCGACGCCGCAGCCGCCGCAGCCACGGAGCGCGACTGCACCGCTCTCGGCGCCACGGTTCGCACGATCCGGTGCGATGTCAGTCGGGAGAACGACGTGTTGATGATGTTCGCTGCCGCCGATGAAGTCGGAGCCTTGCGTGCTGTCGTCAACAACGCCGGGATCGTCGGCTCGAAGACCCGCGTCGACGCGCTCACCCTCGAGCGTGTCCAGATGATGTTCGCCGTGAACGTGTTCGGCACGATCCTGTGCTCGCGTGAAGCGGTCCGACGGATGTCGACGAAACGAGGCGGTCTCGGCGGGCGCATCGTCAACGTGTCGTCGGCTGCGGCCCGCCTGGGGAGCCCCGGCGAGTATGTCGACTACGCCGCCGCCAAGGGGGCGATCGACACCTTCACCGTCGGTCTGGCCAAAGAGGTGGCTGAAGAAGGCATCCTTGTCAACGCCATCCGACCCGGTCTCGTGGACACCGACATCCACGCATCGGGAGGCCAACCCGACCGAGCCGAGCGACTCCGCACGCAGATCCCTATGCAGCGCGTGGGCACGGCGCCCGAGATCGCCTCGGTGATCGCCTTTCTGTGCTCCGACGCCGCGACGTACCTCTGCGGCGCTGTTATCGACGTTTCCGGGGGTCGCTGAGGCTTTCAAGGCTTGCCGCCGACATGCCGATAGTGCCTGCATGGGTGCAGCGAGACATGGACGCGCATTGACAGCGTTCGCCGGCGCCCTTGTCGTTCTGGTGCCGTCGATCGCCATGGCGAAGACACTCGAGGGAACGAAGACCGGTTCCGAACCGCTCCAAGGCGCAGTTTCGGGTCCGCCGGCAACCGGAACCGTTGCGCCGATGATCGTTCCTCCCAGCACCGTCGCAGGCTCTGATCCTCCTTCTCCGGCGATCACCACAGACGACGGCAAGAAGCCTGACGTCGGGGATCCATCCTTCGAAGAACCAGCCGAGGAGTCGCGCCGCTCAAGTGGCGCGGTGCGAAGCTCACCGGCGGCAAGCACGGCCTCTCCAAACGCGAGTCAGCCGGCTGGGTTCTCGTCTCCCGGAGTACGCGAAGCCGGGGCGACGACGATTCCCGTCACGGCGCCCCAAGGTGCACCGCGGCAGGCCGGGCCGAGCCTTCCTCAGCCTCGTACCGTCGAGGCTGCCCCGACCGCATTGGCGCTTCGGGAACGGGCGTCGGGGTCGCCGTCGGATTCGGATTCGGATCCGGATCCGGGCAGCGGCGCGACCGGCGGTGCGGATACTTCGGGCTCCAACGGCGCGTTGTCGACGGCGGCCCCGTCCGTCTCGACGCTCCTCCCCCGCGCAGTCCCACTCCAACAAGGCAGCTCCTTCGTCAGTTGCGCGACGCTCCCGTCACCCGGGGCATCGAACGACCGGATCGTATGGACGAATGCGCGAACGGCGGCGATCACCGCCGGACGCGATCTCCGGCCAACTGAACGGGTCGCCGCGCTCGCTGGGACGTCCGTGATCTGGGACACGTCGGCTCGGGTCGAGGCATATGTGCTGCACCCGAACACGTTCGCGGTCATGGCCCGGTTCGTGTCGTCCGGCGAGCGATCCGGCGAACCGATCGACTTCATCGACCAACCGCTCCCGGGTCTCGAGATCGGTGATTGTGACGGCCGACCAGCAATGGGTATCGCGCCGGGAACGTATCTTCTCCGCTACGCCTTCACGGGGACGCTGAGCTCCACCTGGACGGTCGGTACAGAGACCTTCCTCTCCCCTCCGGTCCCCGTCCGGGTGATCGCCGGCCCGACCGCTCCCACCGGGTCGGAGTCACCGGAGCCGTAGTCCCCAGGCGAAACTGCGCCGGACGATCGCGAGGAAACGGATCGTCGCCTGATCGTAACGAACGCTGCATGATCACTTCGCGTGATCCGGTCAGACTGGTGGCGTGGAACGAACGGATCGGGAGAAGGATGCCCAGCTCGACGAGGACATCCGGTTGGTGGGCCGGCTCGTCGGCGATGTCATCCGGGAGCAGGCCGGCGAGTCGGTGTACGAGGTCGTCGAGAAGGTCAGGCGGCTCGCCGTCGACGCCAGGCGATCCGGCATGCACGATCCGGAGTTGGTGAACGTCCTCGACGCGCTCGACGTCGAAACGGCGCTCCACGTCGTCCGGGCGTTCAGTCTCTTCACGCTTCTGGCCAACGTCGCCGAGGACGTGCACTCGAACCGCCGACGGCGATTCCATCGCGAGGCGGGATCGCCACCCCAGGTCGGCAGCCTGGCGGCGAGCCTCGACCATCTCATCAAGGCAGGCGTCGACGCTGCGCAGGTCGGAGCGGTGCTCGATCGATTGCGGGTCAGCCCCGTGCTCACCGCGCACCCGACCGAGGTGCGACGAAAGACGATCCTCGACACCCAACGGGTGATCGCCGACCTCCTCGCCCGGCCCGGCCATCGGGATGATGAGGTCGTCGCCCAACTGCGGCTCAGCGTCCTCATGCTCTGGCAAACGGCCATCCTTCGCCTCAGCCGGCTGCGTGTCCGTGATGAGATCAACGAAGCGCTCGGCTACTACGAGCTCTCGTTGTTCCGGGCCATTGGACAGCTCCAGGACGGGGCCAGCGCGGAGATCTCTGCGCGTTGGCCGGAACTCGGCGACCGGGTGGTCCCCCCGGTGATCCGGATGGGGTCATGGATCGGCGGTGATCGCGACGGCAATCCCTTCGTGACCGCTGATGTCGTGCGCTACGCCCTCGATCGCCAAGCTGGTATCGCGTTCTCGCACCATCTCAACGCGCTGGGCCGCCTCGCCATCGAGCTTTCGATGTCGTCCCGGCTCGTCCGACCGAGCGAAGTCCTCGATTCGCTGGCGGAGTCATCCGGGGATGATTCGCCGTTCCGGGCCGACGAACCGTACCGTCGTGCGCTGCGCGGGATGCAGGGTCGGCTCGCCGGAACGTGCCGTGCGTCGATCGGAGTGGTTCCGGTGTCGATTCTCGAGGTCGAGCGCGAACCGTACGGGTCGCCGGACGAACTCATCCGAGATCTCGACATCGTCATCGAGTCCCTTGCGGCACACGGTGCGCGGTCGGTCGCCGACGCCGTCGTCCGCCCGGTCCGACGGGACGTGGCCCTCTTCGGCTTCCACCTCTGCGGTCTCGATCTCCGACAGAATGCCGCAGTCCACGAACAGACCGTCGCCGAGCTTCTGGCGACCGCACTGGTGTGTCCCGACTACCTTTCGCTCGACGAGCAATCACGCCGTTCGGTGCTTCTCGCGGAGTTGGGAACACCCCGTCCACTCCGCGTTCCGCGGGCGTTGTACTCGGAGAAGACAACGAGCGAGCTCGCCATTCTCGACGCTGCGGCCGACGGCATTCGGAGGATCGGCGAGGCAGCCGTTCCCCACTACGTGATCTCCGCCTCCAACGCCGTCAGCGACCTTCTCGAAGTCGCCGTTCTGACCAAGGAGGCGGGCATCGAGGTCGACATCGTGCCATTGTTCGAGACCATCGACGACCTTCGCCATGCGGGCGCGACGCTCAGATCGCTGCTCACCGATCCCTGGTACCGCTCGCGGGTTCGTAGCCGCGGTGAGAGCCAGGAGGTCATGCTCGGGTACTCCGATTCGAACAAGGACGGCGGCTACCTTGCCGCGAACTGGGCGCTCTACCGTGCCGAGGGTGACCTTGTCCGCGTCGCTCGAGAACACAACGTGCACTTACGGCTGTTCCACGGTCGCGGCGGGACTGTCGGGCGAGGAGGGGGTCCGGCATACGAAGCGATCCTGGCTCAACCGCCGGGGAGTGTGAACGGTGCGCTACGAGTGACCGAGCAGGGTGAGATCGTGGCGGCGAAGTTCGCCGACGCCGAGCTCGCCCGCCGCAATCTGGAGACCGTCCTTGCGGCCACCGTCGAAGCGAGCTGCGTCGACACCGAGAACATCGACGGGCACCGCGACCAGTACAGCGCGGTGATGGACGATCTCGCTGATCTCGCACGCGCCGAGTATCAATCCCTCGTCTACGAAACCGACGGGTTCGCCGACGTGTTCCGTGCCCTCACGCCGATCACGGAGATCGCGAAGCTGAACATCGGAAGTCGACCGTCGTCCAGGACGGCTTCGGCACGGATCCAGGATTTGCGCGCCATCCCCTGGGTGTTCTCGTGGAGCCAGGCGAGGATCATGCTTCCGGGCTGGTACGGAACCGGCACTGCGCTCGCCTCGTGGATCGGCGACGATGGCTCGAGGCTTGCAATCCTGAAGGACATGTATGCGCGCTGGCCATTGCTTCGCGCCGTGTTCTCGAACATGGGTATGGTGCTCGCGAAAAGCGACCTCACGATCGCCACGCGCTATGCCGATCTCGCCGAAGCAATCCCGAACGCCCGCGAAGTGATGGCACGGATCGCCGCCGAACATGCACGAACGGTCGATCAGATGCTGGCGATCACCGGAGACACCGCTCTGCTCGCCGACAACCCCGCGCTCGCCCGTAGCATCCGCAACCGATTCGGTTACCTCGATCCGCTCAACCACCTGCAGATCGGTTTCCTGCGTCGCTACCGCATGGGGGGCGACGATGCGGCCACAGCAGAACTTGTCGAACGGGGCATCCAACTCACCCTCAACGGCTTGGCAACGGGACTCCGCAACAGCGGCTGAGGGGTCGCCGGCGCGCCGACCGGCGCGTCACATCCACACGAGTGGCGCCGTCCGCTCCGCCGTTCCCGGTGTGGTCGGTTCGCTGAGTCGTTCGACAACCGTCCCGCAGGTCGGGCACCAGGGACGCCACGACAGCGACGAACCGCAGGCGTCGTGGACCCGGTGCTCGGGGAGGCCGTGCATACGAGCACCCCACGACGACAGCGCACCGAGCACCGTGGCGAGCTCGCGGCCGGTCGTGGTGAGCTCGTAGGCGAGCCGCCGAGGTCGCTCCTGGTACGGGGTCGACGTCAGCAGTCGCTCTGTTTCCAGGTGGCGAAGCCGGGCAGCCAAGACGTTCGGGGCGATGCCGGACACGTCACCGGCGAGCTCGTTGTAGCGACGCGGTCCGTTGAGCAGTGCCCGGACGACGAGGAGGGACCACCGGTCGCCGACCTGATCGAGAGCGAGAGCGAGGGCGTGATCGTGCACGCGGCAAGTCTCGCAGCTACGCCGGAGATGGTGGTAACTTGCAAATCGCTAGTTACAAGTCCCCACCTCCCACCCTCGAAGGACACACCATGGCCACCCCACTCCATGAACTCAACACGGCTCTTGCCAGCGTCTCGGCCCAGGCGGCCGCAGCCACCGTCGCCATCGGGCGAGACGGCCGGGGCTCCGGCGTCGTCATCGCCGAGGGGGTCGTCGTCACCAACGCTCACTCGCTGCGGGCTCGCACCACCCAGGTCCGTTTCGCCGACGGCCGCGTCGAGCAGGCCGAGGTACGCGGGTCGGACACCGAAGGTGACCTGATCGCCCTCGCCGTCGACACCGGATCGGTGGTTCCGCTCCGGGCCGCCGAAACCGCTCCGTTGCCCGGTCACGTCGTCGTTGCCGCGCACGGCGACGGGAGCGTCGGCGTCGGAAACGTCGCTGCCGTCGACCGCTCGTTCCCCGGCCCACGGGGACGCTCGATCGCCAACGCCATCGAGCACACTGCGGCCTTGGCCCGCGGCGCGTCAGGCGGACCGCTGGTCGACGTGGACGGCAACCTGATCGGCATCAACACCAACCGATCCGACGTCGGTTACCAAGCCATCGCTTACGCCGGCGCCACCCGGACTCGTATCGACGCGCTCATCGCCGGATCGTCGTTCCATCGTCGACGTCTCGGCGTTGCGCTGGCCCCGGCGGCGGCCACAGCTGCGGTGCGGCGGGCCGCCGGACTGCCCGAGGTCACCGGTCTGCTCGTACGCGGCGTCGCCGAGGACTCCCCGGCCCAGCGAGCCGGTCTGGCCCAGGGCGATGTTATCGTCTCGGCGGGATCGGTGACGATCGACAGCCTCGATGCCCTTGCGATTGCCCTCGACACCAACGACGACACCATCGTTCTGACCGTCGTCCGTGGCGTCGACGAGCGCACGGTCACGGTGAGCTTCGTCGCGCCGGCCGCGCCGGACACAGCCGCCGACTCCGCGAACGCCTGAACGACTGGGATTTCCTGACGCGGCCTGCGCTGCTCGCCGCGTCAGGACGCGGCGTCATGCTCAAAGCAGCGTGGCCTCGAAGCCCTCGGCGCGGAGGGTGTCGATCACGTTGCTGCGATGCTCGGGGTTGCGCGTCTCCAGGACCATGAGGACCTCGACCTGATCGACACCGATCTGCACGCCGGTGCGGTGGTGCTCCACGTCGAGGACATTGAGTCCGAGACGGGCGATGACGGCTGTCAATGCGGCAAGCGAGCCGGGGCGGTCACGGAAGACGATGCGCAGGCGCAGATACCGGCCGGCGGCGGAGAGCCCGCGCGTGACGATCGACGTGAGCAGCATGGGATCGACGTTGCCGCCCGACAGCACTACGACCGCAGGGTGGGCACCGCTGATCCTGCCGGCCAGCAAGGCCGCCAGGCCAACCGCGCCAGACGGCTCGACAACCGCCTTGGCCCGTTCCATGAGGAAGAGCACCGCCTCAGCGATCTCATCCTCCGTCACGGTGATCACGTCGTCGACCAGAGCACGAGTCATCTCGAAGGTGATCTCACCCGGCGCCCGCAGCGCGATGCCGTCGGCCATGGTCGATGTGGTGTCGAGCGTGACCACATGACCCGCGTCGAGCGAAAGCCTCATCGACTTCGCTCCTTCGGCCTCCACCCCGATGATCGTCGCGGTCGGCATTGCGTGCCGAAGCGCGAAGGCGGAGCCGGCGACGAGACCGCCACCCCCGACGGGAATGAGGATCACCGGGGCGTCGGAAGCGTTCGCCGTCTCCGCATACTCCTCGGCCACCTCCACGCCGACGGTCGCCTGGCCGGCGATGATCAGCGGATCGTTGAAGGGCGGCACGAACACTGCGCCGTGTTCAGCGGCATAGGCACGCGCGAGACCGAGGCAGTCGTCGAGGCTCGGCCCACCGATGATCACCTCGGCGCCGTAACCCTCCGTCGCCTTGAGCTTCGGGAGCGAGACCGATTCGGGCATGAAGATCACCGAACGACGACCGGTCAGTGACGAGGCGAGAGCGACACCCTGGGCGTGGTTCCCCGCCGACGCGGCAACCACATCGATCCCCGGATCGAGTCGGCTGATCCGGTTGTAGGCCCCGCGGATCTTGAACGATCCGGCCCGCTGCAGATGCTCGGGCTTGAGATAGACCGGACGCCCGAGGGCTCTCGACACCGCGTCGGCGAGACGTGTCGGCGTCTTGCGGATCACCCCGTCGAGTCGACGGCGCGCGTCGATGACATCGTCGTGAGTGATCGGGGCCGGGTCGTTCATGGTGTCCGAGGCGCTTCAGCCGGCGATGACGCCGGGCGGGAGGTCGCCGAGCAATGCGTCGCTGATCCACATCTCGGTGAGATGCAACGTCGACCGAATACGGACGACCCGCTTCGGCTCGTGGACCGGTCGGCCGCACATCGAAAGCGCGGCTTTGATCGCGTCTTCCTCGGTGGGCAGTGCCATCGGCATCCGCGAACGTCGAACCCCGGCGGGGCCGGCGGTGAAGCAGTTGATGTACGTCTTGTGCCAATCGACCTTCGCGGCGACCTCGGTGGTGATGAAGTCGGCGAGCCCGATGCCCAGGGCATTGCCGTGGCCCCCGTCGGTGAGGCCGAGCGCCACGATGGTCGCCGTGGTGGACTGACCATCGAGCCCGTTGACCCAATAGCGGCCGGTGACGTTCGGGTCCATCATCACGCCGCTGATGTCCTTGCCGATCTCGTTGATGATCAACACGTCGATCGGTTCGAACGCCAACCGGGTCACATGCGTCTTGGCAAGGTCGGTGAGGGCGATCTCGCGCGCTGCGCCGATCTCCGATCCCAGCAGGGCCTCGGCCACGACGACGTCACCGGCGGCATTCTCGATGCTCGCGAATCCACCGAGGAGTCGACCGGTGGTCCGGTGCGCGGCGATGCCGTCGATGATCATCTGACGCATCACCTCGGGGCCGGACGCATGGATCTGGGCGGCACCCGGTTGCTTGCCGAACCCGACCACGCACATCTTCGAGAGCCCGCTCTCCAGAGGACCGGTGAAGCAGGTGTGCGGCTTGATTCGGTTTACCGGGAAGAAGTGATCCGCCCCGGCGGCATGGCGATCGAGGAACATCGGGACGCCGCCCGGGGTGCGGGTCACTTCGACGGTCTCCATCGTGGCCCGGATGGGTGCACCGACAGCGTCTTCGGTGATCCCATAGCCGGTCAGCACCTCGAGCTGTCCCTCGGCGGTGCCACCACCATGGCTGCCCATGGCTGGCACGATGAACGGATCGGCGCCCACCGAGCGAAGCCCCTCGATGACGCCGGCAAGCATCTCGACGCGGGCGGTCAGGCCACGACTGCCCGCGCCCACCGCCACCGTTGCGCCGGGACGGACGATCCCGTCGAAGCGGGCCTTCACGGCCGCGGCCACGGCTGATCGCACGTCGTCGATCGGCACGCCGTGGGGAGCGGGGAGCACGACCCGGTGGAGTTCGGGGATCGTCAGGTCCGGGTGGAACGGGAGCTGCACACCGCGAAGCATCGCGGCGAAGTTCGCTGGATCACTCGGGGTCTTGGGCACCTTCGCAGCGTATGCCGCTTTCGAGCGGAGAACGAGGGCGAGCCCTCGGTATGCCTCGAACGGATGTCGGAGCTGGTCCGAACGCCAACCCGGTCGCGAACGGCTTGGCGTAGGAACTAATCACCCGATTAGATTTCGCTCACGCAACCCCACCGATGGAGGACACCATGGCCCGTATCGACGTACCGGAGGGCGAAGGCCTCGAAGCGAGCCGCCTGTGGATGCTCGCTCCCCACATCGGAGTGGGGGTGGGTGCGCTCGGCAAGGCCACGTATGTGGAGAGCAGCCTGCCGATCCGCGAGCGTGAAGTCGCCCGAATGCGGATCGCGCAGCTCAACCAATGCGTTGTTTGACTGAATACTCGAGCCGCATCGGCGATGCGGCAGGGACTCTCTGATGACCTCTACAACGCTGTCGCGGACTACCGGACCGACGAGCGATTCACCCCTCGCGAAAAACTGGCCATCGAGTTCGCCGAGTGGTTCGCCATCGACCACACCGCCATCGACGACGCGTTCTTCGCCCGGTTGCGCGAGCACTTCTCGGACCCCGAGGTGCTGGAGCTGACGATCACCATCGGCTACTGCGTCGGGATCGGCCGGGCGTTTCACGTGCTCGACGTCGCCCGCGACTTCGAGGTGCTGTGGAGCAAAGAGCCGAAGCCGGCCGAAGCACCGGAACCCAGCCCATGAGCGACACCACGATCACCGAGCGGAACAACGGCGTCTCGTACGACCCGTTCGCGCCGGAGACGCTGGCCAACCCCATGGCCGCGTATGCCGAGTTGCGGGAGAAGTGCCCCGTCCACCGGTTCGAGGACTTCACTCCTTCGTTCGCCACGATCACGCGCTACGACGACGTTGTCGCGGTGCTCAAGGACACGGCGCAGTGGAGCAGCCGGTACGGCCAGACTCCTCAGTTCACCCGCGGCACCGGGCTGAACCAGGACCCACCCGACCACACGGAGTTCCGCAAGCTCTTCCAGAAGGGCTTCACGCCGCGCATGATCGGCCGCCTCGACGACGAGGTCCACGAGTTGGCCACCGCGTTGGTCGACGAGATGGCGGCGGTGCCGGAGCGTCGGGGCGACCTTCACGATCTCCTCGCCTGCCCGCTTCCCGTGATCGTCATCGCCAAGCTGCTCGGTGTTCCGCCGACCGAGCTCGTGCAGTTCAAGCAGTGGTCCGACGATCTCGTGGCCTGCTTCAACAATCCCGATCCGCGTGCCCCCGACAAGATCCGTGCGGAGCTCAACGCGTACTTCCAGGGATTCATCGACGACCGACGCGCGCTGCTCGCGGCGGCCGGTGTGGACGAGCCCGACGAATCACACCTCGGCACCGTCGTCCCGAACGACCTCATCGGCGGTTTCGTGGTGGCGACCTACCAAGGTCGCCGGTTGAGCGATCCTGAGCTCCATCAAGTGCTCATCCAGTTGCTCGCCGGCGGCAACGAGACGACCACGTCGTTGATCACCAACTGCGTCCTCCGTCTCCTGGAAGACCGCACGCGTTGGGAGGCGCTGTGCGCCGACCCGTCACTTGTCGACGCCGCGCTCGAGGAGAGTCTGCGGTTCGATCCTCCGGTGCTCGGGTTGTTCCGCACGAACAACGAACCGGTCGAAATGCACGGTGTGTGCCTCGCCGAGAAGACCAAGGTCATGGTCACCTACGCGTCGGCGAATCGCGATGCGACCGTCTTCTCCGACCCCGACACCTTCCGGCTCGATCGTCCGGCGGAAGAACTGCGCCGCCATCTCTCCTTCGGGCTCGGCCACCACTACTGCCCAGGGGCGTCGCTCTCCCGTCTCGAGGCGCGCACCGCGTTGCGTCTGCTCGTCGAGCGTTTCCCCGACCTCCGTCTCGATGGCGCGCCGGTGCGCATCGCTCCCTTCAACCTGTGGGGACGCCGCTCGCTCCCCGTGGCATGGTGATTCCCATGGAACAACTCACTCCCCTCGAAACCGTACGAGGGTTCATCGCCGCCATCGAGCGTCGAGACATCGAAGCAGCTCTTGCCTTCGTCGACGAGCACTGCGAGTACGACAATGTCCCGATGGGCAAGAACTTCGGTCGTGAAGCGATCGGCAAGGTGCTTGGTCCTTTCCTTGCGGGGGCCTCCGAGGTCGACTGGGTCTGTCATCGCGAGGCGGCCACCGGACCGATCGTGTGCAACGAACGGACCGACCGGTTCCGGTTTCCCCACGGCTGGGTCGAGATCCCGGTGACCGGGGTGTGGGAAGTACACGACGGCCTCATCACCCTGTGGCGCGACTACTTCGACGCGGCGATGTTCACCTCGCAGATGCCGGGGCGATCGTGACAGCTGCGGCTTCGCTCTATGCCGAACGGTTGCGCCACGCTCCCGACGTCGCCGCAGCGCTCGACGCAGCATGGGACGCAGCATGGTCCTCGGTCGACCCGTGCCTTCTCGAGCTCTGTCGCCTCGAGATCGCCACGATCCTGCGCAACCCGGTCGAGTTCGACTCACGCACACCCGCGGCAATGGCGGCGGGTTTCGATGACCGTAAGGTGAGCGCGCTTACTTCATGGATGCACTCCCCGATGATCACTCCGGCGGAGCGAGCCTGCCTGGCCTTCACCGACGCATTCGTGATCGACGTCGCTTCCCTCCCCGACGACACCGCGGCCTCCGTTCGTGAACACCTCGGTGACGCCGGGCTCGTCGACTTCGCATCTGCGTTGCTCGTGCTCGAACAGCGTCAGCGGCTGGCCCTCGTGTGGAATGCACTCTTCGCGGAGGCGTCGTGAACCGGGCGCGGCGAGTGCCTCCGGGAACGCCGACCGCACCGGCGCTCCGCCGAGGTCTGGGCGAACTTGCGGCAGCGACGGTCCGCATGGACGCCATGGACCCGGTCACCACCGAACTCGTCCGCATGCAATGCGCCCGACACCACGATTGCGGAACTTGACTGTCCGTTCGCCTGGCAGTTGCCAGGGATCAAGGA
Organism: Acidimicrobiia bacterium; assembly: GCA_031423635.1. Classification (GTDB taxonomy): domain Bacteria; phylum Actinomycetota; class Acidimicrobiia; order Acidimicrobiales; family JANYDT01; genus JANLQX01. The sequence continues at coordinate 16,880 of JANPFX010000082.1, read as the reverse complement.
CTCGACGAAGCGACGATCGCCAAGGGCGACGCGCAGTCGCGAACGGAGCTCGCACCCGCCCAGCGCGCCGCGCTTGACCTCGCCGACGCGTTGATGACGATGCCTGCGCTGGTTGCGGCCGAGCTGATCGAACGTATGCACACACACTTCTCGCCTCAACAGATCGTCGAGCTCACGCTCGACGTCATGAAGTGGAACGCCCAGAAGGTCCCGGTGTCGCTGGGCATCGACGACTGGGTCCGACCGGGAGAGCTGTCCGACCTCGTCTTCGACGCCGACGGCCGCTGGGTCAGAGGCTGACGCCGATTGTGGCCCAGTCGGTCCCGGAGCGACTGGGGCGAATGGGGCGACAACAGCCTGCCCCGGCCTTGACGAGACCCTCCGACGCCCGAGGCGCCGTTCACCGGTGGAGGCACGCCAAGATAGGTCGGTGACCGATGCATCGACCTCCACCGCTGGGCCCATCGCACTTGTCGGGAGTGGTGAGTTCCTGCCCCAGATGGTCGACGTGGATCGGTGGCTCCTTGCGGGGCGCCCTCCGCGAGCCGCGTTCCTTCCGACCGCCGCCGGGGAAGAAGGGGCCGCATCGGTGAGCCGCTGGCTCAAGCTCGGCACCGACCACTACACCGCCATGGGCATTGAACCCGTTGCCGTCCCGGTGCTCAATGCCGATGACGCCAACCGGGAAGACCTGGCGGCGTTGATCGACGACGTCGGGCTGATCTACCTGTCCGGAGGAAATCCCGGCCACATCGCCCGGTCGCTGCGCAACTCACTGGTGTGGGGCGCGATCGTCCGGGCCTGGCAGAACGGCGCCGCCCTCGCCGGTTGCAGTGCAGGTGCGATCGCGCTCACCGCAAGCGCCATCGACGTGCGCGGCGGAGGGCGAACCAGCGAGCCCGCCACGAATCTGATCGAACACGTCACCGTGATCCCACACTTCGACCGAATGGCGCACTGGTTCCCGAACATGGTGGAACAGGCGCTGGCTCAGCTCCAGCCCGGCTTCCACCTCGTCGGGGTCGACGAAGACACTGCGCTCGTCGGCGGCCTGACCGAATGGACCGTCATGGGCCGTCAGCGGGTCACCGTGTTCGGGCCCGGCGGTCCGATCGAGTTCACCAACGGGCAACGGCTCAGCCTGCCCCGTTGACGAAGGCGCGCAACGCGCGTTTCCGCGCCGATTCTTGTGCACTCAGTCGCCTCGCTCCAAGAGAGACTGAGTGCACTATCTCCAGGAAGACTTGCCGATCTCACCACCTCAATTCGAGACAGTAAGCACACGTTCCATTGCGGTGAGGACGGCTCGGGCTCGGTCGACCGGGTCCGGGAACGTTGTCCGGAGCGACTCCGAGCGGAGTTCCATCGAGATCGGAACGTCGGGGACGACGGCGAGAAGATCGCTGATCGGGAGCGCCCCATCGCCAGGAAGCAGACGGCCGTGGAGCGCTTCGTGGAGCAGCGTCGGAATGGTGGTGTCAGCCGGCGCGGCCGGCGCATCGCACACCTGAATGTAGGGCAGCAGGTGTTTGCCGACGGCGGCGAGGTCGCCGGGTTGGTGTCCGGCGCGGGACAGGTGCAGGTTGTCGACGAGGACGCCAAGCCGGGGGTGGTCGGCCGTCTGCACGATCGACAGTGCCTGAGGAAGCGTCCGGACACCGAGGATCGGAAGGAACTCGAGCACGAGTCGGATGTCAGTTCCATCGAGGCGCTCGGCCAGAACGCGGAGCCGAGCGGCGACCCGCGCGTCATCGCTGTCGCGGCTGGCCACCAGGATGTTGCGGGCCCCGATGCGCACTGCCGCGTCGACGATGGCCTCACCGTTGTCGGACGCCGAACTCCCTTCCGGCACCAGCATGATCGGTTCGATGTCGAGGATCATCAACCCGCGTCCCTGGGCCCGCGCACGGACATCATCGGCGACAGCGTCGGTCCACGTCGAGGCATCGAACCAGATCCCGACCGACGGGAAGCCGGCGTCAGCCGCAACATCGACGGCATCGGCGGGCCCGACATCGAGGATGGTTCCAGCAGCAAGGGAGATCGTCCGCATTTCCCGACGATAAACGGCCAGGGCCTCCTTACCCGAATCTCACGTCGCCCAGACAGGGTTGCGCCATGAATTCTGCTCACTCCCCACGACCCACGCCGAGTCGCCGTCGGCTGCTCGCCCTCGGAATCGCAGCCGGCGCCCTTTGTATGACGAGCGTCGGCCTGTCCCAAGCGGCAACGGTCAAGAAGGTTGCCAGGAAGACGACGAAGAAGCCCGTGGCGACCACGCCCAAGACAACGGTCACGACGATCGCCATCGCTCCGGTGACCACCGCAGGTTCCACAGCGCCGACCGCGTCAGCCGGCGGGGCGATCGTCAACGCGTGGAAGACGTCGAACGTGGATCCGGCCAAACTCCCGATCGGCGACTCCAAGGTCACCACGACCGGCGCCGCGGTCGGCGGCCTGTGGGCATGCCGTGCCGGAAACCCGAACGCCGGCGGGGCGTCGGCCGACGGACCGTGGCTGAACGTCGCGGCGGGCACCTGGGACTCCACGACCAAGCTGGCGGTGCAGGGATCGGTCTCGTGGCCGACGGCAAAGTACAGCGAGACCGTGTCCGGCGGGACGCGGGTTCTCACCACCAACAACGTCCCGGTCGACGGCCAGACCGGCACGTTCCCCATCGCCACCGCTGACCCGTCGTATCAGTACGACCGCAATCCCGGTCGCATCGCCGAGAAGCCGACAACGGTCACGCTCAACGAGAAGCCCGCGATCAACGCCTCGCCGTCGTGTCTGTCGGAGGGACCGATCGGAATTCTCAAGAACGGCGTGTTCGTGTTCAGCTCACTCGACGGACGCGGCCACGACGCAGTTGCCCACGAGTCACAGGACAAATGCGACGGGCACCCGGCGATGAGCACGTACCACTATCACGACGTTCCGTCGTGCATCCGAAATGCCACGACCGGGTCCTCGACGGTCGTGGGCTGGATGAACGATGGGTTCCCGATCGTTGTCGAACGTGACGCGAAGGGAGCGCTACCGACCAACGCGGACCTCGACGAATGTCACGGCCGGATCTCCGATGTCCTCATCGACGGCAAGGTCGTCAATACGTATCACTACTCGGCGACGCTCGAGTTCCCGTACTTCGTCGGATGCCTCCGAGGAACCTCGACGGTGGCCCGCAATGCCCAGTAGGCAGACCCTGGCTTCGGTGCTCGCAACGTTGGCCGTGGCGATGACGTTCGCCCTCTCCCCGGCAGCGCCTGCGTCGGCCGCGAAGACCACGAGGAAGCCGAACACGAACACGCCCGCCGCCAAGCCCAAGGCCGCGACCGCATCGACCTTCAAGGCCGAGGTGTGGGCAGACAACTGGTTCACCATGTCGGTCAACGGAACGAAGGTCGGCGAGGACTCGGTGCCCATCACCACCGAACGATCCTTCAACGCCGAGACCTTCACCTTTCGCGCGAGCTATCCGCTCACGATCGCCATCGAGGCCAAGGACTTCAAGGAAACGGACTCCGGCATCGAATACATCGGCAAAGGCAAGCAGCAGATGGGCGACGGCGGACTGATCGCCCAGGTCACCGACACGTCGACGGGCAAGGTTGTCGCCGTGACGAACGCGACCTGGAAGACCCTCGTGATCCATCGCGCCCCGCTCAACCCATCGTGTGAGAAGGATCCCGACCCCGACACGACGTGCAGGTTTGAATCGGTCGCCGCTCCGGTCAACTGGACGGCTGCGTCCTTCGACGACGGCACCTGGACCAAGGCAACCGTGTGGTCGGCGGACGATGTCCGCCCGAAGGACGGCTACGACAAGGTGTCCTGGAATCGATCGGCCAAGCTGGTGTGGGGAACCGATCTCAAGATCGACAACACGGTGCTGCTACGTGTCAAGGTCGGCAAGAACGCGCCGGTTACCTGAGCAGGTAACGCGCGGCCAAGCTCACGCGCCTTCCGGCGAAACCAGGTCGGTGTAGCGCCCGCAACCGCTGGCGAGCGTTTCGATGTCGGTCGGAATCGATGTGACCGCGACAAGGAACGGTGCGGAATCGAGACGCCAGGCGGCGACGTCGGTCGTGGCGACGATGGTCGCCGTCCGTGGTGTGTTGCGCAGCAGGGCGACCTCGCCGACGTGGTCGCCGGTTCCGACCGAGCGCACGAACCGACCGTCGATGGTTACGTCCGCTGATCCCTCGGCGATCAGATACAGGCAGTTACCGGCGTCATGTTGGCGGATGATCGTCGTATCCCGGTCGAAGCTCACCTTCTCCATGGCGAAAGCGATCGCAGACGCAACGTTCGGCGGGGCTGCGTCGAAGATCGACGAATTCGAAACGAGAGCCACGGCTTCGCTGCGCTCGACCCCACGGCGATCGAGGCGCCGTAGGTTTCGGGTCTGCGCGATGACGACGAGCACCGGCAGCGAGCCCAAGATGAGCAACGTGACCGTGAGTCCGAACAGCTCCAACGCGATCGGAGCGAGTGTCGCACCGACGGCGCACCCAATCATCATCGCCGTCTCCTGGAGCCCCATGACCCGGCCGAGCAGCGACGAGGGAATGGACCGCGGCAGCATCGTTCGAGTCCCGGCATCGAGCGTAGCCAGCGCCGATCCGGCGAGAAGAAGAGCCAATCCGAGCAAGGGACGCACGATCAACGCCGTGGCCGCGAGAAGGACGAGGAAGGCACCGGCGCCCCCCCGCATCGTGGGCAAGACCAGGACCGGGATGCGACGTCCGGCGAATGCGGCTCCCGCGAGGGCACCGAGACTGAAGCAACCGGAAAGCACCCCGGCGAGGGACACGGCCCCTCGGTCGTTCGTGGCGAGGACGACGTAGAGGACGTCAAGGGCACCGATCACGGCGAAGTGCGAAGCTCCGATGAGGAGAACGCCGATCGCGCCCGGTTCGGCGCGCAACTGCCGTGCGAGCGAGTTTCCGTTGCCGAGGATCGCTGCGCTGCTCAGCGTTTCGCGTCGATGCTCAGGTTTCGTGATGGCAAGCGTGCATATGAAACTCCCGGCGAGGATTGACGCGGCCAGCCCGATTGCGACCTTCGGCCCCTCGATGGCCAGGGCAACGGCGGTAAGGAAGGGGCCCGAAGTGTTTCCGGCCATCTCGGCGACACGAGACTTCCGCGCGGCAGCAATCAGCTTCTGCGGGCCATCGAGGAGATTCGGGAGTAGTCCGTAGTATGCCGGCCGGGTGGCCGTCATCGCACCACACGCAACGGCCGAAACACCGATCACGGCAGCCGAGGGTGCCCCGGTGCCGAGAAGCACCGAGACGAGGCCGACGAGCACCGTCTGGCTCGCGGCGCCGAGTCGGTAGGCGCTGACCTGATCGAGACGGTCGACTGTCGCCGAGACGATCGGAGCACACACAGCCGACGTCAGGAGGCAGACCACGGCGACGATCCCCGAACGGGAAGCACCGCCGTCGCGGAACGCCCACACCATGAGGGCTACCCAGAAGGCGTTCTCGGCCATGGCGTGCAATCCCAGAGCCCCGAGAGCTGCCTTGCGCGTTCGTCCCATACAGCCGCCCCCGTCGGTCGCCGATACCTGTGCCCGGCCACGGCGCCGACAAGACGCTGGGCCACCTCGATGGCAGTAGCTCCGAAGCTACTCCCCCGTCACCAATGGACCGGTAACGCCCAACAGGTGTGGACCTCGCCCACGCGCAACGCCCGCCGCACGGGGACGGCGTCATCGGCCAGTCGGATGTCCGGACACTCGTCGAGAAGCACCCGGGACACCGTTATGGCGAGGTCACGGGTGAGCGCGTACGCGGACCGCGGGCGATCCTCCGGCACCGCCGGATGCTTCGACGGCGCTCCGGTACCGAAGGAGACGCCACTCGCCAGACCGTCGGCACGATAGGTCCCGCGGGGTTCGCGCTGGCAGACGTCCTTGCGGAGCAGATCGAACGTGTCGGGATGGTCGAAGATCCGCGGGTCGCGGTTCGCGGCAGCGGCCGAGCAGCGGAGGAGGGCGCCGCCGGGAAGCAGGCGCCCGAAACGCTCGACCTCGTGCCGTGCGAAACGATCGGCTGACAGGATCGGGGGGCTGTGACGGAGCGTCTCCGCCCACGCCTGTTTCAAGAGACGGGGCTCGCGGTGGACGCCATCGAACTGCTCGGGGTTGGTGAGCAGCAGGCTCCACATGTTGGCGAGACCGCCGTGGAGCGTCTCGTGGTCGGCTTCGAGAAGCGTGGCTACGCAATCATCGACGGTGCCTCCGAGGCCGGCGATCACCGCGGCAAGTCCCGCCCCCTCATCCATAGGCGCGCGTAGAAGTTCACGGAGTTGGTCGATAGCCACGCGCGCGGCCTGTCGTGCCTGGGGCTCCCAACCGACACCGCGATGCATCGTGAGATACGCTGCGGCGAAGCCCTCCTCGTGTTCGTCGGCAACGCCCAGAGTGCGGGCGAGCAACCTGATCGGGAATCTCGCGCAGACCTCGATCGCGAGATCGCGGGTCGTGCCTGCCGCCATCTCCCGGAGGAGCTCGCGGGCAACCTGCTCGCCGTGCTCATCGGCGTAGGTGGTGATGAACGGGCGAACCGCGGGATCGCCACCGAAGTCATTCGCCCAGTCGCCGAGCCCACTGCGCCAGCGGCGCGACCGGGTCTCGTAGTTGGCATCGTCGACGAACACCGAGGTCACGTCGTCGTAGCGGGTGATCCAGAACGCGTTGCCGGGCCAGTCGCGATAGCAGGGGTAGTTCTCTCGAAGGATGCCGACGAGCGTGAACGGGTCGTCGAGATATGCAGACGACGAGAGCTGACGCGGCTTGATCAGCGGAGTCGTTTCTCGAACCCGCATCCGCTGGTACACCTCGTACGAGCGAAATCCCGTCTTCGCTCCTCGCGGCGCGCTGACCTCAGGCTCATCGACGGAGTAGCCGTCCGTGACGGTCACCTCACGCGCTCCGACGAAGGTGCAGCCACAGCGAGCGGATTGCCCCGAGCCCGATCGGGGCAAGTGAGGTGCCGTCGATGTCCTTGGGCATTCGCTCGACGTCGACGCTCACCTCGTAGCCCTGAGACGCGAGCATCTCCGAGAGAACCTTCGAGCCGACCACGGTCTCCTGCTGGGAGATCCACGCACCCGGACACAGGTGCGGGCCGACCCCGAAGGCCATGTGGCTGGCGCGGCCGTCCTTGCGGTACCCGCTGCGCAGGATCTTGCCGGTGTAGAGGTCACCCCGGGAGATGTCGAATCGCTCCGGGTCGGCGAACACCCGCTCGTCGTGATTCGCGGAGAAGTCGACCATCTGCATCAGCGAGCCCGCCGGAACGCGTACACCGTGCATCTCGAGATCGAAGCTGTTGTGCCGGGGCTGGCCTCCGATCGACGACGAGTGCCTGAGCATCTCGTGGAAGGCGGCGTCCCATTGGGATCCGTCAGAGCGCAGACGATCGTATTGATCTGGATTGGTGAGCAGGAGGTACCACAGGTTCATGATCGCGCCACGGGTCGTCTCACCACCGCCACCGACGATGAGCGCGATGTTGGACGTGATCTCCTCGGTCGAGAGCAGATCGCCGTCGACCCGGCTGGCGCAGAGTTCGGAGATGATGTCGGGGCCGATGGGGTTGCCGTTGTCGTCGAGCAGCATCGTCGGACGCGCCCGACGTTCGGCGACAAGGCTCTCGACGAAGTCCTCGAGGTCCTGGCGGGCCTCGATGCCGCGATGAGCCGACTCCGAACCACCGAGCCCGTTCATCATCGACGAATACCAGTAGAAGAACTGCGAACGCGCCTCGTCAGGGAAGCCGAGCACCTGGCAGACGACGCGGATCGGGAACTCATTGGCGAACGCCGCGCCGAGTTCGACCGAGAACTCGCGCGTCGGGTCGCCGGGATCGGTCGGCACGACTGCACCGTCGGGCGCCGTGCCGGAGGTCCAAGTGTCGATCATCTCCGCGGCCAGCCGCTCGATCACGCCGAGCCGACGATCGAGCGCCTTGCCGATCAGGTGTCGGCCGTAGAGGTTCCGGCGACGGCGATGCTCGATCCCCGAGAGCTCCAACTGCGTGTTGCCGAGTACGCCCGAAGACATGCCCTTGGGAATCGTGTTGAACCCTTCCTCGTCCATGTAGCACGAGGTGATGTCGTCGTAGCGGGTCACCCAGTACGTGTTGTGCAGGGGATCGTGGAAGACCGGATAGTGATCACGCAGGATCCGGTAATACGGGTAGGGATTGCGCTGGAACTCCACCGAGTCGAAGATCCGGGGATCGATGAGCGGGACGCCGTTCGCGTCGGTACCCATGTCGCACGCCTGTCCGAGAGGCATGAGTGGAAACTGCGTTCGGCTGCCGGCGAGCGCGTCGTCGAGGCCGAGGGCGCCGTCGAGGACGTTGCGGAACGGGCATGCGCTCATCGTTGTCTCCTTGGTGATTCGCTCGCTTACTAGTTCGACGCTGCGGTCCAGTAGGCCGGACGCGACATCGGCCGGGCCTGGTTCACGAGCTCGCCTCCGCGGTCCAGTACGGCGCTCGCAGCGCTCGCTTGTTGACCTTGCCCATGGTGGTGCGGCCGATGTCGTCGACGAACTCGACACTGCGAGGGCACTTGAACGTGGAGAGCCGCTCGCGACAGAACGAGATGAGTTCTGACGCACGAGGCGGATTCGCCGGATCACGCACGATCACCAGTGCTTTGAGCTCCTCACCCATCTCGTGGTGAGGCACGCCGATGCAGGCGACATCAAGCACGTCGGGGTGCTCGGCCAGCACGTGCTCGGCTTCGGCGGGATAGATGTTCACCCCACCGGAGACGACCATGTCGCTGAACCGGTCGGTGATGTAGACGAAGCCGTCATCATCGACGTAGCCGATCTCGCCAAGGGTGAACACGCCAGGTTCGATGTGGGCGGCAGCGCTCTTGGCCGGATCGTTCGGGTACACCACGCCGCGTCCGGTCGCGTCGGCGAAGAACAGGCGCCCTTCCGTGTTCGGAGGGAGGAGCTTGCCATCGTCGTCGTACACGCGGGCACTGAACGGCGGAATGCACCTTCCGACGGAGCCCGGGTGTTCGAGCCACTCGGTGCTGGAGATCGAACAGGTCGTTCCGACTTCGGTGGCCCCGTAGGCGTCGGTGAAGACGGGCCCCCACCACTCGATCATCGCCCGCTTCACGTCGATCGGGCACTTCGCCCCGGTGTGGGCCACGCTCTTCATCGAGGAGACGTCATAGCGGGCCTTCACCTCATCGGGCAGCGCCAGCAGGCGGACGAAGTGGGTGGGCACCATCACCGCGCTCTCGGTCTTGTAGGTGTCGATGACGCGCAGGGTCTCCTCGGCATCGAACTTCGCGAGGATCACCGACGGGATGCCGGCGACGAGCAGTCGCATGCCGCTCAGCGGACCGGTGTGATACATCGGCCCGACCACCAGATGCGTGCCGAACTGGGCAAAGCGATTGGCGCGCAGTCCGTCGAGGTGCTCCGCCATCGTGGCGCCGCCGGCGAACATCGTCGGCGGCAATTCCGTTCCCTTGGGGAGTCCCGTGGTGCCTGATGTGTAGAGCAGGTTGGGGCGCGGTGCGATGTCGAGCGAGGGCGCGCCGGTCGCGGAGGCAGCAAGCCACTCGTCCCAGTCGATAACGCCGGCGACTCCTTTACATCGCCACCCGATGACAGTCGCCACCCCGGCCTGCGCCGCGGCGGCAACGCCCCGTTCGACCGTTTCCGGACCGACGAAGAGGACCTTGGTCTGGGAGTCCTTGAGGATGTAGGCAGCCTCGTCAGCGGTGAGGTGGAAGTTCACGGGAACCGTCGATGCCCCGCCGAGCAGAGCACCGAGATGGGAGAGTGCAGTCTGCGCGGCGTTCTCGGCGAACACCGACACCCGCTTGGCGGGGCCGAGGTCGATCAGGGCGAGGCCGTTGGCAACGCGATCCAGTGCATCGTCGACGTCGGCCCAGCCCATCGCCACGAGGGGGTCGCGGAGCGCGATCTCCTCGGGTCGTTCGTCGGCCAGGCGTCGGGCAAACAGCGGCATCGCGTGATGGTCCTTGCTCGGGGCTACGCGGAGGGAGCGACGGCGTTGAGGAAGGGGGCCGACAGGTCGGGCGGACCCTGATAGTGCGGAAAGAGCTGGCGACTGGTGAATGCCCACTCGCCATCGATGCACGCGTAGGTGTCGTTGTAGTGCGCGAGCAGCATCCCGGTCGCGCCGTTGGCCCGGGAGAAGTGCTCACCGATGTACCAGCGGCCGGTCGCGGTGAGACCGTGCACCTTGACCTCGCCGTTGTACACGTTCTGCACGACCGCGGCGAAGCCGCCCATCGCCTTGTGCCATAGGGACACAATCGCTTCCCGGCCGACGACATCGCGGTCGGCGGAGAGTATCCAACGCGAGTCCACTGCCCAGCAGCTCCCCCACTGCTCGCCGTCGCGGTGCACCACGGCGTCGGCATATCGATGGACCAGTTCGGCGATGGCCTCACGGGGTGTCGGTTCGTTCGCTTCGCTCATGGCGTGGATTCTCCTGTGGGTTCGGTGAACGGCTGCGATCGTAGGAGAACGGCACCCTAATTGATCAATCGGTAGATTCCTTGACTGCCACAGACGACGCGAGGTGCTGCGTCGCGCAAACGACCTGCCAAGGAGCATCATGTCCATCCCCGTCCAGTCCACCGATATCACCGCCGGATGGCTCAACGAGGTGCTCGCCGGACACGATGACGTGGGGACGATCACAGCCGTCCGGGTGGAGAACCTCGGGGAAGGTGTCGGCATCCTCGGCGAGGTCGCCCGGATCCATCTGACCTACGCGCCGGGGCAGAGCGGCCCGGCCACCATGGTGGCGAAGTGCCAGTCGTTGTTCCCGGCCAACGTGTTCGTCAGCCAGATGATGGGCTTCTACGTGCGGGAGGTGAACTTCTACAACGACCTCGCGCCGTCGCTGGCGTTGCGAGTGCCGAAGAGCTTCCACGCCGAGGCCGACCCGTCCGGGGCCCCGTTCATCATCTTGATGGAAGAGGTGACGGGAGCGCGGATGATCGACCAGATCGTCGGGGCGACGCTCGACGACTGCGAGCGGATCGTCGACATCGGGGCCACGCTGCACGCCACGTTCTGGGAGAAGCCCGAGCTCTACGCCATGGAGTGGCTGCCGCCGTGGAACAACCCGGCGTACAAGGGTGCGAAGGACCTCGTGACGGAGAAGATGGGACCCTTCGAGGACCGGTGGGCGTCGAAGCTCCCCGCCGAAGCGATGGCCTGGATGAACGAGCTCACGCCGCGCTATCCCGACATGCTCGATTGGTGGGTCGAGCGCGGCAACGTCACCCTGACCCACACGGACTTCCGAGCCGACAACTTCCTCTTCGGAGGATCGGCCGGGGAAGGCGTTGTCACGATGCTCGACTTCCAGATCATGACCCGCCACGTGGGCGTGTGGGACGTCGCCAACTTCCTCGGGATGTCGGTCACCCCCGAGCATCGTCGGGAGTGGCAGGACGGGCTTCTGCGGCGCTATCACGCCGCGCTCGTCGCCCAAGGCGTCACCGGCTATTCGCTCGAACGCTGTGTGGAGGACTACCGCTTCTGCACCCTGCAGCAGGCCTGGGCCCAGATCGCCATCAGCGATGCCGACCCGGGCAACGAACGCGGCCGGACGCTGCTCGACGCCATGATCACCCGCTCGTTCGAGAACGCCGTCGACAACGCCGCGGGCGAACTCTTCGACCACCTGTAAGAGGTCCCTCCGAGTGCAAATTCGAAATGTCCGTTGCCTTGTGCGCTGGCGAGACTCCGAAACCTCCGTGAACACTGCTGCCCGTCAGTAGGGTGGCGCGCCGTGTCTGCGACAACTCCGAGCGGCGGTCCACCCACCCGTTTCTTCTACGGATGGGTGATCGTCGCCGCCGTGTTCATCCAGCTGACGTTCGCGGCCGGACTCACCTTCTACGGGCTGCCGCTGTTCTTGAACACGCTGACCAAGCAGCGCGGTTTCTCGGTCTTCGAGGTCTCGCTCGCCACCTCCACGTTCTGGGTCGCCTCCGGCTTCACGGGCGTGGTGGTGGCCCGGCTGCTCGCCCGGTTCGACCCCCGGCTCTTCGTCGTTGCCGGTGCCTTCGTCGCATCCGTCTGCATGGTGCTCATCGGCTACCTCACGGAACTGTGGCAGCTCTACCCCGTGTACGCGCTCTTCGGTGCCGGCTTCACGTGCACGGCCGTACTCGTCGCCAACACCGTCATCACCCGGTGGTTCCATCGACGCAGGTCCGTTGCCCTCTCGATTGCCACCACCGGTTTGTCTGTCGGCGGCATCACGCTGACCCCGATCGCCGCCCGACTTCTCAAGGACCACACGCTCCCCTCGGCGATGACGACCATCGCCGTGATGTTCTTCCTCGGCGTGGTGGTGATCCCGGTGCTTGCGCTCCGTCCGGACCCGTCCCGGATGGGGCTCGCTCCCGACGGTGACCAGGTCGTCGTCACCAGCGAAGCAACGGTCGCTCCCGGAATACCGTTCGCCGACGCCATCCGATCTCTCGCCTTCACCGCGATCACCGCGGCATTCTCGCTCGGTCTTCTCGGGCAGGTGGGCGGCATCTCCCAGCTCGTGAAGCTGGCCAACGAGCGAGCGGGAGAGTCGACCGGAACGAAGGTGGTGAGCCTTCTCGCCGCATGCAGCGTGATCGGCCGCCTCACCGGCGGCGCCATCGTGTCCCGCTTTTCGAGCTATCGCTTCGCCATATGCGCGCTCAGTATCCAGGCGATAGGGCTCTCCGCGCTCGCCTTCGCCCAATCGTCATTGGCGATCTACGTCGGCGCGGTGCTGTTCGGTCTCGGGGTCGGCAACGTGCTGCTCCTCCATCCCCTCCTGCTCGCCGAGGTCTTCGGTGTCCGTGACTACGCGCGGATCTACGGTCGCTCGGCGATCTTCGTCGCCGCCGGCAACGCGTTCGGCCCGCTCTCCATGGGATGGCTCCGTGACCACGGCGGCGGGTACCGCAGTGCATACCTGATGGCCGCCGGTCTCAACGTCGTCGGCCTCGCCGTCTACGTGATGCGCGGCGCGTCAGCACCGGAGGTCCTCCGAGGACGGGCCGACTGACGCGGAACAACCCCGTGGGCCAGCTGCCTATCTGGGGCCAGGAGAACTTGCGAAACCACGGTTTTGCTGGCCCGAGCGAGCCAGCTGGCCCACGTCAGTTTCGGGGAGGCCACCAGTCGGCGATCTGGGCGGCGTATCGCTGGGCGTACTTGGCGGTGAGCTCGTCGGCATCGGCGGGCGCGTCCTGTGACCGGGTCGGCGGGAGCGTGGACGCCCCTTGAATCGGGTCCACCCACTCCAGGCGCATCCCCTCGATACATCCGCCGAGTTGGGGCGACGCGGTCTCGTGATGGTCACTCGTCTGATGGGCGATGAAGTCGAGGAAGCTGTCGAACGCCAGGAGCGTGTAATACGTGCGGGGTTCGCTGCCGCGCCAATACCCATAGGCGCGCAGATGAGGTTCGGTGGCGTGTGACGCCGCGTGCAGTGTCTGCGCGATCGCCTCGAACTCGGCTTCCTTGCCGGCTCTGATGGTGATGTGGGCGAGGATCGTTGCCATCTATTGACTCACTTTCGTTGTGCAGGAACTGCGGAAACGATCGCACGGGGCCATCTATTGGCTCACTTTCGTTGTGCAGGGATTGCGGAAGCGATCGCACGGGGCCATGTATTGACTCACTTTCGTTGTGCAGGAACTGCGGAAACGATCGCACCGGGGCATCTATCGGCTCACTTTTCGTTTGTGGGCGTGCGGAGATCGTCGACGGAGTCAGCCCCGGCCGACGAAGCCCCACTCGCCCATGATCTCTACCTCGGTGGCACTACGGGTTGCCAGCAGAGCCGCACCTCTCTCGGTCAACTCGGCGAGCCCACCACCCAACGCTGCTTCGATCGCACAGGAGAATGCCTCCCCCGCAAGGCTGTAGACCTTGGCGACATCGTCGAGGTGGAGGCTCTGGCGCGGACCCGCGTCGAGATCGGCGAGCGCGGCGGTGATCACCGACGTGCCGGGAGCGGCGGCGAGCGTGTCGCAGGCGAACGTTTCCATCGAGATGGTCTCCTCGCGCATCCAGGCGATCTCGTGCGCCGCGCGGGTGGCAGCGTTGCGGAGGATGTTCTCCAACATCTGCACACTTACTTTCCCGGCATCTGACTGCACTTCAGGACCGATGACCTCGAGCAGTTCGCGTCTGCAGTCGAGGATGATCTGGGCAGTGGTGGGGAGCGAAATCATGCCGATGCTCCAGCAACGAGCTGTTCGTGCATGGCGCGCAGCGCGTCGATCGGTTCGGCCAGTGCACTGCAGGCCGCCAAGAAGTTCATGTGCCCGACGGTCGCCGCGTTGATGTTGTAGGTCGTCATCACACCTCCGGTCTTTCCCTCCGCCATGGTCGACATGGCCTGGACGATCTGGCTGAACACCTTCACCGCCGAGACCACCGAGAAGTACCCGATGGTCGCTTGGTTGACGTGGAGTTCGGAAGTTCCCGTCCTCTCCCGATACCGGGCGAGGAAGGCCTCCGGATCGGCACCGTAGAGCTGCGGGCCGGAAGCGGCCGAGTAGGTCACGTACCAGCCGAGGTCTTCGCGGGGGTCGCCGATGTGGGCATACTCCCAGTCGATGAGACGATGGCCGCCGTCAGACGGGTCGATGAGGATGTTCGCTGGTTGCAGGTCACCGTGCTGAAGCACGAGAGGCATCGGCGGCGGGCGGTGCGCGTCGAGCCATGCGGCCAGGTAGCGCATCGTCGGGTTCGCCTCGGTGAGGAGCCTCTCGTTGTCCGCCCACGAGCGGTTCACACACGACATGTAGGCATCCCAACCCGCGGGACGCTCGAGCACGGAAGGGAGTGCGTCGAGATCGACCTTCGGCACCGTGGCAATGGTGTCGACGAATGCGTCGCGGATCGCCGTGAACCGAGCGTCGTCGGGAGCCGCCCCTTCGGCGACGAGCGCGTTGAGCTCGGCCTGCAGCGACGGGCCGGCACAGAACTCGAGCACGATGGCCTTGGTGCCGAGATGCTCACCCGTGCCGTCGTAGTGCAGTGCGGCAGGCATCGGTATCGACGGCTGGCTGGAGAGGCTTTGCAGAACAGCCCACTCGGTGTCTCGATCGGTGACGAGCATGGTCTTGTCGGGTGGTGGGTCGCCGCGCAAGACGAGCGTTTGCACGACGCCATCGCTCCACTCGACCTCCGCCCGCGCCATCACTCGGCTGTAGCCACCGGTCATCAACGCATAGGAACGCACTGTCGCCGTCCTGCCGGTCCGCTGAGCGTTGAGAAACGCCGATATCCGGGCAGGCATCGCTTCGAGATCATGCATGCGGTGTTCCGTTCATTCGTTGAAAGAGCACGAGACCGAAAGTGCTGACCTCAAGCGAGAGGACCGCCGGCGAACCATCGCTGGAACATCGGCTCGATCGCGCTCCAGACGAGCTCGACGATCAGTCCGCTCGGGGGAACAACGTAGGTGAACGCACCGAATCCGTCCTCCGGCGCGCGTCCCGCGGCAGCGAGCGTCCAACCCTTGGCGAGCAACGACCGTGTTTCTCCGGCGACGTCGTCGACCCACACCCCGGTGTGGTGGATACCGGGATTGATTCGTCCGTCCCAGATCGTTCCGCTCGCGCCCTCGAGGAGCTCGACATGGGACGGTCCTTCGGCCGAATACGTGAACCGCAACGGCACCTTGATGGCGCCGGTCGACGGGGTCCAGACATCTTGTTCGCGCTCTTGGAGCGCGCACCAGGTGAGACCGAGATCCGCGCCCATCTCGCTCATCGCGATCTGGATATCGGGAACGCGAACCCCAATATGGTAAGCGCGCGTAAAGTCGACGCTCACCGGCGTTCTAACGGCTCAGGATGGTGACGCCCGAGATGCCGGGCGCGCCATAGACGTGCGTGTAGGCGGTCTTCGGGTTGTTCGGAACCTGCCGGGCGCCAGCGTCGCCACGGAGCTGCAGCACGTTCTCGTAGACCTGGCGGAGCCCCGATGCACCAATCGGCTCGCCGTTGGCCAGGCATCCGCCGTCGGTGTTCACCGGCAGGCGGCCACCGATCTCGGTCTCGCCGTTGGCCAGCATCGCCTCCTGTTCACCGTGCTCGCAGAAGCCGTTCTCGGCCATGTGCATGATCTCGGCGCCCGCCTCGGTGTCCTGCAGCTGGGCGAGGTCGATGTCCTTCGGCCCGATCCCCGCCATCTCGAAGGCTGCCTTGGACGCATCGACGGTCGGGCCGGCGTTGTGCTCGAGGGCGATCGACGGGGCGAGCACCTCGAAGCTCCCGAAGCGGCGGGACTTCACCACGGCGGCCTTGAGGAAGACCGGTCGGTCGGTGTACTTGTGGGCAAGATCACCACGGCAGAGCACAAGGGCGACACCGCCTTCGGCGGGGTTGCAGAACATGTACTGCGTGAGCGGGTAGCTCAGCATCGGCGACGCGAGCACTTCCTCTTCCGAAAGCGGCTTCTGGCGCCACGCCATGGGGTTCATCGATCCGTTGCGGAACGCCTTGGCCGACACCCTCGCGAGGCTCTGGTTGGTGATGCCGTATTGGTGCATGTATCGGTTGATCTTCATGCCGAAGAACTGGGTGGTGAGAGCGAGACCGGACGAGCCGTACCAGTCCATGCCCTTGGTCTCGACCCGGAACGCGCCGCGCTCGTGCTTGTCGAACCCGATGGCCATGCCGATGTCGGAGAGGCCCGAGCGGATCGAGCTGTACGCACTGAACAACGCCGAGCCTCCGGTGGCGCAGCCGTTGGCCACGTTGATGAACTGCAGGCCGGTGAGGCCGAGCTTCGACACCATCGTGTCGGCCGCACCGGACGACTGGCTACCGCCGAAGGC
>JANPFX010000081.1:0-48504 GCA_031423635.1 Acidimicrobiia bacterium | reverse complement strand
GAGCGACGGTGACGTGCTGGCCCTGTTCGAGTCGTGCGGCGCGCTGCTCCACGGCCACTTCGTCCTGACGAGTGGCCGCCATGCCGACACGTACTTCGAGAAGTTCGACGTGCTCCGCTACCCGCAGCACGTAGAGGCGCTCTGTGCGCTCATCGCCCAGAAGTTTCGCGAGACGGGTGTTCACGTCGACGTCGTACTCGGGCCGACAACGCTCGGCATCGTGATGGCGTACGAGGTCGCGAAACAGCTCGGAGCGACAGCGGCATACGGCGAGAAGAGTGCGAACGGGGACCGTTTCCTCCGTCGACCGGATCACCTCCGCGCCGGCGACCGGGTTCTCGTCGTCGACGATGTGCTCACGACGGGTGGATCGATCCGCGAGTGCACGCAGCTCGTCGACTCCGTCGGCGCCGCGCTCGTAGGAGTTGGTGTCCTGGTGGATCGGACAGCGGGGACGGCCGACTTCGGTGTGCCGCTCGTCAGCTCGCTCTCGCTCGATGTGCAGAGTTGGGCGCCCGACGAGGTGCCGGCCTGGCTCGCGGAGATCCCGATCAGCCGACCTGGGTCGACCGGGAAGAAGTAGGTCGCGACACGGGGGCGTCGGGCGCGCCCGAGCAGCGCTAGCAGGGTGCTAGTCGACGCGGCGTTCCTTGATGAGTGTCCGGCGGACCAGTTCGCCGCCTTCGAACCAATGCCACGTGCGGGCGCGGTGTTGTTTCGTTGCGTCGATCTGGATCATCTCGTAGAGGTAGTTGCCGGGGTCGTTCTTGTAGACCCACGTGAGGATCACCGTCTTGTCGTCCACCTCCCAGGCCCTGCCGTCGATCCGGTCCGTGTCGAACCAGATCGCCTTGTCGTGGAACGCGGCCGGGAACTTGATGATCTCCTGGCGGCCGTCTTCCCACGTATAGGTGTTGATCTGGAAGTACGGCCAGTCACCTTCCGTCGGGAACGTGCAGCTGAGGTCGGCACGGTGGCGATCGACGATGTTGCCTGCGGGATCGACGTGGACGTACTCTCCGGTCCAGTTCCCCTCGTGGCTCGCCAGCACCGGCATGTCTTCACGGATTCCCATGCGGCAATTGTGCCGCGCTCACCGCGTCGCGTCGAGGCGGGCAACTACAACCCTTCGAACAACTCCGCCGGGTACCACCAGGGGTCGCGCACCGCGGTGGTGGTCTTCACGAGGATCGCCTGACTGCGCAGGAAGCGGAACAGCGATGCGGGGCCCATGCGCGAACCGCCGAGCCCGCTCGATTTGAACGAATGCTTCTCGCCCTCCCACACCAGCGCGGTGAGCGTGGAGTCGTTGACGCTCACCGCCCCAGCTTCCAGCCGCCGGGCGATGGCCTCTGCCTCTTCGGTCGTCGCCGCAAAGACGGCCGCCGAGAGACCGAACGACGAGTCGTTCGCGAGCCGCACGGCTTCGTCGGCGTCGGCCACGGCCATCACCGGAAGAAACGGTCCGAAGGTCTCCTCGCGCATGATGGCCATGGTGTGGTCGACGTTGCTGAGCACGGTGACCCGGACCCATGACCCGCCGCCGTGGTGCTCCACGGCAGATGAACCGGCACGCACCACCGCGCCCTTCGCCAGCGCGTCGGCAAGGTGTGCTTCGATGATCGGCACCTGACGCTCAGCGATGATCGGGCCGAGTCCGGGCGTGTCGTAGGTGGGAAAGCACAGACCGATGCGTGCTGCCTTCTTCGCCAGCAGGTCGACGAACTCGTCGTGGATCGAGGTTTCCACGTAGATGCGCTCGATCGACTGGCAGGCCTGCCCGGCGTTCGACGTTGCTCCCCACAGCAGCGCGGTGGTCGCGTGATCCACGTCGGCGCCGTTGAGCACGATCGCCGGGTCCTTCCCCCCGAGTTCGAGAAACGCCGGGATGAACTGCGCCGCCGCCATCGCACCGACCTGGCGTCCCGTCGGGACGCTTCCGGTGAAGCACACGAGATCGACGAGCTCGATCATCTGCGCGCCGACGGTTCCCTCGCCGATGGCGATGGAGAACACCGATTCGAGCTCCGGAACTCCCGCGAGCGAGTCGCGAAGGGCAACGGCGAATCGCGGGGTGACCTCGCTCGGCTTGAGCAGCACCGCGGTGCCGGCCATGACTGCCGGCAGCATGTCGATCGTCGACAGCACCAGGGGGAAATTCCAGGGACTGATGATTCCGGCGAGTGTGTACGGGCGGAGGTTCTTGTCGATGTCGATGAAGCCCAGGGTGCTGGTGAAGCGTCGCGGTTCGTTGAGCAGCTTGGGTGCCAGCGATGACCACCGCTCGATCGTGCCGACGAAGGCATCGAACTCCTGGACGCTCTCACGCCACCGTCCGGTGTCGGCGGCGAGCGCAGTGGTGATCTCGTCACGCCGCTCGCTGCAGGCCTCCTTCCAACGACGCAGCACAGCGGCACGGCCGTCCACTCCGAGGGCTTCCCACGCCGGCTGGGCGGATCGGAGACGCGTCGCCATCATCCGGAGGTCTTGTGGCGACGTGACCGGCACCGTGCCGTCGGACCTGCCGGTTCGGGGGTCGCGGAGGATGATCTCGGTGGTCACGCGATGACCCCGGCGTCGGCAAGCCGCGCGATGACCGCATGGTGGGTTCGCATGAAGTGCGAACGGTCCGGAATGGCGGCCGGATCGATGTTTGATGCGGGGTGGCCGAGGTGCCGGGCAACGGCCCGTTCGTACTCACCGGCCCACAGCTCGAAGCGATTGCGGGCGAGCAGGTTCGGCATCCCGGGTCGTCGTCGCGCCCGGCGCAGCGCGTCGATGTCGATCTCGGCGTTGGCGACCATCGATTCGCCGAAACCCGCCTCGACGAGGACACGGCCGTTGAAGTCGACGATCTGGCTCTTGCCATCCGTGGACGCCGCGGGGATGTCCGTCCCGGTGATCGACGCGGAATTGGCGGACACGACGAACGCCAGGTTCTCGATGGCGCGGGCGAGCTTGGCGACATCCTTCGGTGTCTGGCGCGGTGACCCAACCTCCGACGTGGAATGCAGGATCACTTCAGCTCCCCGCATCGTAAGCGCACGTGCGAGCTCGGGAAAGAGGATCTCCTCGCTTGCCACGCACGCCAGACGCCCGAGTGGCGTGTCGGCGACCGGGAAGAGGGCGTCGATGCCGTACGCACCCACGTACGCGTCCCACAGATCGTGGGGAGTCGGTGCGAAGAGCGAGTGCAGGCGCCGATAGCGGAGAACGACGTTTCCGTCCGGTGCCCAGATCAACGACGCCTGGAGGTACAGACCGGGGAACGCGGGATCGGTCTCGTACAGGTTGCCCGACAGATAGACGCCGTGACGCTGGGCGATGGCGCCGAGTCGCTCCTCTTCGGCTCCGTCGGGCGCGCACGCGGCCCGCTCGGCCCACACTCCGAGCGGTTCTCCCATCGGGAATCCCGTGAGGCAGTATTCGGGGAGCACGACCAGCTTGACGTCGGAACCGGCGAATCCCTTGGAGGCGCCGATCTGGCGATCGAGCCGGTCGATCGTCGACGCCATGATGGCCCGTGCCTCGTCGATCGACGCTGCCGCGTTCACCGCCGGGCAGGCAACTTGCATGCACAGGGCTCGATACGCGTCGACGGTCACATCGTCCACGCTATGCGCCAACCGACGCAGGTCGCAGGTTCGGCCATCGCCGAGTCTGGCCGGTAGATTCTTCGGCAATGAGCGACCTTCCCGAACCGCACGTGAAGCCCGGTTGGACGGGTCGGTGCTTCGAAGACTTCGAACTTGGCGATGTGTACCGCCATCCCCTCGGACGGACGATCTGCGAGGCCGACAACATCTGGTTCACCAACCTCACGCTCAACACCAACCAACTGCACTTCAACAACCACTATTCGGAAGGCGGCATCTTCGGCAAGCCCCTCGTCAACTCCGCATTCACCGTAGCGCTCGTCACCGGCATGAGCGTGAGCGATCTGACCCAGAACGCGCAGGCCAATCTGGCCTGGAACGACATCCGTCTCCCGAACCCGGTGTTCGTCGGCGACACGCTTTACGCCGAGTCGCTCGTCACCGACAAACGGGAGTCGTCCTCGCGGCCGAACGCCGGCATCGTAAGCGTGAAGACTCGCGGGCTCAACCAGAACGGCATTGTCGTGTGCTCGTTCGATCGCACCTTTCTCGTGGCCAAGCGAGGTCACACACCGGACCGGTTCCCGGTCACGGACCAACCGTGGTGACCGTTCCCGCAAACCGCCCTGTCATGCGCTCGACGCTGTATGCGCCGGGCGACCAACCCGAGAAGTTGACGAAAGCGGTCCAACGCCCGGCGGACGGGGTCATCTGCGACTTGGAGGACGCAGTTGCGCCTGCGAACAAGGACGCCGCCCGGGCGCTGGTCACGGAGTTCATACGAGCCCAGCCGACGAGCGGTCCGGCGCTGCTCGTCCGCATCAACTGGGGTGACCTCGGCATCGAAGACCTTCGGACGCTCATCCCCGGCTGCGGGTCCAACATCGCCGCGGTGTACGTGCCGAAGGTGTCGACCGTGGATGAACTCCTCCGTGTCAGCGCCGAACTCGACGTGTTGGAGCGGGCGTCGGGGATCGACCGTGGCGCGACGACGATCGTCGCGCTGTTGGAAACCGCACGCGGCATCCTCGATGCGCGCCTCATCGCCGAGGCGCCGCGCGTTCGTCGTCTGGCGATCGGCGAAGCCGACCTCTCCGCCGACCTTGGCATCGAGCTCACGCCCGGCGATGAACGCGAGATGCTGACAGCGCGGGCTGCGGTGGTCGTGGCCTCTGCCGCCGCGGGGATCGAGCCCCCCGTCGGCCCGGTATCGACCGACTTCCGCGATCTCGTCGCGCTTCGCGTGTCGACCGAACACCTCAGGCGCATGGGCTTTCGCGGGCGGTCGTGCATCCACCCTGCCCAGATCGACGTCGTCAACGAGGTCTTCACGCCGACCGGTGCTGAGATGGAGCGGGCCGAGCGGTTGGTGCGGCTCTACGACGAGGCCGTCGCGGCCGGCCGAGGGGTGATTGCTGACGACGGCGGCAAGATGATCGACGAGGCCGTCGTCCGCACGGCGCGTCGGATCGTTGACCAGCACCGCCACCTCCACCGAGGGGAACTGGCATGAACGTCGTCGAGCTTCGGCGCAAGCACGACTGGCTCACCATCCCGATCCCGCTTGCCGAGCCTGCCGTCGAGATGATCCGCCTCCATGTCCATCCGGCGGTGAGCTCGTCGAGCACGCTCGTGCGCTTTCCGCCCGGCTGGCATCGGGCGACCCCGTGCCGGTACTCCGTGGACGAGGAGGTGGTGATCCTCGAGGGCGAGTTGCGGATCAGCGGATGCGTGATTCAGCGCGGCTCCTACGCGTTCATCCCGACCGGGGTACTGCGTTTCGAGACCCTGACCCCGGTCAGGTCCCTCGCGCTCGCCTGGTTCAGTGGACCGACCGGCGCCACGGACGACGCCGTGGACCTCCCCATCGTCGTGGTCGACCTCGCCTCGGCCGTGTTCGACACTCCCTCCCCGCTCGGCGGTCGCGGACGCTTGCTGCGGACATCCGCGAACGGCACTTGCTGGCTGGTCGAGTCGATCGGCAGCGATGTCCGCGCCCCGAGTGATGCCGCGGTCGAGGTGTGCGAACTCTCGTCCGGGGCATGGTCTCGGTCCGAGCCGTCCACTCCGGTGAACGCCGCCGTCAGTCGCAGCGTCGTGCGCCTGTTCCCAACCGCCCGTTGACCCTTGCGGGCCGGTAGGGTCGGCCCATGACAGGCAACGAGATGGTCAGTACGCATACGGATCCGCTGGACCTGACGCCAGCGCTCATGTCGCCACTTCAGCCTCACGTGATCGTGCTGTTCGGCGGGGCAGGCGATCTTGCCCGTCGCAAACTGCTGCCGGGCCTCATGCATCTGTGGCAGGCGGGCTTGCTTCCCGAATGCCGCATCGTCGGGACCTCGCTCGAGGCATTCGACGATGACGGCTTCCGCGCGTTCGCCCGTGCCGCGTGCGACGAATTCAGCGCCCACGGCTTCACCGACACCGAGTGGGCGGCGTTCGGAAGGAGGATCTCGTACGTCCCCCAGGATGCCGGTCCTGACGGGCTCGCCGCCGCCGTTGCCGCGGCCGAGGCCGAACTCGGCGGAGAGCCCCGACGACTCCACTACCTCAGTGTGCCCCCCAACGCTGCCCGGGCCGTGATCGCCACCCTCGACCAGGCCGGTCTCGTCGCCCGGTCCCGGATCATCATGGAGAAGCCCTTCGGCATGAACCTGGCCACGTCGAAAACGCTCAATGCGCTGCTGCACGCGACGTTCGACGAGGAGCAGATCTTCCGCATCGATCACTTCCTCGGCAAGGAAGCGGCCCAGAACATCCTGGCGTTCCGCTTCGCCAACGGGCTGTTCGAGCCCATCTGGAACCGCAACCACATCGATCATGTGCAGATCGACGTGCCCGAGACCCTCGCGTTGGAGAAGCGGGTCGGCTTTTACGAGTCGACCGGCGCGTACCGCGACATGGTGGTCACGCACCTGTTCCAGGTCCTCGCCTTCATGGCCATGGAGCCGCCGACTGCACTCGACCCCCGGGCGATCACCGAGGAGAAGAACAAGGTGTTCCGATCGATGAAGCCGATCGAGCCTGCCCACGTCGTGCGCGGTCAATACCTCGGCTACCGGGACGAGCCCGGCGTCGCACCGGACTCGGAGACGGAGACGTTCATCGCGTTGCGCTGCGAGATCGACACGTGGCGATGGGCGGGGGTGCCGTTCTTCCTTCGGACGGGCAAGAAGATGGCCGAAGGTGCACGCATCATCTCCATTGCGTTCCGTGAGCCCCCGAAGAGCATGTTCCCACCGGGCTCAGGCGTGGGGGCGCAGGGACCCGACCACCTCACCTTCGACCTTGCCGACGCGTCCAAGCTCTCTCTTTCGTTCTACGGGAAGCGTCCCGGTGCCGGCATGAAGCTCGACAAGCTCAGCCTTCAGTTCGCGCTCCACGAGACCGGTCGCCAGGGTGACGTGCTCGAGGCGTACGAGCGTCTGATCCACGACGCGATGAGCGGTGACCACACGCTGTTCACCACCGCTGAAGGCATCGAACGTCTGTGGGAGCTCTCTTCGGGGCTCCTGGAGTCCCCTCCTCCGGTACGTCCGTACGCCGCCGGGTCCTGGGGTCCGAACGCGATCCATCAGCTGATTGCTCCCTATGCGTGGCGTCTCCCGTTCGAACGGGCGTGGCGGAGCACCTGAGCCACGCCCGGGCAAGCGGTTTCCGCGTTTCCGGGAGAAGGACGATTCGCGCCGGTATAGATGTCGTCAATATCGACTTGCTAGGATTGGACCATTCGACGATGGGAGCTGACATGAAAATCGGTGCATTCTTCTTCGGGGGCGTGGAGATGAACGACGCCGGGGCTGGCGCGCCGGCCCCGATGGATCGTCGCTACGACAACGCCGCGTGCTGGAAAGCCACGCTGGACTACATCGACACCGCCGTAGCCGCCGATCGGCTCGGTTTCGACAGCTTCTGGACGACCGAGCATCACTTCCAGTACGAGGGCTACGAGGTCATCCCCAACGGCATTCTCATCTCGGCCTGGATCGCCGCTCGCACCGAGAAGATCCGCCTGGGCGCCATGTTCAACGTGGTCCCGCAGTGGAACCCATTGCGCCTGGCCGAGGATTTCTCGACCATGCACAACCTCTCGGGCGGACGCGGCATTCTCGGTGTCGGTCGGGGCACCGTTCCCCGCGAGCTCCTCCATCTGAACCCCGACCACGTGTCGGTCGGCTCGCAGGACAATCCCGACCAGGCGGCCGATGACATCCGGAACCGCGAGTGGTTCGAGGAGGCGATGGAGATCGTCCGCCGATCGCTGAGCATGGAGAAGTTCTCGTATTCGGGGAAGTACTTCCAGATTCCTCAACCCGGCATTCCCGACCGTGGCTCTACGGTTACCGAGCTCACGCTCATTCCGCGGCCGGTCTATCCGTACGAGATCTGGCAGGCCGTCACGAGCCCTCCAACCGTGGAATACGTACCCGTCGTGGACCATGGCGCGGTCTTCTGGAACCAGCACCCGAAGTTCATCAAGCGGATGTGGGACCGCTATGGCGAACTCCATGAACAGCATCACGGGGTCCGCCTCGCCGAAGGTGACAAGCGCATGCTCGTGGTCAGCGTTCGCATCGAGGACACGCACGAGAAGGCGATGGCGTCGGCGCGGAACGGCCACGACGAGTTCTGGAAGTTCCTCGGCCCCTACGGCTGGAGCCGCGGGTACATGGGGGCCGATGGTCGGCCTGTGGCCCCCGGGCTCATTCCCACCCTCGAAGAATCGATCGACCAGCGAACCATGCTCGTCGGCACACCCGAAGGCGTGGCGTCGCAGGTGCAGGACTTCCGTGATCTTCTCGGTGTGGAAAGCCTCACGATCTTCCCGCACCTTCTCGGCGACCCGTACTCCAAGGCCGAGGAGCAGATGGAGCGGTTCATGAAGGAAGTTCTTCCGCTCGTGAACTGAGGTTTGGTCGGACGGCGGCACGCGTCGAAAATCCTCCACGTCGACCGCCGTCCCTCGATCAGACTGCGGTGCCGACGTCAGGAGCACGCATGAAATCTCTGGTCGTCGAACACGACGTCGCCGCGCTGTACTCGTTCGGCGTCGACGCAGTCGTCGAGTTCACGGAAACGCTCAACGGGGAGCAGTGGGGTTCTCGGTGCTGTGGTGCCTGGTCGGCCACGACCCTCGCCCATCACCTGGTCGGCGTCGTCGGTTGGTATGGCGAGTGGCTCGACCGGGCCCTTGGCGGGACATCGTCGCCACCTTTCCCTCGCTCGGACCTCGACCGGCGGGCCGCCGCCGAGCTTGTCGAGCATGCCGGCCTTACCGGCCCAGAGGCGATCGCGCTGTTCGCCGAACGGGCTCGGGACTATCTCGAACGGGCGCGTGGTGCCTGGGATCTGCCCTACGGGTATCCGCTGGGCACGATCACGACGGGGCTCCACGTCGGTGTGGCGGCCTGTGAGTGGCATCTTCATGCGTGGGACTTCAGCGGGTTCGCCGATGAACGGCACATCCCCAATCGCGAGGCGGGAGACGCACGTCTGCTCTATCTGGCGTCGGGCGACGCGATCGCCGCCACGAAACACGCCCCAGCCCGCTGGTACAGACGAGCGTTGCTTCGGGGCACTGCGGACACCCGTCCGTGGACGACCATCGTTCGACGCTCCGGCCGGCGGACCTGAGGACGGCCCGCACAATTCTGCCCGAATCCGGGCAGAATTGTGGACGTGCCTGTGGAGGAACGTCAAGCTGTTGTTGCAGTGTCGGCCGATCGCCCGCGGGATACCCCGTTCGACGATCTCCTCGACCATCTCGTCCGCACCACCACGCTCAACCGCGGTGAAGCCGTTCGTGTGGTCGGCGAGGTCGTCGCGTTCTTTCACGAACCCCTCGATGCGTTCGTGAAACGCCGGCACCGCGAACTGCAGTCCGCCGGACTGGCCAACGCCGCGATCTACGAGCAGATCCTCGACGAACTCCGTTTCGTCCGCCTCGCTGCTCCGCCGATCACGGTTCGCCAGATTCGACGTCTGATCTACGGCTGACCATCCGGTTCGGCCCTCGAGTCCGTCCCACCCCGATCGAATGGTGGCGAGAAAGTATGTGTACGAAACATGTGTGGAGTCGTCGCCTACATCGGCAATCAGCAGTGCCTTCCGATCCTCATGGAGGGCCTCTCCAGAGTTGAATACCGCGGGTACGACTCCGCAGGCGTCGTCGTCAATGGACCGAAGGGCCTGAAAGTCGTCAAGAAGAAGGGCAAGCTCCGCGAGCTCGAAGGCGCGTTACCCAAGACGATGACCGGGACGCTCGGTATCGGCCATACCCGTTGGGCCACCCATGGCGAACCGAACGACGCGAACGCCCACCCCCATCTCGACGCAACCGGAAACGTCGCGCTCGTTCACAACGGGATTATCGAGAACGCCTCCGAACTCCGGGCCAAGCTCGAAGCCGATGGTGTGGTCTTCGCCAGCGAGACCGACACCGAGTGCCTCGCCCATCTGATCGGCCGCCGACGGGCTTCGGGGGTCCCGATCGAGGAGGCGGTGCGGGCGACCCTCGCCGAGGTCGAGGGGACGTACGGACTCGTGGTGATCGACTCCACCCAGCCCGACTGCATCGTGGTCGCCCGAAACGGATCGCCCGTCATCATCGGCATCGGTGAAGGAGAGATGCTCGTCGGGTCCGACGTCAGCGCAATCGTTCGTCACACGTCGCGGGTCGTACCGCTCGATGACGGCGAAATGGCCGTGCTCACCACGGACGGCTACCGGACGTTCTCCCTCGATGCCACGCCGACGCAGAAGCGGCCCTTCGACGTGAACTGGTCGATCGAAGCGATCGATCGGGGCGGTCACGAACACTTCATGCGCAAGGAGATCCTCGAGCAACCGGCGGCGATCGAACGAGCGCTGCGCGGTCGCATCGACGATCGCTTCGCGACCGTGAAGTTCGGTGGGATCAACCTCACGGCACGAGAGGTGCTCGACATCCGGCGGGTCAAAGTCCTCGGGTGCGGTTCGGCGTTCTACGCCGGGATGGCCGGGGCGCAACTCATCGAGAACCTGGCGCGCATTCCCGCGGATGCTGAGCCGGCGAGCGAGTTCCGCTACCGCAACCCGGTCATCGAGTCGGACGTGCTGTACATCGCCATCAGCCAGTCCGGCGAGACTGCCGACACGCTCGCCGCGGTGACGGAGATCAAGCGCAAGGGTGGGCGGGTCATCGCGGTGGTCAACGTCGTCGGCTCGACAATTGCCCGCGAGTGCGACGGGATCTACATGCACGCCGGACCTGAGGTGAGTGTGGCGTCGACCAAAGTCGTCACGTCGATGATCACCAGCATCGGTCTGCTTGCGGTGTATCTCGGTCGCATCCGCGATCTCGGTCCGTCCGACGGCACCCGGCTTCTCCAGGGTCTCAAGGCCCTGCCAGATCTGATCCAGCAAGTGCTCGACCAGGAATCCCACATCAAGCAGATCGCCGAAAAGTACGCGCACGTACCTTCGATGTTCTTCATCGGGCGTAACACCGGGTACCCGATCGCGTTGGAGGGTTCACAAAAGCTGAAGGAGATCAGCTACGTCCACGCGGAGGCGTATCCGGCGAGTGAACTCAAGCATGGACCGCTGGCGCTGGTCGGTCCAGAGTTCCCCGTGGTGTCGATAGCGCTGGACGATCCGCTGCTCGAGAAGAACCTCTCGTCAGTGCAACAGGTCCGCGCTCGTCGGGGCCCGACCATCGGCGTCGTGCAACGGCGCGGTCGCGAACTCCATCATGCCCACGAGGGTGGCTTGTTCGACGATGTCATCGTTGTTCCGGCCAGCGAGCCCGAATGGGCGCCGTTGCTCGCCAATGTCGCGCTGCAGCTCTTCTCGTATCACGCGGCAGTGGCGTTGGGGCGTGACGTGGACCAGCCCCGCAACCTCGCGAAGTCGGTCACGGTGGAGTGAGTGCACGAACGCGATGGTGACGGGGCTGCTGGGGGGTGTTGTGCGGGTCCATCGCATTGGCTGGCCTCGGCCAAACATGGCCGCGCTCGGCCGAAGCCAGCCAACGCGATGGACCGTATCCTCGTGCGTCCCTACCGAGGGGTTCCTGCGAGGACGGGCTCCGATGTTCGGCGCACCTGCCGGGGCCGCTGCTGCCGCACGCTCAGCTGCTCGGGTGGCGTCGACGCATGACGTGTCGTGGTCGGAGTGAGCAGAAGCTCCGCTCGTCGTGCCGATGCCCAGGCTTGGGCGTCGGCGGAGAGACGCACGCCTCTGTGGTTGGGGTTGCCATCGGGACTCACCAGCAGCGCGCGCTCCCAGAGCAGATCGATCGCTTCGTCACCCCACAGGCGCGTTGCGGCGTCGATGTCGCTCGACGCGATGCTCTGAACGACTCCTTCGATGACCCAGCCCATTGATCCGACGCGATCAACGAGCTGCTGACGCAACTGGTCCACGGTGAGGTCGTCGCTGACGACCATGGGTCGGAATGCCTCGAGGGTCCGGCTCAACCCGAGGTCTGCCAGGCCGGAGCCGGTGTGAGAGCCGCGGACGGGATGGCGACGCGAGCCGCGGGGGTGACGACGGCGGCCTTGCGTACGAGGGCGGGACGAGCCTTCGGCTTCGCCTTGTGGGCGGCCGCACCGGCCGATGAGGCCGAGGCGACGGCGAAGCCGGTCAACATGGTCAGCGAGACCGCTGCGGCACCAAGGCGACGGCGGCGTGAGGATGTGGTCGAGGTGGTTGATGTCATGCATCGACCGTAAGGACAGGGTCCGTCGCCGCGCATCGCCTGTTCGGACGACTGGAACCCCCCACCGCCGCCTTCCTGTGTCCCAAAGGGACACCGTCTGTAGCTACCGCAGGCCGCGTTCCGACGCCACTGCCACTGCTGCAGCCCGCGACGTGACCCCCAGCTTGGAGAAGACAGCTCGTACGTGCGAGGCCACGGTCGACGGGCGAATTACCAGTTCACGGGCGATGTCCTTATTGGTGGCCCCGTCGCCGAGCAGCCGGAGGACCCGGAGTTCGCGGGCGCTGAGTTGCTGTGAGCCGGGGCTGTTCAGGTCGCGGGAAACCCGTCCGCGATGGAGAAACCGGTCCGCCGTCTCGCGTAGCGCGTCGGACGAGAACGCCGCCCCTTCGGTGAGGTGGAACTCCCACATCCTCGGACCGAGCGAACCGGCGATGTGTTCCACCGCGGGACTTCCCGGGAATGGCGTACGCAGCCCGGCCCGGCGACGTGCCGACTGCGCCGCCCCGATGAGCCGAGCTCCGAGCCGGCACCGCTCCGTGCGGAGGTGGTCCGTTGCCGTGATCTCGACCATGGTGAGAACGACGGACGACACAATGCGGGCGGCCTGGAGGCGTTCGGCGATCGCGAGTGCTTCGAGCAATCTGCCTCCAGCTCGGTCGAAAAGGTCGTCGGCAGCTTCGATCCGGGCCAGATCCTGCAGGGCTTCGACCAGGAGGTAGCCATCGTCGATCTGGCGGTGCACCTCGATCGACTCTCCGAGAAACCGGCGACCGGCAGCCCGATCCCCCCGGAGACTGGCGAACTGGCCGAGGTTGCCGAGGGAGATGCCGACCCCTCGCAGATCTCCGATGCTGCGACGAAGTTCGAGCGATCGTTCGGTGTGCTCGATGCCCGGGGCAAGGTCGCCCAGTTGCCCGAAGCACACACCGAGATTGGCCAGTGCATCGGCCTCGCCCCGTTCATCGCCGACCTCCGCAAAGAGGATCTGGCTCGACTCGAGCGGTCCGAGCGCGGCCTGCGCGTCTCCTTGTAGGAACGCGAGGGTGCCGGTGGTGTTGAGAAGGCGGGCGCGTGTATCCGACGTGAGGTCGCACAAGAGGATGCGGGCGATCCAGGATCGGGCCTCGGCGAAAAGGCCTGCCCGCGTCCAGAATCGTTGCAGGGCGCTGACAGCTTTGGCGCAGGGCTCCGGGTCACCTGCGTCGATCGACCAGGAAATCGCCTGACGGAGGTCCGGATACGCCTGGCGTAAGCGGTCGAAGGCATGTTGCTGACCCGGACCGTAGAGCTCCGGCGCCAATCGTTCGACGGCGTCGAAGATCCAGGCCGCATGGTCGGCTCGAGCCTGCCGATCGCCGGCGGAATCGAGATGCGTTCTCAGCACCTCTCGAAGGGTGCTGAAGACGCGCCAACTCGGTCCCTCTTCGGGGGCTGGGAGAACGCTGCCATCGAGGGATTTCTCGTCCCGTCGATCGTTGGTTCGGAAGATGAGATGGTTCGCCGCGAGCTCGTCGACGATGGCGTCCGGGCTCCGGCGGGACTCCGGCCAACGAAGGCCGATTCGGGTGATCGCATCGAAGTCGAATCCGCCTTCGACAACGGCGAGCCGTCGGAGAGCCACGAGCGTTACGGGATCGAGAAGCGAAAGCGACCACTCGAGAGTCGCCCGCAGGGTGCGGTGCCTCGGCGCCAGGCCGGGCGAAGTGTCGGAGAGATCGGCAACTCGGATCGCGATGTGCTGGGACATCGTCGAAACCGGAAGCTGCCGGGTCCGCGCCGCGGCCAGTTCGATCGCGAGCGGCAGCCCATCGAGCCGCGCACAGAGTTCCTCGACGGCCCGGTCGGCACCGATGCCGTTCGGCATGGCGGCCGCCGCATGATGTCGGAAAAGCTCGGCGGCGTCGCTGCGCTCCCCGACAGGAGACGACGTCGCCAGTGGTCCCACGCCCACTTCGGTCTCGGATGGCGAGTCGAGTCGTGTCCGGGAGGTCACGATCACCGATGCGTGCGTCGTGGCAATCAGTTCATCGAGGAGCGCCGAGACCCCCCGCACGTGTTCGGAGTTGTCGACAAAAAGCACCCCGGTCCACTGCCGGAGGCGGTCCTGCCAGGTCGGTCCGTCGGTGTGCGCATCGACCTCGGTGAGCGCGGCGGACACGAGGTCGTTGGCCTCGTCGACATCGCCGGCAACGCTCAGGTCGACGCTGACGAGCGTCATCGGATGGACGCGTAATGCGGCGTCCAACGCCGCGAGTGCCAGCGAGCTCTTTCCGACGCCGCCCGGACCGGTGAGCGTGATGAACCGATCTGTCCCGCTCGTCAGCTTCGAAACGACGCGGTCGACGAGCTCATCGCGCCCGATGAGCCGGTGTGGACGCCGTGGAACGACTCCGGTGTTGGAGAAGCGGATTTCGCCCGGATCGGTCCCCTGTGCCGGCGTCAACTGCTCAGCGCCGAGCAGCGCCATCACCGTTGACGTCTCGAATCGGCCGTCCTCGACAGACTCGGCGAAGCTGCGTGCTTCAGCGACGGCCTGGTCGGAGCCGCCGATGCTGCTGTGCACGACCACCTGCCGGACACCGCGTTGCATGAGGAGCCGAGAGAACGTGCGAGCCAGCTGAGGTCCTCGAACCAGGACGACGACGGCTCCGTCGACCGAAGGTACGCGCTGGACGTCGAAGGCGTCGTCGGGCGACGCGCCGGCCAGGAGGCGATCCTGAATGCACGCGTCGACAACCGCTCCGGACCCGGCGTCGGCGAGAACCACGGTGTGCAGGTCACTCGGCCGGCCCTTCGGCGCGGTGTCATCGGTCGGAGGACCGAGCAGGAGTTCGAAGCGCGCCTGGAGAGGCGGCGAAGGCGTCCGGATTCCGGCCTCGATCTTCTTGAGCATCGACTCGGTGCAGCCGACCTCTGAGGCAAAGGCGGTTTGCGTGAGATCGAGGCGACGCCGCCCCTGTCGCACCCAGCTGCCTATGGTCGAGTTCACTCCCGCCGACTGTACGAGAACACTGCGTTTCCTGCAGCGTTGCCGAGTTGGATCGTCGCGGCTGGGTCTAGGGCGCCTGCTGCCCGTTCCAGAGATCGCCTGGTTCGATCGTCGGGGAGCATCCGCCCGACGCTCCGGCGTTCACCGCGAAGAGCCCACGTCGGT
The DNA here is from genome assembly GCA_031423635.1 of Acidimicrobiia bacterium. GTDB lineage: Bacteria > Actinomycetota > Acidimicrobiia > Acidimicrobiales > JANYDT01 > JANLQX01. The sequence goes on along the minus strand of JANPFX010000081.1, from coordinate 33,047 downwards.
CACCTTCGGTGAACACGGTGGTCACCCATGGCCACGATTCCCTCGACTCCGAGGGCGAGAACATCAACGAGGTCGGATCGTGGCTGTGTTGTAGACCGAGGACGTGGCCGAGCTCGTGGAGCACCACCGTCTCCCAGCGGCCCCGCGCGACCCCACGCGATGCTGCGAGCGAGATCGACAACGTCGTCCTCCACACGACGCCCCTGGCGTCCGCTTGGTTCGCCTGGCGCGCGACGCCGAGCCAATCGGTCTGACCCCGCACCCAGTCGATGACCAGCACCCTGGGCGTTGACGGGCGGATGCGACCGGCGCCGACGAGTTGCATCGGAACGCCGGAGGCGGCGGAGGCCTGAGCGAGAGCGGACCGAATCGTGTCGGTGAGGTCGAGTTGCTGGTTCGTCGTGTCGTAGAAGACATCGATCGGGGCGCACGGATTACGCCTCGTCGGGGTGAAGTCTGCGGTGAACAGCACGCTCCAACCCGGCCCGGCGACCGGCACCGGCCCGCGGTACCTCGGCTGAGGGAAGTAGGGGGCCACGACTCTGGTGTCCTCCTCGCCCATCGTTCCGTCCCCTGCGACCCACTTCGCTCGGAAGGTGTACGTCGTGTCGGGATTGAAGCTGACCCCGACGTTCAGCTCGGAGACGCCCGAGGGGAACCGCGCCGTTCGGGTTCCCTCTTCGAACCCGATGGCGTCGACCGTGATGGACGCGGACAGATCAGTCCGACCGGTCGGCACGAGCCCGATCTTCGCCGACGTGCTCGTCGACTCGAACGTCGTGATCTTCGCACCGGGTACACCCCGCGGGGCGGTGGTCGTCGGGAGGATTGTCGTCGCGACCGGGGTGGTGGTTGTCGGCGTCGGGGTGCGCTTCGGGCGGATCTTCACGCTTCGGCGCCCTGAAGTCGCCGGAGTTGACACGGAGACGACAGCAACGGCGAGCAAGAGCGTGAGACCGACGTTCAGGCGCCGTCGGCAGCGTCGAGCGCACAGGATGTTCATGTGGTTCGTCGTGCGCGGCTTCGGGGGCCCGAGGGCGTCTTCAGCTGGCTCGCCAGTGGTGGCGTCCCTTGATCCCGTACATCTCGAGCAGCGTCGCTCGTGCGGGCGTGAGTCGGAGGAAAACGTGCGAATCGGCGGACGGACCTCCCGGTTCGAACGGTGCGAGGTCATAGCCCATGCGACCCCAGAGCGCCGTGCGGCCGATCGTGTCGTCGACGACCGTCACCGTGCCCTCGATCATCAGGCTGTCCCAGCCCGTGGCCTCCGAGACGTTCCAGTGGGCCATCGCACGCGGGTTCTGTCGGAGGTTCGCAACCTTGACGGAACTCGTCAGCACGAACGCGGTCAGGGCGCCGTCGATCCAACCAGCGGCGACCGGAACCACGTGCGGTCGCCCGTCAGGGCGGGTCGTGGCCCAGAACACGGTCGAGCCGAAACGCTTCGACTGCTGCTGGACGGCCTGCAGGTCGGGGAGAGAAGTTGGGGCGGGAGATGTCGAAGCCATGGGCCTATCGTGCCCGTTCGGGCGGCGCTGCGGAAACGGGCTCGGTGCGGCTGGACACCTCCCAACGTTGTTCGGAGGTGTTCTGCCCCCATACATGGGGGCAACCTCTCTCCCAAGGGGACTCACAGTGAGTTGCCGGGGGACTCGGTTTGAGTCATGATGGCGGGCGTGCTGGACGCCGCTTTGCGCACCGACCGCTACGAAGTCACCATGATCGACGCCGCGCTCGAGTCGGGGATCGCCGATCGCCGTGCAGTGTTCGAAGTGTTCACCCGTCGCCTACCCGGCGGACGCCGCTATGGCGTCGTCGCCGGGACCGCCCGGGTCGTCGAGGCGATCGAGGCCTTTCGCTTCACCCCCGACCACATCGACTTCCTGAGCCGGCTCGGTCTTTCGCCGCGCGCCCTCCAATGGCTTGCCGGGTATCGGTTCCGTGGCGACGTGTGGGGGTACCCGGAGGGCGAGGTGTACTTCCCGACCAGTCCGGTTCTCACGGTCGAGGCGACGTTCGCCGAGGCCGTCGTGCTCGAAACCGTCATCCTTTCCATCCTCAATCACGACTGCGCCGTCGCCGCCGCGGCCAGCCGCATGGTCACTGCCGCCCACGGCCGTCGCACCATCGAGATGGGGAGCCGTCGCACCGACCCAGATGCCGCTGTGGCCGCCGCCCGGGCAGCGGCCATCGCCGGCCTCGACGCGACGTCGAACCTGGCCGCCGGAGCGTGGTTCGGTCTGGCGACGGCCGGTACGGCGGCGCACGCCTTCACGCTTGCCCATCTCGCCGAGCCGGCCGCGTTTCGCGCCCAGATCGCCGCTCAGGGCATCGGCACGACCCTCCTCGTCGACACGTGGCACATCCCGGAAGGACTGCGCAACGCCGTGGCTGCCGCGCACGAGGTCGGCGCCGCCGGGCCCGGAGGCGTGCGCATCGACTCCGGTGATCTTGTTGCCGAGACCCGGTCGGCGCGTGAGCTGCTCGATGAGCTCGGGGCCCACAACACGCGCATCGTGGTCAGCGGCGACCTCGACGAGTACCGGATGCAGGAGCTCATCGAAGCCGGTGCTCCCATCGACGTGTTCGGTGTCGGAACGAGCCTCGTCACGGGATCCGGTGCTCCGACGGCCGGCCTCACGTACAAGCTCGTGGCCATCGACGACAGCGACGGTGTGCTCCAACCCGTCGCCAAACGTTCTGCCGGCAAGGCGGGAATCGGCAGCCGCAAGCGGGCCCGGCGTCACCGTGGCCCCGACGGTTCGCTCGTCGAGATCCTCGAGCTCGGCCTCCCTCTCGACGCGGATGTACCTGGCTCGGTGCAGCGGTGTTTCATTCGCGATGGGGTCGTGACCGACTTCGACTGCCGTGCCGGGATCGATGACGAACCTGCCGGGTCGACACGCGCTGCCCCGAGCGGATTCGGATCGGGGCGCCGTGCCGCGCAGGTCGCCGCTGCTCGTGACCGTCACCGATCCGTTCGGGTGCTTCTCGACGAGTTGGGTGCACTCGACCTCACTCCGGGCGAGAGCGTCGTCAGCCCGGTCGTCGACGATCGGCTCGTCGCCGGGCCCGCGTCGGGAGCGGGAGAACGGGAGAATTCCAACACTGGCGCGGCCGCGGTGACGAAGGCGACGACGACGACAACGGCGAAGATGTCGAAGCCGACCGGCGCCAGACGCGCCCTCATCGTGGTCGACTGTCAGAACGACTTCTGCGAGGGCGGTTCGCTTGCTGTTGTCGGGGGCGCCGCCACTGTCGGCCGGATCGCCGACCATCTTCTCAGCAAGGTCGACGATGATGTCGTCGTCGTGGGAACTGCCGACGCACACGTGGATCCAGGACCGCACTTCTCCGCCACGCCCGACTACGTCGACAGCTGGCCTCCTCACTGTGTCGCCGGTACGCATGGGGCGTCGACGCACGCCGGTCTGGCTCCCGCGCTCACACGGATCGAAGCCTGGTTCGCGAAGGGAGTCCGAGAAGCGGCGTATTCGGGTTTCGAGGGGCGTTCGACGTCGACCGACGAGTCGCTCGACGATTACCTCCGTCGTCGACGTGTCGGATCGATCGATGTCGTGGGCATCGCCACCGACTACTGCGTTGCGGCGACCGTGAGAAGTGCGCTGTCGCTCGGCTATGAAGTACGGGTACTTACGGATCTTGTCGCAGCGGTCAACCCTGTCGGAGGAGAGGAGACCTTGCGCACCCTCGCCGAGGAGGGCGCCCAAATCGCGGTCTCCTCCCTCGCGCCATGACCCACCCGGAAGAGGCGGCCGGATCGTTCGCCGTATCGGTCGATGTGGCGATTCTCACGGTTCGCCAAGGGCGCCTCGGGGTCCTCGTCGAGCGCGTCAGCAGCGGTGTGGCCGCAGGTGCGTGGCGTCTGCCACGAGCGCAGCTCGGGGTCGGCGAGCTCGACGACGTCGCCGCAGGCCTTCTCCAATCCTCGGCCGGTGTGGCGAAGGCGCGTGATGCGGTGTTCGTCGAACAGTTGCGCACCTATGCGATGGTGTCGCCGACCGGTGAGGGCGCGATCACCGTGGCCTACGTAGCGCTCGTGGCAGAGTCGTCGCTCGCCCCGTCGAGCGGCCGGGTCTTCGCGTTGGACGACCTGTACGAGACGGGAGTGCTCGCCCACGGACAGCAAAGACTCCTGGACGACGCCGTCGAGCGGGTCCGGGCCAAGTTCGAGTACACGACCGTGGCCACCACACTCGTGACCGAACCGTTCACCATCCCCGAGCTCCGTCGCGTCTACGAGTCCGTCTGGTCGGTCGCTCTGCACTCTGCGAACTTCCGGCGCAAAGTGCTGGCCACGCCGGGGTTCGTGGTTCCCGATGACGCCGATGTCGGTGATCGTCGCGGGCCCGACCTCTTCCGACGAGGGACGGCGGCGCTGTTGCATCCGGCGATGCTGCGACCGAGCGGTCCCGAGGCCTGAACGAGTACGGCCGATCGACACGGTAACGCACTGCGTGACCCTGTCGTCCGATGGCCACTATTCGCGGTCGTTTCAGCGCTTGCTGACCATCGGCTGCTAGGTTCGTTGGACAACCGAACGTCATCTGCGGAACCTCGCCCGGGCTTGACCCGACGGACACGGCGACACCGCACCCGAAACCTGGACCGATCGGTCCCACGAACCAAACGCAGCCGTTGTTCTCGACGACTGCGCGCGGAGGCTTCATGACCACATGGTCCACTCGAATTGGTGTCCTGCTCCTCCCCGGCGTCTGTGCTGCGGGTCTGGTCGGCGTTCCGGCAATGGGGCAGGTGAGCGCGGCCAACACGATTGCTCCGGAGAACACCGTCGTCGGTGCTCCCCAGCCGGCCGCGGCGTCGACTCCCGTCGGCACTCCTGCAGCGACAGCGGCGCCGAAGAAAAAGGCCCGCTCGACCACGACCACGGTGTTGCCGGTCGTGGCCGGCCTGATCGACGGGACCCAGCAGTCCGCTGTCGCGGCCTCCACGCCTGTCTCGTCGCCCGTGGAAGCGCAGAGTTTCTCCGATCCGTTGGCCGACCTTGCCTCCGCTGCGCTCGGTGTACTTCCGGGCGGGCCGGTCGCCGGTCAGGCCGTGTCCGCCGGAACCGGTCCCGTCGATGGTCAGATCCCGACGGTTGCCGGTCCAGCTCCTGCGGTGCAGTTCGCCTTCACGCCGACCACTGTCGCTCCCGACCCCAACGTCCCGCGCCCACCATCGAGCGAAGGCGTGTCATCGGCCATCATCAACACCAGTGACCTGGCCGAGTATGTCCTGGGCACCGCCATCGCGGCCCCGATCAGCCAAGAGTCACAGAAGATCCTCGCTGCTCTGCCGACGGCGACCGCCGAACGCTACATCGCCCTGCTTCGGGCGATGGCCAAAGTCGTCGGTCCCCGGACCAAGACCGACCCAGCGGCGCTGGAAGCCGTGTGGGTCCGAACCGACGGTCGTCGCATGAAGGCGATCCTCACGGCGATGGCCCAGGTCGGCACGCGCTACCGCTTCACCGGCAACAAACCCGGTGGCTTCGACTGCTCGGGGCTCACCAGCTACGCGTGGTCCAAGGCGGGCGTGAAGATCCCGCGTACGAGCACGCTCCAGTACCAGGGGCTGGCGAAGAAGTCGGCGTCGGAACTTCTTCCGGGTGACATCGTCTGGCATCCCGGGCATGTCTCGATGTACCTCGGCGTCGGTACGGCTGTCGTCGACGCTCCGCAGACGGGCAAGACGGTGTTGGTCAAGAGTGCCTCGGCAAGTTCCTGGGTGAGCTTCCACAGTCCGCTGTAGCTCCGAGGGAGCGGCGTTCCCGACCGGAGCGACCTCAGAACTGCTGTCGGAACGATTCGAATTGTTCCGACAGCGCAGCCAGTTCGGCTTCGAGACGGGCAACGGCTGATTCCAGTGCGACCAGTCGATCCGACGCTGCCGAACGCCCGGAATCGGTCCCAGTTCCGACGCGGACGGTCCCGGCGGAGAGTGCGTCGATGTCGACGGGCCCGCCCAGGAGATGCATCACGCGGGGCTCCTTCTGGCCGGGTAGTCGGGGCAGCCGGATCACCAGCGGACCGTCCCAGGGCCGGGCGAATCCGTCGGGGATCTCGGCGGCGAGCGAGTTCGACGGCCGCATCATGCCGTCGCCTGATCGGACTCGCATCTCGTCAGGATCGGCTTGACGCGCCGGGTCGGCCAAGCGCTCAACGACTCGCTCGACGTGCTCGAGTTCCATGTCGACCATTCGCTCCGTCCGGGCCTTCACCTCGGCGACCGTCTGCGGTCCCCGGAGGGCGAGCATTGCCAGCACCGTCTGTTCGGGGGAGGTCAGTGTGAGCCGTTCGTCGAGTGCGTGGCGGTACTTGTCGACGCGGCTGCCCGCGCCGGCGTGGATCATGCGCACCAGCCGGTGCTCGGTTCGCAGCTCGTCCAGTGCGATCTGCACCTCGTTCTCCGAGAGGTGCAGCACCGGGTCGCGATTCGTTGATTGATTCGCGGCCGTGACGATGCCGTTGAGCGACATCGGGTACACGTCCGGGGTTGTCATCTGCTTCTCGACCAGACACCCGAGCACACGCACGGCACCTGCGGATAGTTCCATGTCGACGACCGTAGCGGGCCCGGTGGTGCGCGAGGTTGGCGTGCACGGGTCGGGAACGAAAGACTGCGACACATGGCTCGAATCAACGAAGGACGTGTGGCAATCGTGACCGGTGCCGGACGTGGCATCGGAAGGTGTCACGCGCTTGCGCTCGCCCATCAGGGCGCGAAGGTCGTCGTGAACGATCTCGGCGGCACCGTTGATGGGAGCGGCGAGGGTTCGCTGACCCCGGCGCAGGAGGTCGTCGAAGAGATCAGGTCGTTTGGGGGTGAGGCCATCGCCAACGGCGAGAGCGTGAGCTCGTTCGACGGCGCAAAGCGCATGATCGACGCCGCCGTCGGCGCCTTCGGTCGGCTCGACATTCTGGTCAACAACGCGGGGATCCTTCGGGACCGGCTGCTCGTCAACATGACCGAGGTGGAGTGGGACGCGGTCATCGACGTGCATCTCAAGGGCGCATTCGCCCCCGCTCGCCACGCTGCCGCGTATTGGCGGGAACAGTCGAAGGCGGGCAACGAGGTGGACGGTCGCATCATCAACACGTCGTCGGTTTCCGGCATCTACGGCAACGTCGGACAGACCAACTACGGAGCGGCGAAGGCTGGGATCGCAGCGTTCACCATCATCGCCTCGCGTGAGCTCGCCCGATTCGGGGTGACCGTGAATGCCGTTGCTCCGATCGCGCTCACGCGTATGACGGAAGGGCTCGGCGGGAACGTGGAGCTGACCGAAGAGGAGCGAGACGCTCGCGGCCCGCACTGGGTTTCGCCGATCGTCACTTGGCTTGCCTCCCCCCACGCGAAGCACGTGACCGGGCGGGTGTTCGAAGCGTCGTCGGGAATCCTCGGGATCGCCGAAGGCTGGAGTCGCGGTCCGTTCGTGAAGCCGACCGACGACTTCCTCGACCCGAGCACGCTCGGCCCGATCGTCGATGAACTGTTGTCGAAGGCGACTCCGCCAACGCCGATGCTCGGCAATCCGTCCTGAGCTTGCGGAGCACTCGGTGGTCCGCTGGAACGACGCGTTCGTCCCGCCTGTTCTCGCTCAGCACGAGTTCCTGCGTCGGCATGCCGGCGACGGCCCGACCACAATCGTCGTTGACCGCCGCCGTTCAACTGACCCGCCGCTCTCGATCGACGTTCGAATCCGCTGGCTTCGTTCGGTCCATCCGACCTTCACCGTCGTCTCCGCCGCCCGGTTCGATGCCCGAGGATGTCAGCCGGTTCCGGGTGGCGACGAGGCCGCCGCCGCACGCCGCGATCCCGTGTCGGCCTGGTCCGTGCTCCACCCCGTCGTGCAGGGCGCGCTGACGACGCGAGTGTGCGTCGTCGGTGCAGAGTCGACGGGGAAGACCACGCTGGTCCGCGCCATGAGCGAACGCCACGCGACGAAGGGGGTCGGCGAATACGGCCGTGACTACACGACGGCCAAGAAGGATGCCGGCACCAATGACCATTGGACGACGGAGGACTTCGTGCGGATCGCCGAGGAGCAGCAACGGCTCGAAGATGAAGCAGCGGTCGGCGCCGGCCCCCTGTTCTTCTGCGACACCGACGCCATGACCACCGGCTTATGGCACGAGCGCTACCAGGGTTCGTCGTCCAAGGCGGTGGACCGGCTCGGTCGTATGCGGACCTATGACCTCTTCGTGCTGTGCGACATCGACATCCCGTGGGAGCGCGACGCGATCCGACTCGGTGCCGACACGCGTTCGGCGATGCATCGACGCTTTCTCGATGTGCTGTCGACCGAACGTCGTGAGCCGTGGATCCTGGTGGCCGGATCGGTCGAGCAGCGCATGGAGGCGGTCGACGACGAAATCCGGCGATTGCGCCTGCTCACCGCCGCCGCTATCTACGCACCAACGCGGCATCACCTTCGCTGAGAGCGCCCCAGCTCACGGCAAGAGCGACGCGACGGCGCACACCAGAGCGTCGTCACCGGGGAGCCCGAGGAGTTGCAGCGATGCCGGGAGATGGGCCGTCGATGGGTGTCGAGCGCTTGCAGGAACCGCCGCCGGCATGGCGATTGCCGGCGACCCGGAAATGTTCGCGAGACGGGTGAGCGCGGTCAGCGACGAGTTCGCGACATCGCCGAGCAGCGGGGCGAGTGTCGGCATCGTCGGCAGGGCGAGAACGTCGAGTCGATGCATTCTCATAAGCGCGCGGAGCTCTTCCGTGATGGTCGCCCGTTCTGCCCTTGCCAGCACGAGAGCGTCTGGGCTCACATGCTCCCCGAGCCGCAGACGCGCTGCTACATCGTCACCGACGCCGGATCCGCGGAGAAGGTCGCGATTCGATCGCCACGCCTCGCCCAGGAGCACAGTGAGCCCAGCGGCGTGCGCCGCCTCCCAACCTGGAATCTCCACGTCGACGATCTCGACGCCGCACTCCGACCGGAACTGATCGAGGGTGGTATCGACTGCGGCCTTGACCACTGGGTCCACGTCGGCCAGTCGACCGACGATGCGTCCGATGCGGCGGTTCATCCGTGTGCCCGCGGCGGAAACCTCCTCCACGAAACCGGCTTCGATCATGTCCATCCCGACGATCACCTCGGCAACAGTCCGGGCGAGCGGCCCGATCGTGTCGAGGAACGGCGCGAGCGGCCAGCAGCCACGAACAGGAACGCGGTCCCACGTCGTCTTGAGCCCCACGATTCCGCAACATGCGGCGGGGATGCGGATCGATCCGCCGGTGTCGCTGCCGATACCCAGGTCGGCTTCGTGATTGGCGACGGCGACTGCGCTTCCGCTCGATGATCCTCCGGGAATGCGGTCCGGATCGATCGGGTTCACGGGTGTGCCGAACGCCGGGTTGATGCCATCCGCGCCGAAGGCCAACTCGTGAAGATTGGTCTTGCCCACGATCGACGCTCGGCCGTCGGCCTCTGCCTCTCGTATGCCGCGAAGCGATACCGCATCGGCGGGGGCCGGCACGGCTCTCCGTTCCACCGCGACACAACCTGCCGTCGTGAGTGTTCCTTCGATGTCGAGCAGGTCTTTCACGGCCACCCGGTATCCCCTCTGGGGCCCCGCCAGACGCGTGATCCACGTGGCGTCACGCATGGCAGCCGCTGTGTGGAGAAACGGGCGCGGCGTGGCCGAGTCGGCGGAGATGAGCCATGCATCCGAAGGTAGCGGAGCCGGGTCGGTGCCGATACCCGGACGTACCGCTTCTCTTCCGACCTCTGCGAAGATCGACGTTCTCATGGATGCCGACGCTTTCTCGATGACCCGGATGTCGAGCGACGTCGACGGGTCGGATTCCGCCGAACGACTGCCGGTGATCATCGTCGGTGCGGGGCTCGCCGGTCTGGTCGCCGCCAATGCTCTCGCCGAGGCCGGGCGCCGGTCCATCGTGCTCGACAAAGGACGTTCTCCCGGCGGGCGGTTGGCGACGCGGCGTATGGCCGGTCTCGGTGGTCGCACCGCCAGGCTCGACCACGGTGCCCAATTCTTCACGGTTCGGTCCCCGGACTTCGCCGACGTGGTCCACGGCTGGAGGCGTTCCGGCGTGGTCCGTGAATGGTGTCGGGGCTTCTCCGGCAACGGCGACGGATACCCTCGCTACTGCGGGGAGGCGGGGATGACCACGATCGCCAAGTTGCTTGCGGCAACGGCTGAAGTGATTTGCGGCGTCGAGATCCGCGCTCTCGGTGGCTTCGACGGTCTGCTCTCGTTGCCGACGGAGGACGGGCGGCGATGGGAAAGCGACACGGTGATCATGACGCCACCGATCCCTCAGGCATTGGCGCTCTGCGAGAACGGGTGGCTCCCCCTTCCGGAAGAGGCCGAGTCTTCGCTTCGCGCGGTCACCTACTCGCCGTGCTTTGCGCTGCTGGTGACGCTCGACGCGCCCGGAGCGGTCCCGTATCCCGGTGGCGTGCAGGTTGACGCCACGACTGGGAACGGCTCGGTGTTCTCGTTCGTCGGCGACAATCTGGCGAAGGGAATCTCGGAGGTTCCTGCGCTCACCTTTCACGCCAACGATGATTTCTCGCGGTCGCGCTTCGATGACGACCCGAAGCGGGTTCACGCGGAGTTGCTCAATGCCGCGACTCCTTTCTTCGGCGAAGGGCGTGTGATCGAGTCGGTGCTCAAGCGGTGGAAGTACGCACGTCCGCTGGTCGGACACCACGGGAACTGCCTCCCGACGGAGCCGATTCCCGGAGCAACGCTGGTGTTCGCCGGCGATGCATTCGGTGGAGCGAAGATCGAGGGTGCCGCGCTCTCCGGTCTGGCGGCCGCTGAAGCAGTTCTGCTCGCCTTGTAAAGGGCTTGATCGACCCGCTTCAGGGAGCAGTGTCACCGGCCGACGGTCGACATCTGGACCCGATTCTTCACGCCGAGCTTCAGGTAGATCCTCGTCAGATGGGACTCGACCGTACGTGCACTTATGAATAGCTTCTCGCCGATCTCGCGATTCGTCAGACCCTCGACGGCAAGCTTGACGACCAGACTCTCGACTTCCGACAGATCGGTCGTTGCCCGACTCCGCGTGGGACGGAGGTGCAGCCCGATTGTCCGACCGAGGGCGCGCAGGTCCGCACTCGCCGAAGGGGCGTTCATCTCGTCGAACATCCGGATGGAACGGCGGATCAGCGGTTCTGCCGACGGGTGTTCGCAGGCCACGGCTGCGTGACCGGCGTCGCGTAGAACCCACGCGACGGTGAGCGTGCTCTTGAGCTCGGCGAAGCCTTCCGCCACGCTCTCGAGCATCACATGATCGTTCTCGAGGATCGCCCGGGCCCGGCGGGCAACGAGGGTGTTGCGGGCGATCGGGGCAACGGTGGCTCGGCGCTCGAGCTCGTCGAGGACCTCTCGGGCGAACTCCGGCTCCGTCGGCACGGCCAGCCGGACAAGGTCGGCCGCCATCACGACTGCGCCCGTTGCCGCGCCGACGAGGCTCCAGACCAAGCGCATGAACTCGAAAGCCGCATCGCGTTTGCCGCACGACTCGAGCACTGAAGCGATCAACCACGCGACGAGATCGGCGATCGCCACCTGTGCACCCGAACCCCACATCTCCTGGCTTGCGCGGTTCACGGTCGCCTCTGCTTCCGCCAGATCGCCACGCAAGGACGCGACGTATCCGACGATGGCGTGCGTGACGGCTGAGGCCAGTTCCGGGCACCAATCCGCGATGAGTTCGTTGGTCTCGCGGGAAAGAGCTTCCGCGGCGTCGAGGTCGGCGCCGATCAACCGGAACACTGCGAGGCACGGAAGCAGATAGAGCTGAGGAAGCAGATGTCCGGACGCCGCGCAGATGCGACGTCCGTTCTCGGCGATCGCGACGGCTTCTTCGAGTCGTCCCGACGACACGGCGATGAGCGATGCGGTGAGGTGGGGCGTGATGACCATGGCCCATCGCCCGTCGGTGGGGGAGAACCACGCGAGGGCCTCCGTCGCATGGTGCCGAGCACCGGCGGGATCGGTGCTCGCCATCGCTGCGAGCGCGAGGGCTTCGTGGGCCCGGCTACGGGCGGTGCGGCTGCCGGACACGGCGGCATCGCGCAGCGCCTCCTCGGCAAGGCGAATGGATTCGTCGATCATCCCGGCGTACAGAATCACCGTGGCCTTCGCGGCCTTCGCTTCGGCAAGGGACATCCGCTCGCCGATGGTTGCGTCGGGTCGGGTGGCCAGGACCATCACGGCGTCGAATTCGGCCGCGGCGCTCTGCGCGTGAAGCGGCCCGAGCATGGCGAGGACGGCCCCGAGTGTCTCGCGGGCCGTGAGCTCCTGGGCCGGGCTCAAGGGGGCTTCAGTGGCGGCGAGCATCAGGCGGCACGACGCCTCGGCTTCTCGAAGGCGACCGGACAGGAGGTAGAGGCCGGCGAGCCGGAGACGCCTGGTCGTGGTGGTCTGCTCGTCGGGGGTCAGCACGACGGATCGTTCGAGGAGCCTGACCGATGTCGGCAACGAGGTCGACTCGAGTTGCGTGGCGGCGTGATCGAGCCAGTTCGCGGCGTTCGCATCGCCCCTCGTACCCGTCCGCAGCGCAGCGTCCCCGAGGTCGGCCGCGAGAACGTAGTGCTCGGCGACGCGAATCGCGGGGGCGGAATGCGCGGCGAGCACCTCAGCGATGTGGCGATGCAGCGCCGCCCGCACGGCGGCGGGCTGGTCTTCGCGGATGCAGTCGGCAACGAGTGCGTGGCTGAAGCGAAGTTCGTGCAGATCTGCTTCGACGACACCAGCCCGCAGGGCAACGTCGAGGTCGGCGATGACGTCGGGCACCGCCCGGTTGGCGACCCAGGCGAGGTCCGTCACCGTGAAGGTGGAACCGAGCATCGAGGCGAGGACAAGGAGATGGCGCTCCTTCGGCCCGAGGCCGATGAGGCGCGAGAGCACCGCGGCCCGAAGACCGCTGGGTGTCGTGTCGCCGGTTCGGCCCGGCTCGATCGGCACCGGCACGGCCTTGCTCCCTTTCACGTCGGCTGTGGTCGGCCCGTTTCGGATCGATCGGAGGATCTCGGTGGCGAACAGAGCGTTCCCGCCCGCACGGGCGACCAGAGTCATCGTCTCCCGACCCGCGCCCGGTCCGAGGTGGGAAGCCACCAGCTCCTTGAGCTCGTCGTCGGAGAAGTCCCCCAGCGTGATCTCCTCCGACCCGTAGGTGGACATGCGGTCGAGAACCGAACGTGCTTCTCCGTCGAAGGGGGTGCGAAGCGTGACAACGAGTCCGATCCGGAGTTCACGGGCCCGTCGGGCGATCGTTCGCAGGGTCCGCCAGCTCGCCGGATCCGCCCACTGGACGTCTTCGGCAACGAGAAGAAGGGGCGTTTCCGACGCCAGTCGAGCGACGCCGGCCTCGATGGCCTCGATCAGCATCGGGCCGGAGGAGTCGATCGGCGCGGGTTCACCGGGTCGACGGATCGCGAGGATGAGGTCGTCGACCGCCCCGAACGGCAGTTCTCGATCGAGCTGCTCGGCCCGCAGCCAGATCACGCGTCCGGTGAAGGTGCGTGCCGCCTCCTCGGCCAGGCGGGTCTTTCCGACGCCGGCCGGGCCATCGATGACGGCGATCCGGGGGCCGTTCGTCTTCGGATCGATCGCCCGACGGAGCCGGGCGAGCTCGGATGTCCGGCCGACGAAATGGTGGCCGCGGTTCACCCCCTCGATGTTGCTCCGGACAGCCGGGGTTCGCCAAGTGCCGCGCTTCGTTCCGTCGATCGAAGCGCGGCCAGGGCGTCCTCGAATGCAGCCAGGAGCTCCATCCAGCCGACGAAGGCATGGTCGAGACCTCGACCATGCAGTCTTCCAACGGGGACATCTCCGAGCACGAGTTCGACCTCGAGCCCGACCGTAACCGTCTGAGCTGCCCACTCGGATCGAGTGAGCCGCGAGATGTCCACCCGGACATCGTGGCGGAGGGGAGCTGCGTCCGACATCGGGGGATCCCCCACTCCTTTCGCGCGACGCCCTCGACCGATCCCGACGGATGGGCGTTGGCTGCGTCTCCGGCGTACCCTCGTGGACGTTTCCTGCGATGGTTCGCCGCCCCGGCGCCGCCCGACATGAAAGTGGAGCGACATGTCCAAGTCAGTGCTGATCACCGGAGCCGGTTCAGGTTTCGGAAAGGGTGCCAGCCTCGCCCTGGCGAGTCGTGGCCATCGCGTCATCGCCACCACGGAAACCGAGGAGCAGGCCGAAGCATTGCGGGCGGAGGCTCCGCAGCTCACGGTCGAGAAGGTCGACATCACCACGTCGGACGTCGATCGTGTCGCCGACTGGGAGATCGATGTTCTGATCAACAACGCCGGTGCCGGCCAGACCGGCCCGCTCGCCGATGTGGCGATCGACCGAGTGCGTCGACTGTTCGAGGTCAATGTCTTCGGAACACTGGCGATCACCCAGAAGGTCGTGCCGCAGATGGTGGCCCGCAAATCCGGTCGCATCATCGTCGTCTCGTCGATCGCCGGAGTGATGGCCGGTCCGGCGTTCGGCCCGTATTCGATGACCAAGCACGCACTCGAGGCGCTCGGGAAAACCCTTCGTGCCGAGTTGGCCGCCGATGGCGTCGACGTGACCTTGCTGAACCCCGGCCCGTACAACACCGGGTTCAACGACCGCATGGCCGACTCGATGTGGGAATGGTTCGGGGCGGACTCCGTCAGCGCCGGGTCGACCGAGCTCTTCGCGTTCATGCGCACGATGGTGACGACGAACCAGATGGATCCGGCCGAGGTCGTGCAGCGCATGGTCGAGCTCGTCGAGGCGGAGACGACCACCGAGAACAACTTCGTCCCGCCGGAGATCCGAGCGCAGCTCGAAGCCAGCATCGCCGGCTGATCAATCACCCGCGCCTCGACGACCGGCCGGGGATCAGGCGATTCGTCGCGGCGCCGTCGGGATGGTGCCGTGAATCGCGAGCCGCCCGGTCTGATCGTGACGGTCGAGCACCGCGTAGCCGTCCACGATCGCCAGGCGGTCGTCGATGGCCGTGACCACGGTGGCCAGACCGGCTACGCCTGCGGGTTTGGCGGTTTCAAGGCGTGCTGAGAACCGCAGCGAGGTTGGGCAACCTTCGACGAGCAGCTCAGGTGGCGAACTGGTCGCGGCTCGCTGGAATGCGTCGATCGCTTCGAGGCAGCCGAACCACGCGGCTCCTTCCACCGCGTCGTCGTACCGGTCGAGGTTTCGGGTGACCAGCTTGATCGGCGATCCGAAGAGCTGATGCTGGCTGGCCGAGTGCAACGACGCGTCCAGGCCGTGTTCGGCGAGCGCTGCCGGCCGAAGCCGGGTGACGATCTGGCGGAGATCGGCGATCGCCGCTTGGAGGTCTGCCGTCGCCCCGGAGAGATTTGCGTCGGTGACCTCGGGGGAAGAGTTGCCGTCGGGTCCGTTCGTAGTAGCTGATTCGTCGGCGTTGGCCGCAAGAGCGGACTCGAGTTGCATGAGGGCGCTCTCGATGCGCCGCTGTGCCGTTTCCCGAATGTCGGTCTCAACGCGTCGCCGCTCCTCCTCGGCGGCGGCGAGAAGGCGCGAGCGCGAACGGACGAGATCGGTGGCGCGTTCGTCGAGCACACGGTGGCTCCTCCAACCGATCGCGCTGATGACGACCACCAGTCCGGGCAGGAGTCCGAGAAGAACCCCGTCGACGACGCGGGGGCTCACCCGGTCGGCAACGTTCACGAGGTTCACGAATCGGCAGGTTGCCGTGATCACCACGGTGGCTACAGCGCTGATCGCAAGTAATCGGCGACCAGCTCTCGGGGGCAGGTAGGCGACGGCGATGAGGGCGGCTGGTATGCCGGAGATCGCCTGCACCGGAAACGAGACGGGAGCAACGACCGCGCCGAGAAGCGTGAGTGGCCAGACCGCGAGATTGACGAGGAGAACAGCCTGCCGGACGTCTCCGGTGGCCGACCATCGGCGGGCCACGGTCAGAACCGCGGCATAGGCGAACGCGGTCGCCGCCATGAGCAGGATCCACGGCGACGGTTCGGTGAGCCAGATCCCCGTCACGACAACGCCCAAGGTCAGGCCGAGTGCCCGGTAGGAGGAAAGAAACGATCGCAGCAGCGCCAAGTCCCGTTGCCCATCGCGCATTGTCCGCGATTCGATCGGAGTTTCAACGGCGGTCATCGGCCGCCAAGGGAATGGTGCCGACGATGCGGCTCCCGGTCGAGGAGCTTGTCACCGCAAGCGTCCCCCCGACGGCTTCGACGCGATCGTGCATGTTGCGGAGACCGCCGGTCGTCGAACTCGCGGGGGATACGGCGAAACCGGGTCCGTCGTCGGCGACGGAGAAGCGGAGGAACCTGCCCATGTCTTCCATTCGCAGGTCGATGTGTGACAGGGGACCGGCGTGTTTTTCGGTGTTGACCATCGCCTCGAGGCAGCAGAACCAGACGACCGCCTCGATGTCCGACCGGTATCGACCGATCCCGCGAAATGCGGTCGACACCGGAGGGTTGCGCCGGGCGACTGCACCTCGGAGGGCAGTGGCGAGTCCGTAGTCGTCGAGAACCGCCGGTCGAACGCCCTTGACGAGATCGTGCAGATCGGTGATCGCTTCGCGCAACTCGCTCCGAGCGTCACGGAGGAGCCCCGCGGCGCGGTCGCGGTCGGTCGAAGAGAGCCGTCGGGCCGCGGCGATCTGCACCAGCGCGCCGTGCAGACGCTGTTGCGCCCCATCGTGAAGATCCCGTTCGATGCGTCGGCGCTCGCGATCGGTCGCCTCGGCGATGCGCTGCCGAGATGAGTGGAGCACCTCATTGCGGTCGGTGAGCAACTGGTGGTTCTGGCCCCCGATGACGAGAATCAGTCCGACGAGCGCCGGAACCGAGAGGAGCACCGCAATGTCGAGCGTGAGCTCCGGCACCCGGTCGCCGAGGTGGGTGATGTCGATCGTGGAGATCGCGGTGATCGCAAGGGTCATCACGACCGAGAGGGTGAGCAATCGCGCCACCGCCCGTCGCGACAACTCGGGCACGGCCAAAAGCACCGGTCCGAGCCCCGACAGGCTGGTGATCGGAAGCGCTGCGGGAACGATGATGGTTCCGACGATCGCGAGTGGCCACACCGCGATGTTCATGACGAGTACCGCTCGGGCGAGTCGTCCGAGGCGGTTCTGGACACGGGCCCAGAACAGCGTGCCTCCGTACGCCGCCGTGAACGCCAGGAGAACCAGGATCCAACCGGACTGGACAACGACCAACTGCACGGTGGTCACGCCGAGGAGGACGAGCGCAACGATCACCAGGTTCGCGGTGAGAAGGCCTTCGACACGTCTTCGTGCCGCTCCAGTGGTCTCGTCCTCGCCGATGCTGTCCGCGGTCAAGCGTCCATCCTCAGGGTCGCTCCGGAAGCGCCCTCGCTCGAGCGAGCGCGACGACTCGTTCGGCGCAGAGATCGGCTTTGCGGAGGTAGGCGACGTCGAGCGAACGAGCCGACGCCGGGAGCTCGTCGGGTTCGTAGGTCGACATCAGTACGGAGACGATGTCCGGGAAGGAACGGTGGATCCACGCGATCGCCTCAAGGCCGTTCATTTCCGGCATGGACAGGTCGATCAGTGCGATGTCGACCTCGAGGCCTTCCTCGAGTGCCGAGATCGCGGCGCTCGCCGAGCCGACTGCTCGAACCACGTCAAGGGCCGGGTCGGCGTCGAGCGAAACAGCGGCGGCGCGCAGGAACGATGGCTGGTCGTCGACTACCAAGACGCGCACCGGTCCGGTCATGGCACGTAGCTTGCGCGGATGTGCCTGGTCACGACCATCGTGCTACCACTGGACTCGAGTATCTGTCCAAGGGCTCGACCGACTCACGTGTCTGCGGAGAGGTAGAGCAACACAGCTTTCACCCGGCGATTCAGCGAACTGTCATCAACGAGCCCGAGCTTTGCGAAGAGGGTGTTGATGTACTTCTCCACCGAGCGTTCGGAAAGCGATAGCCGATCGGCGATCGCGGCATTCGATCGGCCGGTCGCGAGCTCGGCGAGGATGTCTCGTTCGCGCGGTGTGAGCCCGTCGAGCTCGGTGCTCCGCGGGGCCGATCGCGCCGAGAGGAGCGCGTCGACGATCAGAGGATCGACCGACGATCCGCCGGCGGCGACGGTGCGCAGGGCGCCGATGAGCTGATCGGCGTCGCCGATCCGTTCCTTCAGGAGGTAGCTCCGCCCCTCAGATCCCGCACCGAGGAGCTCGAGCGCGTAGGCGGGGTCGGCGTGCTGAGAGAGCACGACGACACCGATGTCGGGTGCCCGGACTCGCAGCACGGCAGCGAGGCGGATGCCCTCGTCTGTGCCGGTCGGCGGCATTCGGATGTCGGTCAACACGACGTCAGGGCGGAGCTCCATCGTCGCGGAGAGCGCTTCGTCGAAGGTTCCGGCGGTGGCAACGACCTCGATGTCGGGCTCGGTACCGAGCAATGCCATCAGGCCTTGGCGGACCACGAACGAGTCCTCGGCGATCACCACGCGCACAATATCGACGGTAGTGGCAGGCACCGGGAAGCTCGCGCGTCCGGACCATCGTGCCAGCACGGTACGCGGCCCCCGTGCGGACACGATTCCTACGGAGTGCCGTCACGTGCACGATGGAGACATCGGCAACCGACGGGAACGGTGGCGGTCACGACGGGCCGGTCGTGATTGGCCGCCGTGCAGTTGAACGGCGTGTCGAGATTCGGCGGGGAGCCAGACGGTCCGCACTGGACCGTCTGGCTCGCGCGGGTCGGCCGTGCAACCGTGGTGATCACCGAGAGATCTCGCTTGCCGAGATACCGGGTTCACCGGAGTCCTCCGATGTCCGGGATCAAACCGTTCGAACCGAAGTTCATGCCCATTGGTGTGCTCACGGCTGCGCTGCAGGAGCTCACGCCCCGCGAACGACGTGACGCTGATCCCGATCTGGCCGTCGAGGAGTGGCTCGAGTTCGCCGTATCCCTCGGTGCGGACTGCATCGAGCTTTCCGCTGCGTTGCATCCGTCGCTCGCCGATGTTCCCCCGGAGGCAATGCTTGATCCGGTCGCCAACACGTGGGATCTTCGCCGGCCGTTCGACCAGGCGCGGGCCGAGCGGGTGTTGGCAGCGGTTGACTCGACTGGTGTCGCCATCGCTGATATCGGCTACATCGACGACATGTTGCACGAGAACCCGGCGATCCGGCGCAAGAAGCACGACTTCATGGTCGCCGCGATGAACGCAGCGACCCTGCTCGGCGTCCCTGCCGTGACGGGATTCGTCGGCCGGAACCAGGCCATGTCGATGGATCAGAACCTGGTCGATCTTCCAGTACCTGAAGGATGCCGGGTACGGCTTCCTCATCGCCGGCATGCACGTGAAGGGTCAGGTGATCCATCCCAAGGGTGCAGGACAAGTCGCTCCTTCAGCCGATTCTGGCGGGCTCGATGGCGTTCACGAGGCACATCGACCGCGCCGCGGCATCGATGTTCGCTCTGCAGTCCGAAGTGTTGGCGGCGCAGGGAATCCCGGTGCAGGGCATCGGACGTGAGGCGTACCGCAGCTGATCAAGTAGCTCGGTTTCGTCGAGTCCGGAGTCGTTGGCTTGACTTCTCGTGCAGCACGAGCAGCTGGTAGTGAGTCAGTTCGATCGGGGGTGACGAAGAGACCACCAACGGATCGCGACAATCCCGGCCCCGCACGTACTCGCCGCGGCGAGGACCACAACACCCCAGTGGCCGCCGTAGATGTCAACGGAGTCGAAGGCGCCGTTCACGAAACCGTCGAGCATGCCGTCGTTGTCCGACGTTGTCCGAATCACTCCACCCGCACCATTGGCGAGCGATTGGACCAGCTCCCCACCAACTGGCGACGGCCAAGGCGCCGAGGAAGAGGACGAGGACGCCGGGAACAAACCGCCGAGCGCGGAAGAATCGGACCGCGGAACAGACTGCAAAGACAGCGACTGCAAGGGAAGCGAGCGGCCCAAGTATCAAGGCGAGGAACTTCCACCCGCGATGGGAGTACGGGTCCGTGATCGCGACGATTGATCGACTCTTGCCTACTCGCCTCTGCTTCGCAAGGAGCCCGACGAGTTGGTGCACTGATCACTGGTACTTCGCGATGCCAGCGGCCAATTGCCGGGTCATCAGCTGGCCGCGGCGCTTCATGAGCGTGGCGTGCGGTTGACCAAAGTTGTAGTGCACGTAATGAAGGCTGACTGCGTGGATAAGGTTTTCGAGTTTGCTGCGTGAGTTCGTTCGCCAGACCTCCGAACCCGCCATCGTCCACTGGGCAAAGCCATCGCCTTTCGCGTCGTTGCTCTGTCGCCGTCTTGCGGTCGCCATCGTGGCCGTGATCGTGATCACTGCGGGGTGGATTCTCACTCTTCTCGTGGCGGGCATTCGATGACGAGGGCAGCCGATCAGGACCCCAGCACGGAAAGAATCTTCAAGAAATCTTCCGAGTCGTCCGATTCCCTGCCTGTTTTGTCACACCCCTTTCGTACACTTGTACGCATGGAACTTGTCGATCCTTGCGAGCTGATGAAGGGATTTCGGTGTGTCGACCTTTCGTCGGCGAGTGCCGACGTCCTTCGTGGCGTTCTCGACGATATCCGTCGGGTTCGTGCCCGCTTCGATCACGTTGAAGCCGAAGTTGCCCGTCGTCTTCAGTCAATATCGGCCACACCGGAGCGTGATGTTGCGAAGTCCGCTCAGCGGGCGAACCGTCACGGGAGCAAGGTGCTGGGCCGCGCCGCAGCGCTCGCCGAATCCCCTCCGCTGAACGACGCGTTGGCGTCCGGGGAGCTCGGTGGCGAACACGTCGACGTGTTCGCCAAGGTTCAGGGCTCGCTCGAGGGTGCGGTGAAGGCAGGCTTTCGGGAATCCGCTCCCGAACTGATCAGGGCTGCCGCGGCATCGGGGTCCACGCCAGAGGAGTTCGCTGCAAGCCTGCATTCTGCTGCGGAACGGATTGCCGCTGATGGCGGGATGGGCCGTTTCGAGCGCCAGCGTCGCGCCACCCGTCTGCGCACGTGGACCGATCGCGCGACGGGGATGTGGCGCCTTTCCGGCTCGTTCGACCCCGAGTCCGGCGCGCGGATGCACGGCCGGATCGAAGCTGCCATGGCGGCGATGTTCGCGTCGAAGACCCCCTCCACGACGCCCACGGAGCCAGGCGAGAAACAAGACCATCTGCGGGCTCTTGCGCTCCTCGCTCTGGCTTCCGGCGCCGGTGTTCCTGCAGGAAACGAACGCCAGGCACGAACGCGAAGCCACGGGTCCGACATGACGGGTTCCTCTGATCACGCTGATGACGCTGACGAATGGGATGCCTTCGGCGATGCGCTGGCGACCGAGGTGAAACGATTCGGACGACCGGAATTCACTCTGGTCATCGACACCACGATGCTCGATACCGACGGAAACCCGACCGTCGACTGGGGCATTCCGGTGCGGGTCCCGTGGTCGCGCGTGCAAGACCTCTGCCGCAACGCCGCGATCCGTCCGGTGATCGTGCGGGAGGGGGGCGGTCATCGATGCCGACGGTGAGCTCAACCTTGGTCGCACGACCCGTCTGGCCAACCGGGCCCAACGGCGGGCGCTCCGAGCGGTCTACGCCACCTGTGCGGTGCCCGGATGTTCTGTGTCGTTCAACCACACCAAGCCGCACCATGTGCACTGGTGGCGTCACGGCGGTCCAACCGATTTCGCCAATCTCCTTCCGCTGTGCAGCGCTCATCACCACGCCGCTCACGAAGGCGGGTGGCGGTTCACCCTTGGACCGGACCGTTCACTTACCATCGAGCTCCCCAGCGGAGAGGTCATGAAGACGGGTCCGCCGCGTCGACAGCAGGTGGCGGCGTGAGGTGGCCGTCCCGTGCTTCAGCGGCAAATCAGACAAGAGACACCCTGCTGGTTGGTCGCCGGGGTGTCGCGACTACTCCAGCGCGACCAGCGCGGCGTTGACGATCGTGTCGGTGTCGAGACCGTGGAGGCGATAGGTGTCGGTGATCGAGGCCGACTGGCCGAAGGTGTCGACACCCAACGCGGTGACGGGCGCGCCGAAGATCGAGCCAAGCCATGCCATAGCGTGGGGTGACGCGTCGTGCACCGTGACCATCGGGGCGTGACGGGACTCGCCGCCGAAGAGCAGCGCGAGATGATCGTCAGCGCGCATACGGCTCACGGAGTTGACGCCCGTGCGAAGCGCACCACGCCAGGCCCGATACAACCGGTCGAGCGAGGTGACGTCGACGACGCTCGCTGCGACCCCCTCTTCGGCCAACTGGCGAGCCGCTTCGACGACCTCGGGCATCGTTGCCCCGCTGGACACGAGCGTGACCGCCGGGGCCCCACCGAGTGCCGCCGCCGACGCGTCGACCAGCCGGTAGCCGCCCGCCAGCACTTGGCGGCGGAGTTCGGCTTCGCCCAATCGAGTGCGTGCGGCCTCGAACGGTGCCTGGTCGAGGGGACGCGTCGTGAGGCGTAGGTACACCGCTTCACCGTCGGGGTCGCCCAGTCGGTTGAGCCCGTCGCACAGCAGCCAGTCGAGCGCTGTCCCGTAGGCCGGCTCGGCGAAGCAGACGCCGGGGAGCTCGATACCGATTGACGCGGTGATGGTCGACTGATGCGCGCCACCCTCGTACGACAGCGTGGTCCCCGCGGGAGTGCCGGCGACAATGAAGCGGGCACCCGAGTACACCGCGTAGATGAAGGCATCGAGGCCGCGGCAGACGAAGGGGTCGTACACCGTGCCGATGGGCAGGAGCGGCTGGCCGTTGAGATCGGCCGAGAGTCCGAGGATGCCGAGCAGGAGGAACAGGTTCATCTCGCTGATGCCGAGTTCGATGTGCTGTCCCGTCGGACCCTGGATCCAGCGCAGCAGATCACCCGGGCGGAGGTCCTCCTGTGATTCGGGAGTGAACACGCCAACCTTGTTGATCCAGCCGCCGAGGTTCGTCGACACCGCCACGTCGGGTGCGGTGGTGACCATTCGTGACGCCACGTCGGGGACGCGTGCAAGGTTCACGAGGATCTTGCCGAAGGTCTCCTGGGTCGAAGAGGGCTTTGCTCCGGCGACTCCGGCGAGCACATCGGTGCCGGCCGGCACGGTTGGCCACGACCCGTGCAGCGCCTTCGACTTCGGAGCGATCGCGGCGCTCGCCCGGTCGCACAAGGCCTGCTCCGGGGATCCTGGGTCGAAGCGGTCCCACTCGTTCTTCTCGGTCAGGCCGAGGGTGGCGCGGAACTCCTCGATCTGCTTCTTCGTCATCAACGCGGCGTGGTTGAGGGGATCACCGGCCATCGGGAGGCCGAAGCCCTTGATCGTGTAGGCGAACACCACCGTCGGACGGTCGGTCACGGCGTCGGCTGCGGAGTACGCACTGAGCAACTCGGTGAGGTCGTGGCCACCGAGGTTCTGGAGCAGAGTCGCCAACGATTCGTCGGGCACCTGATCGAGGAACCGACGTACCTCGTTCGACGATCGTCCGTAGAAGGCCTCACGCAACGGAGCGCCCTTGAGGGCGAAGAACGACTGGTACACCTCGTTGGGCATCTCGTCGATGCAGGTCCGTAGCGAAGCGCCGCCCGGTCGGGCAAACGCAGACTGAAGTATGCGCCCATACTTTGCTTCCACGACGTTCCAGCCGTTGTCGGCGAACATCTTCTGCAGGCGCGCTGACTTGATGCCGGGGACGACTCGATCCAGCGACTGGCGGTTGAGGTCGACGACCCACGTGACGTTGCCCAGCCCCTGAACGGCGGGATCGGCGATTGCCTCCCACACGTTGCCCTCGTCCAGCTCGGCGTCGCCCATGAGCGCGACGTACCGTGGCACTCGACCGGTCGAGCCGAAGTGGGCGTCGGTGTATCGACGGACGGCGGCGGCGAACAGGGGCGCGACAACGCCGAGTCCAACGGACCCGGTGGAGAAGTCGATCGGGTCGGGATCTTTCGTCCGTGACGGATACGCCTGCAGCCCGCCCTTCTCGCGCAGGGTGGTGAGATACCGGCGATCGAGGTGTCCGGTCAGGTAGGTGATGGCGTGGTACACCGGCGACGAGTGGGGCTTCACGCTGACCCGATCACCGGGTTCGAGGTGGGCGAAGTACAGCGCCGTCATCAACGTCGCCATCGACGCCGAGCTCGCCTGATGGCCCCCGACTTTGATGCCGTCGGTGTTCGGGCGGTCGTGGTTGGCGTGGTCGATCATTCGACAGGCCAGCCAGAGCACTCGCTTCTCCAGCGCCGCGAGGGTGGAGAGGTCAGGGTGCGGACGGAGGGGTGCGAGCAGATCGTCGATGGAGGAAACCACGGGCCGAGGCTATCGGCGGCGGTGGCCTCGACCCTGCAGGCGGGAGCGGTTCCGCCACGCGGAACAGATGCTCCCTGGACATCCGGTGCTCTCGGTTCGCCCGCCGGCCGTCCGACCGGCGAGGATGTCTCCATGCGCCTTGGAATCTTCCTTGCCCCGACCGCGATCGACACCTACGTGGCGGACTGCCAGGCGGCCGCCGACGCCGGGTTCGCCAGCGTGTGGAGCCCCCAACTCTTCGGCCTCGAGACCTTGGCGGCGATCGCTGTCGCCGGCACCACGGTGAAGAACATCACCTTCGGCACGGCCGTGGTTCCCACCTATCCACGTCATCCTGCGACGATGGCCCAGCTTGCGCTGACGGCGCAGGCGGCCACGGGTGGACGGCTCGTCCTCGGGATCGGTCTTTCGCACCAGGTGGTGATCGAGGGCATGTACGGCATGTCGTTCGACAAGCCGGCCGCTCATATGCGCGAGTACCTTTCCGTCCTCAACCCGCTGATCAACGATCGACGCGTGTCGTACGAGGGCTCCACGCTCACCTTCAAAGGGGCCGTCACGTTCCCGGGCATCGATCCCTGCCCGGTTCTTCTCGCCGCTCTCGCACCGGCGATGCTCCGGCTGGCCGGCTCGATGGCTGACGGAACCATCCTCTGGATGACCGGACCGCGAACCATAAGCGAACACATCATTCCGACGATGCACGCCGCCGCTGCGGACGCCGGCCGTCCGACGCCGCAGACCGTCGTGGGCCTCCCGGTGTGCCTCACCAACGATGTCGACGCGGCCAAGGCCCGGGCGGCCAAGGAGTTCGTCATCTACGGCACGCTTCCATCGTACCGAGCCGTGCTCGATCGCGAAGGTGCGGCTGGCCCCGCGGACATCGCCATGATCGGTGACGAGAAGGCGATCGCCGCACATGTGCAGCGGGTCGCGGATTCAGGAGCGACGGAGTTCTGCGCGAGTGTCTTCGGTTCCCCCGAAGACCGGGCACGCACGCGTTCGTTCCTGGCGACGCTCCTCTAGGTCGACCCAAGAGCACGCTCGGTTCCGCCCCGGAAGCGGGCCTCCGCGCCGCAACCGCCGGGTGGTCGCTCCACGTGACCCTTGGCCGGACGGGAGCCCGCGCCGGGATTCGCCTGTAGGGTGCTCCATGGCCAATAAGGGAACCCCAGCCGCACCAAACGCGAAGAAGCCCGGCCGCACGCTGAAGGAGAAGCGCGCGGCGAAGGCCGACAAAAAGGTCGAGCAGACCGCAGTCCGCAAGGCCTGGGACAAGTAGTCCAGCGGCGTCCACGCCGCTCCCTCACCATCTCGTGCGTCGAAGGATCGATGGCGCGCCGAGCTGGTCGCGTTCTGCGCGGCCGCTCCGTACCCCCTGCCCCGGCCCTCGTCGCCGATGTAGGTCCGTAGGTCTTTCAGCCGGAAACCATCCTGCTCGGTCCTGGCGTCAGTTCGCCGTTCGGGTCACGGTGGCCAGTCCGGCCGCGTCGAGGAGTTCCCCATGCCCACCGGACCATTGCTGTACCGCCACGCGAAACGTCCCAACAGCAACCCGCACATCGGCCTGATGAGCACCTATCCGCCGAAGATCTGCGGCCTCGCCACGTTTGCGTTCGCGCTCGAACGGGCACTTGTGGACCATGACGCCCGTGTGTCTATCGTCCGCGTGCAAGGTCCCTCCGACGCGCCGACGCCCGCACAGGTCGGTGTCGTCACGCTCACGAATGGTCAGGAGCGTTCGATCCGCAATGCCACGGCTTCGCTGTCGCGCAACGACTTCGCCATCGTTCAGCACGAGTACGGCATCTACGGCGGGCCCGATGGCGACGAAGTGCTCGACATCCTGGGGGCGCTCAGCGTGCCCAGTATCGTCGTCCTTCACACGGTCCCGCTCGTGCCGACCGCCCGCCAGCGTTCCGTCCTGATCGCCGTTGCCGAACGGGCCGATCATCTTGTCGTGATGACAAAGGTCGCCCAATCGCGTCTGCTCTCCTCGTACGGGATCGACAAGGCCAAGGTGTCGCTCATTCCGCACGGTGCGAGCACCGTTGCGCCGTCCGAAGGCACCGAAGGGCCCCACGCCGCGAATCGTCTTCTCACCTGGGGCCTGCTCGGACCGGGCAAGGGGATCGAGCACGTCATCGAGGCGCTCGGCCGCCTGCGGACCTTGTACCCCCAAACGAACTACACCGTTGCCGGAGTCACCCACCCGAACGTGTTCGCTGCGCACGGCGATGCGTACCGGGCTTGGCTCATGCAGCGCGCCCAGTCGCTCGGTATCCGAGAGACGGTCACCTTCGATGGCGCTTACCGCGACAACGCATCGCTGGCCCGGCTGATCGCTACCGCCACGGCCGTAGTGCTCCCCTACGACTCGCGTGACCAGGTCACCTCCGGGGTCCTCGTCGACGCCATCGCTGCCGGCCGGCCCGTCATCGCCACCGCGTTCCCTCACGCCGTCGAGATGCTTTCCTCGGGGGCCGGCATCGTGGTGCCGCACGGTGACCCCACCGCGATGGCGGAGGCGATCCGGGTGGTGCTCACCGACGATGTGGCTCGCGAGCGCATGGCGGCCGAGGCACGCCGTCTGGCGCCTGAACTGCAATGGTCCGCCGTTGCCGGCCGCTACCTCGACCTCGGCCGGTCCCTCATGCGTTCTGCCCGCTCCGTGGCCATATGAGGCTGTCGATCGACGATCGTCCTGTTCCCACAGATGCCGGTGGGGGCCCCGACCTGACGGGACTCCTTTCGCTCCTCCACCTCGATCGCATGACCGACGATCGGGGTCTGTTCGAGCACGCGGACGGCACAGCTCCGCGGCCCGAGCACGGGTACTGCACCGACGACAACGCCCGACTCCTGATCGTCGCCACCGATGCCGGGGCCTCCGCCAAGGCGGACCGTCTCGCCCGCGTTTCGTTGGGCTTCGTTCTTGCCGCGCAGGATGTGCGCGGCAACACCCGCAACCGGATGAACATCGCCGGCGAGTGGACGGACGAACCCTCGACGGACGACTGCTGGGGTCGCAGCCTCTGGGGCCTGGGGGTGGCGACAGCGCGTCACGCCGACCCGGCACTTCGTCGCCGTGCCCGACGGGGCTTCAACCATGGTGTGCGTCTGCGTTCGGCGGCGCTGCGCTCGATGGCATTTGCCGCGCTCGGTGCGGTCGAAGTGCTTTCGGCCCACCCCGACCACCAACCTGCCCGCCGCCTCGCTGCCGACTTCCTCGATCGGGTCGGACCGCCGATGAGCAGTGCTTGGCGATGGCCGGAGCCGACGCTGCGCTACGCCAATGCGGCGCTCGCCGACGCGACGATTGGCGCAGGTGCCGCGCTCGGGCGGATCGACGACGTGGAGCGTGGTCTCGACATGCTGGCGTGGCTGGTCGAGCGCGAAACCTCGAATGGGCACCTGTCGGTCGCCGGTGTAGGCGATCATGGTCCAATGAGTGTTCTGCCTCTCTTCGACCAGCAGCCCATCGAAGCGGCCGCGCTCGCGGACGCCTGTGCCCGCGCTGCCGACGTGACCGCAGACGACTCATGGTGGCGGGGCGTGCGATTGGCGGAGTCGTGGCTCCTCGGCGACAACGATGGCGGACTCGTGATGGTCGACCCCGTCAGCGGCGGAGGTTACGACGGGCTCTGCGCGACGTCGGTCAACACCAATCAGGGGGCCGAGTCGACCATGGCGGCGACCACGATCATTCATCGCGCCCGGAACTGTCCGCGATGAACGACCGTCTCTCGTCGGACGAAGCGCGCACGGAGATTCGCGATCCC
Organism: Acidimicrobiia bacterium; assembly: GCA_031423635.1. Classification (GTDB taxonomy): domain Bacteria; phylum Actinomycetota; class Acidimicrobiia; order Acidimicrobiales; family JANYDT01; genus JANLQX01. The sequence goes on along the minus strand of JANPFX010000081.1, from coordinate 4,962 downwards.
GATGATCGGTCGGCGTGGCGGGAAGAGACCGGGCTGGTGCGCGATACCGGCATCCGTCTTTCGCACGACACGTCGCGGGTCATCACGAGGTTCTTCCAACCCGGGGCAGAAAACGTCGGTCCCGGCCGCTCCCGGGCGGCTGCTGTCGTCGAACGCGTGCGTGCGCTGTCCGAGGAGGAAGCGATTGCTGCTCTCGACGATGTGGAACGGCGATTCGGCGACCGGCATCGTTCGATGCGCAAGACGTGGCGCGACCACGCTGCCCAGGTCCTCACGTCATTCGCGTCCGACGGGGCGCCCATGTCGGCGACACCGGACCACTCGGCGACACCGGACCGGCTCAGCGGGGCCCTGACCACCGCCAAGCTGTTGCTCATCGGGGCGGTGTTCACGCAGGAGTACGCCATCGAAGGGGCGGCCCTGTGCAACCCTTCGGTCGTTCTCGCTCCCGGGGCCGCGCCGGCTCGGGCTGATGGCCAGCGGTCAGTCGAGTTCGTCATGAGTGTGCGGGGCATCGGCGAGGGGCATCGATCCACCATTGGCTTCCGGTCAGGTCGGGTTTCACCCGACGGTTCGGTCGTCGTCGACCCGCCTGACCCCTTCCCTGTCGCGGTGGAGCCGACCGTCGGAGCGTTCCGACGCGAACCTGCGCTGCCCGATGGGTCCTACCGCATCGGTTTCGCGCCATCGGGCGCGCTCTCCTCGCGAGTGCTCTATCCCTTTCTCGGCGTTGAAAGCGGAGGGATGGAGGACGTCCGGTTCGTCCGGTTCGTCGACGACTTCGGTGCAGTGTCGTACTTCGGGACCTACACGGCCTTCGACGGATCGACGGTCCGTCAACGACTGCTCCGGACCAAGGACTTCGTCGTCTTCACGTCGATGCCGGTGAACGGACCGGGTGCGATCGGCAAGGGTCTGGCGTTGTTCCCGCGAAAGGTGAACGGACGTTTCGCCGCGCTCACGCGCTCGGACCGCGAGTCGAACGGGGTGTCGTTCTCCGACGACATCAGCTTCTGGGGGGAGCCGACACACATCCAGGACCCGGTCCACGCCTGGGAAGTCGTGCAGCTCGGCAACTGCGGATCCCCGATCGAAACCGATGCGGGGTGGATCGTGCTCACCCACGGGGTCGGGGCGCTTCGGACCTATTCGATCGGTGCGCTCCTCCTCGACCTCGACGATCCGACGAAGGTGATCGGCTCCACCACAACACCACTGCTGACCCCGAACATCGAGCAGCCGGGCGGCTATGTCCCGAATGCGATCTACTCCTGCGGTGCCTTCGTTGTCGGGGACACGATGATCCTCCCGTATTCGATTGCCGATCAGTCGATCGCCGTCGTCACGGTGTCGGTGCCGGCGCTCCTGAACCGTATGCGCACGTAGGTGTCTTCGCGGTGACCCACGAGCCGCCTCCGCGGTCCCGTACAGTCGGCATCGTGGTGGCGAAAGCGAAACCGAAAGCGATGAGCGCCGGGTTCGTCCTGTTCCGACGGCTCCCGGCCGTGTCTGACGGCGAGGATCGCCCACCCGTCGAGGTCCTCATCGGTCACCTCGGCGGACCCTTTTGGGCGAAGAAGGACGAAGGAGCGTGGTCCTTTCCGAAGGGTCTGCTCGAAGTCGACGAAGAGCCGTTCGACGGTGCACTCCGCGAGTTCCGAGAGGAAGTCGGTTTTGCCGTTCCCGGCCCCCCGACGCGCGACGACGCGATCGATCTCGGCGTCGTCATCGGGTCGGCGAAGTCCGTCCACCTGTTCGCGACCTCGGCCGATGTCGACCTCTCCGCGTTCCGTCCCGGCATGTTCGAGATGGAGTGGCCTCCTCGCTCAGGTCGCACGGCGTCGTTCCCCGAGCTCGATCGCATCACATGGTCGAGCCTCGATGCTGCGGAGGCCAGGCTCAGTGCCGGTCAGCGTCCTTTCGTCGCGAGGCTCCGCACACATCTTCTGTAGAGGGCTGCTCAATTCAACGCGACAGCCACGCGGGTGCGCTCGGCCGCCAACACTTCCTCGGCGTCGGGAAACCGGACATCGAGTTCGTCGAGCACGGTGAGCGCTTCGTCGAATGATCCAGTGGCGGAATGGAGCCGCACCAGCTCGCGACCTTCATCGAGTGTCCAATCGGGAAGACACGTGCGCATGCGAACCACTGCAGTCAGACCTTCGAGATCGTTCTTCCTCGCGTAGTTCGCCCTCAGGTTCGCCAGCATGCGGACGAGAATCTGGCGGCCCGAGGTCTCGTCGAGCATGGATCGGTGAAACGGCTGGCGATCACCGAACATCGACGAGAAGAGCGCCACGATGTCGTTCATCGTCATGGCTCGGCCGCCGGCAAACGCATCGACGATTCGGGTTTCGCTTGCCCACCATTCCCCGCGCACCGCTCCTGCCGGCGCAACCGCGAGCAGGAAGTGACCCGGTAGACCGATTCCCCAGCTGGTGAGGCCGGCACGTTCGGCGACGAGCTGACCGACGAGCGCCAGAGTGATCGGTATGCCGAGGCGCCGGGCGAGCACGTCGGGAAGGAAGGAGTTCCGCGGATCGTGATAGTCGGCGCCGTTGCCGGTGAAACCGGCATCGACGAAGACCCGTTGCCGCCACTGGTCGATCGAACTGACGCCCCTGGCCAGCCTGGCGAGTTCATCGTCGACGGTCGATTGGCCGTTGCGGGACGAGGCCAGCTGGCTCCGGTGGGCACTCAACGCGAATGCGGCCCGGGTCATCGGAACCGGCTCGGCCACGGCGGCGATGAAGAAGTCGTGATGCCACCACGGACTCGATGCGATCGGAGGGAGCGGATTCACCGCACCCATCGTCCTACGATTCGCGTTGCTTGTGCCGATTCACGCGACTCCGCCCTCGGCCAGCAGGGCTGCGACGACCGCGTCCTGGTTTGCGTAGCCGCCCTCTCCGATGTGCAGGTGGCGAACCCGACCGGCCCTGTCGAGGTAGTAGAACGCCGGCCAGAAACCGTTCTTGTAACGGCGCCAGGTCTTGAAGCCGTTGTCCTGCGCGACCGGCCACTCGATCCCGTCGTCGGCGACCGCCTTCTTCACGTTTGCCGCGTCCTTCTCGTAGTCGAACTCGGGGGCGTGGATCCCCACGATCTCGAAACCCTTGGCGTGGTACTTCGCGTAGAGATCCTTCACGTGGGGAATGGTGTTCTGGCAGTTGTAGCAACCAAAGGTCCAGAAGTTGATCAGCACGACTTTGCCCCTCAGGCCCGCCAAGGTCAGCGGGCTGCTGTTGACCCAGTTGTGCAGCTCGGCGAACTCCGGCGCCGCGTAGGGCACCTCGACGCTGAACTTCGCCTTCACCACCTTCACGGCCTTTCCCCCTTTGGGTTCGCCCTTGGCCGCCTTTGCAGTCGCGGCGTCGGCCGACGGGCCGCCGACGGTCAACGAGCAACCGATGAGCGCGCCGGTTGCCACTGTGACGGCGAGCAGTGCGGCGCGGCGACGCGTCACCCGAGCGGACGCGCCCGATGCGATGATCTCGTGGCGAGGGCGACGTTCCATCGAAGCCACGGTACGGCGGTCGGTCGGTCACTCGGGCGGCGACCCTCAGCGCAGCCTCAGGACTCGCCCCGGCCGGTATCGTGCCCGTGTGCCGTTCGCCGCGCTTCGTCGCCGTCTCGTAACCCGACTCCGAGATCCGGCCGCCGGACTCGGGGCTGTGGTGGTGGTCGCGGCGGCGCTCAGCTGCTTCATCGCCGTGCAGACCCCGGCATGGGAGGCCAACGACGAGCCGGACCACATGATGAACATCGAGAAGCTCGTCGACGGCGAGTGGTACCGCATCGCCCCGAACACGGGTTACGCGCCCCACCAACCGCCCGGGTACTACCTGCTCGTCGCCGGGTTTCAACGCCTCATCGGCCAGGACGTGTTCGTCATCGCGCCCCAACAAGGTGATGGCGATGTCGCCAACGGACAGTTCGGTCATGCCGAGCCGCAGGAGTCCCGCGATCATCGCCGACTCCTCCCATTGCGGCTGCTTTCTGTTGTGCTAGGTGCACTTACGATTCTGTTGACGTCCCGGGTCGCTCGACGGTTGGGTGCGTCGGACTGCAGCTCAGTTGCGGCTGCGGCGACCGTCGCGTTCGTCCCGCGCTTCGTCTTCTCCTCGTCGTTCGTCAACAACGACACCCTCGCCACTGCGCTCGGCGCGGTGATCACGCTGCTGCTCGTTCGTATCTGGCAGGGCGATCACCAGGGCGAGCGTCGACCGTGGCGGCTTCCAGTGCTGCTCGGACTGGCGCTCGGTGCGTTGGCGGCCACCAAGCTCATCGCGCTTCCGATGATCGCGTTTGCCGGAGCGATCGCGTTGTGGCGGTTGCGACGGGAACCGCGATTGGCCGGTGCCCTCGTGCTCTCGGCGATGGTGTTGAGCATGCCGGTGTTCGTCTCGAACCAGATCCGCTACGGGGATCCGATCGCCAGCAAGGCCTCCGTGGAGTACTTCCGGTCCTGGATCCCGGCCCTGGTGCTCCAGATCCATACGACCGACTGGCTCGTGAAAGCCGTCGGCAGCGGCTTCCTCACGAGCTTCTGGTATACCAGCGGATGGAACCAGTTCCGGTGGCGGGGCATCACTTACGTTCCCCTCTGGGGCCTCGCCGCGATCGGCTCGCTCGGAAACCTCCGGCGACGCCACCACGAATCCGGCACGGTCGTGTGCCTGCTGCTGTTTGCCTCGGCGGCGGCGTCGGTGTGGGTGCTGGCCTGGAACACCACCCAGTTCCAGGCCCGGCTCGCGTTTCCCGGCCTCGCCGCCTTCGGGTCGGTGATCGCCATGGGGTGGCAGCGTTGGGGCGCGCCGAGGTGGCTGGCCTTCGTGCTCCCTCTCCTCGGCTTCGTCGGCACGCTCTACGCCATCAACACCGACATTCTCAACCGCTACTGACCCCCTGCGTCGACCGACGGTGCCGGACGACTAGGGACGGTGAGCGCCCGAGCAGAAC
>JANPFX010000080.1:0-9822 GCA_031423635.1 Acidimicrobiia bacterium | reverse complement strand
GGCGAACTGCTGGGTCTCATCGCCTGCGAGCGCGCGCCGGACGCGGCGTCGTTCACCGACGACGACGACCGCGTGCTCACGGAGCTGGCCCGCCAGGTCGGGCTCGCACTTCACAACGTGCAGCTCGACACGGCGCTGCAGGCGTCGCTGGATGAGCTCCGTCGGACGAACGACGAGTTGCGGGCGTCCCGTATTCGCATTGTTGCTGCGGGAGATACCGAGCGGCGCAAGCTGGAGCGGAATCTGCACGACGGCGCGCAGCAGCATCTCGTCGCTCTCGCAGTAAAGCTACGGCTTGCGAAAGACGCTGTCGTCGACGACCCGGCCGACGCCGAGGCGATGATCGACGAGATCCGCGGCAACCTCCAAGAAGCGATCACCGAGCTGCGTTCACTTGCGCACGGCATCTTCCCGCCGCTGCTCGTCTCCGGTGGGTTGGGCGAAGCCCTTCCGGCGGCCGCCGCGAGAGCGGCTCTGCCGACCATCGCGGAAGTGAACGCCGGACGCCATCCACAAGAAGTCGAGGCGGCGATCTACTTCTGCTGCATGGAGGCGTTGCAGAACGCCGGGAAACACGCTGGGGAGAAGGCCAGCGCGCTCGTCCGGGTGTGGGAGGAACCCCGGTCCCTCCACTGGGAGGTTTCCGACGATGGTGAGGGGTTCGACCAGACCGGGGGGGCCCGTGATGGACATGGTTTCGCGAACATGCGTGACCGCATGGGCGCATTCGGTGGAACGGTTGCGGTCGTCAGCGCCCGGGGCAAGGGCACGTCGATCCACGGATCGGTGCCGTTGATGTGAGACGTCGAACTTCGGCGGGTGGCCGGATTCTGCCGGGCTCTGCCTGAGCTCAGAAACCGCGGCCTCGGACTCAGCGGCCGTGCGTGATGTAGTCGCCCAACGCGGTCGCCTCATCCTGGATCTCGGCAACCCGGCGCTTCACGACGTCGCCGATGCTGACGATACCGACGAGGGCGCCGTCGCTCACCACCGGGAGATGACGTATGTGCTGCTCGGTCATGGCGCTCATCAGCTGTTCCATCGTGTCGTTCGGCGAGCACGTGATCACCTCGGCCGTCATCACCTCACGGACCGCCCGTGAGAGCACCGCTGCTCCTTCTCGGGCAACGGCCGCGACGATGTCACGTTCACTGACGATTCCGGCAACAGAACCGTCGGCGGCGACCACGACCAGCGCGCCGATCCTCCGCTTGCCCAGCTCGGCCGTGGCCGCGAGCAGCGTTTGGTCGGGGCCGATCGTCGCGACCTCGGATCCTTTTCCCTGTAAGACACCGTCGACGCGCATTGCTGCCTCCTTGGTGCGGTCCGGACCGGATTTCGCCGCATCTGATGTGCTGATCGTAGGCCGACCCCGGCGAACGTGCACGGCCCGTTGAAAAGGGACCGTTTTGATTGACGATCGTCCCCTCCCGTGATGGGGTGCGAGCTCGCGGACCCGAGCGGTCCCCGCCCAGAACGCTCAGGCCGGATCGCGGCGCCATGTTGGATCGCCGCCGGCCTCCCAGAGGCGACGCACGACACGGGGAGAGAGCTCGTCCTTGTTGACGTACGCCACGGCGCCGCACGAGCGAGCGCCGGGAGGGAGGTCGTCGACGGCATACGTCGACACCAGGACGACGAAGGTTTCGGGGAACGTCATCGTGATGATGCGTGTCGCCTCGACGCCATCGATGGCCCCCATGTTGATGTCCATCAACACCACGGCCGGACGTAGCGCCTCGACGAGGACAACTGCTTCTTCCCCCGAAGTGGCTTCCCCGATGAGTTCGAATCCGGGTACCCGTGCGATCACGGCACGCGCTGCATCGCGAAATGGCGCCTGGTCGTCAACGACCAGAACCCGGATGCTGTCGACGCCGGAGCCGTTCGAATCTGTCGGTAGGTTCATAAGCACACATCCCATGACGGATAAAGCGTGACCGATCAGCGAGGCGGCGAGAACCGTGCTGTTACCTCGGTCGAGGTGTTGCCAGCATCACCACTGGACAGGAACATCAACACGGCGCTCACCCGGCGATTGACGTCGGGCTCCTCATTGAGGTGCAGCTTCGAGAAAATCGCATTGATGTGCTTCTCCACTGCTCGTTCGGAGAGGACAAGCGCAGCGGCGATCGCCGCGTTGGATTTCCCTTGCGCCATCGTGCCCAGTACCTCCCGCTCGCGTGGCGTGAGGAACTCGAGTGGCGTCTTCGTCGACCGGCGTGACGAAGCGACGAGGTGCTCGACAACCTGCGGGTCGATGACTGCGCCGCCTGCGGCAACCACTCGCACCGCTTCGAGAAGGTCGTCAACGGCGGCCACCCGGTCCTTGAGCAGGTACCCGCGGCGGGCCGACCCCCCGGAAAGAAGAGTGACCGCATAGGCCGGCGAGACGTACTGGCTGAGCACGATGACGCCGATCTCCGGGTTGGACTCGCTGAGCACGGCCGCCGCTCGGATTCCTTCATCGGTTCCGGTCGGGGGCATGCGGATGTCGGTGATGACGACGTCGGGCCGGGACTCGTCGACCACGGCGAGAAGCGTGTCGTAGTCGACAGCCGTGCCGACGAGCTCGAATCCTGCGCTCGACGAGAACAGACGGGCCAGGCCATCGCGCAACAGTGCGTTGTCTTCGGCGACAACGACTCGAATAGTCATCGCTGCAATGTAGCGGTGCGCCGCAAACGGGCGGCATCGAGTGGGGGCTCAGGCCGATGACGGGCACGAGTACCGCATGACGCTCCTGACGCGTCGCGGCCGACGAATATCCGGCCCTGGCTACATGGGTGTCGTCTCGCTCACTTGATGAGGACTTCGGTGATCATGCCCTTCATGATGTGCGGCGGGCCACCAACGCGGTCGTTCATGAAGCAGATCATCGCCCAGCGACCGGCCGAGAGGTTGACCTCGGTGAGGATGTTCCCCTCGCTCTTCTCCAGGACTTGGCTCCCTTGGCCTCTGTCGAAATCCACTGGCGGAGGGCCCGCCGGTGGTTTGTCGGACGTGAAGGCAGCCTTGGCATCCTCGATCGTCTTGCCCGCCATGAGCGGGAACAAGAGGAAGTGATGCAACTCCTTCCCGGCGACCGCGAATTCGACGACGTTCTTGCCTGCTTTCAGTCCCTTCGTCTCGAATCCGTACTCCTTCGCGGTGATCGTCGCTGTTGCGCCCGATGGCAGAGCGGGCGCCTTGGTCCCCGTCACCGTGATCGTCTTCGCCATGCCGCCGGCTGCGTGTGCCTTCTTGGTCTTGTCATTCGTCATGGTGCAGATGAACATGTACGTGCCCGCCCCGAGATTCACCGTGGCCCGACCGACCTTCCCGGGACCGAGTCCGCCGACGCCTCCGTCAGCGTGGAGCCAGGCGGGAATTGGTCCGCCCTCCGAACTGACGACCTTCAGCACCTCGGTCAGGGAATGCAGTCCCTCGATGCGCAAAATGGCGAGGTCGTGTTCTTCTTTGCCGGCGTTCGTCAATTCGATGGCGATGTTTCCGCCCTTGAGGGTCGCCGAGAGGCCCTCGAAAACGTATGCGCCCTTGGCGGTTTCCGTCGCCTTCACCTTGAGCGTCTGGATGTCAGCCGCGGCTGACGAGGGTCCGCTCACCAGCGAAGCGGACACAACGGCGGCGCCCAAGAGCACCGTCGTCGTCCGGAGGCTGCGGCGTATTGATCGAATCTGAGCGACGATGCGCTCGGATTGAAGCGGAGTTCTGTCTTCGTTCATGTGGACCTTCGTGTTCTCGAGTTGGTGGTGGGCATCGCAAGCGCAGTGGCGATCGAGAGCTTCACGATACGAACGCGGCGCCCACGTCGGAAGGGTGCAGACCTTCGTTTTGGGGGAGGGCTGGCATCACCTCGTGTCCGCGTGCCCGCGCCCTTTGCCGAGCGCTGCGGTTCGCCGAAGCTGTTCTCCCGTAGAGTCGGGTTCCGAGGAGAGCATGTGAGCGCGACAACCATCGATGCTGTTGTCGTCGGCTCTGGGCCGAACGGGCTCGTTGCCGCGGTCACGCTGGCGATGGCCGGACGCTCCGTCGTCGTCTTGGAGGCGGAGCCGACGATCGGCGGAGGAACCCGCAGCGGCGAGCTCACCCTCCCGGGGTTCGTGCACGACATCTGCTCCGCGATCCATCCGCTCGGTGCCGGGTCGCCGGCGATGGCGTCACTGCCATTGGTCGATCACGGCCTGCGGTGGCTGCATCCGCCCGTGGCCCTCGCCCATCCGCTCGAAGATGGACGTGCCGGGCTGGTGACCCGGGACCCGACGGAGACTGCGAACGGTCTCGGGAACGACGGCCGTGCGTGGCGTCGCCACATCGGTTCGCTCTCGGAACGCTGGGGGACGCTCCTGCCGATGCTGATGCGGCCGCTCCCGCAGGTTCCGCGTCACCCCCTCACGCTCGCCCGTTTCGGCCTCCCCGCGCTGGCCCCGGCAACACGCCTGGGGAACCACTGGTTCGAGGGCGACGAAGCGCGAGCATTGTTCGCCGGCTCGGCCGCCCACGCGTTCCTTCCCCTGTCGCGTCCGATGACGGCAAGCTTCGGACTCGTGCTGTTGGCCTCAGCGCACGCGGTCGGGTGGCCGGTCGCCGCGGGCGGCTCGCAGACCATCGCCGATGCGCTGGTGTCGCTGCTTCGCCGACACGGCGGAAAGGTGGAGACGGGTAGACGCGTCACGTCGTTCGCCGACATCCCCGAGGCGCGTGCAGTGCTCTTCGATCTGTCTCCCGCACAGGTCGCCCGTATCGCCGGCGACCGCCTGCCACTGCGTTACCGGCGCCGACTCGAAGCCTTCCGGCATGGGCCGGCGGCCTTCAAGATCGACTACGCCCTCGCCGGCCCAGTTCCGTGGACCAACGAAGGTTGCCGTCGGGCCGGCACCGTCCACGTGGGTGGAACGGCGGAGGAAGTCGCGAAGGCGGAGGCCGAGGTTGCTGCGGGTGGCCACCCCGACCGTCCGTTCGTGCTGGTCGCCCAGCAGTCGATCATCGACCCGTCCCGCGCTCCCGACGGGAAACACACGCTGTGGGCGTACTGCCACGTCCCCAACGGGTCGACCGTGGACATGACCGATGCGATCGAACGCCAGATCGAACGGTTTGCGCCGGGATTCCGTGATCTGGTGCTCGCCCGCCACGTCGCCAACCCGGCGTGGTTCGAAGCGCACGATCACGCCTACGTCGGTGGTGACATCAGCGGCGGCGCCCACGACGGTGTGCAGCTGGTGTTCCGTCCATTGGTGGGCCGACCGTACCGAACGCCGAACCCGAGCATCTTCCTGTGCTCCGCTTCCACACCGCCGGGCGGAGGAGTGCACGGGATGTGCGGGTTCAACGCGGCGCACGTTGCTCTGCGTGGTCCTCTCGCCTAGGCGCGACAACGGCGCCTGATCCGTTCGACCCACTCGGCGCCTCGCACCGACCGGACGGTCCGTCCCGGGTTCGACACGGCTCAAGGCGACGGTTCCATCGGCCGATCGAAAAGGTCATGGGATTGGGTGAGCACGGACGCTCCGCGGTCGACGCACGGGCGACCCCGGGCCTCGTCGCGTCTGCTCCCGTGAATCACGGGGCCAGACGAGTGGCTCTGCTGACGCTGGGTCTCTGGGTCGTCTCGGCGGTTGTGGTGGCGGCGCTCACCGGATCCGAGCACTGGAATGACCCGACCCGCTGGCCCTGGTGGCTTGCCGTGCCAACGCTGACGCTGATGTTCGCGGCGGCCGAGATCTTCGTGGTCCATCTCCATGTTCGAGGCGAGGCCCACACCTTCGCCCTTCGTGAACTCCCCGTTGCGCTGGGGCTGTTCTTCGTCTCCCCCTTCGTGGTCATCGGTACGCAGATCCTCGGCGGCACATTGGCCCTGAAGCTGCACCGGAAGCAGGGCCCGCTCAAGCTCCTGTTCAACACGGCCGCGTTCGTGGCCGCAGATGTCCTGTCGATCGGGCTCTTTCGCTTTCTCGCGCCTGATCGGACCCAGATCGACGAGATGGTCCTGATCAAGGGCTCGGCGGCGCTTCTCGCCGGCTCGATCCTGTCGGTCTTCCTCGTGTTCCTCGCAATATCGCTCGCCACTGGCGCCTGGCGGCTCTCCGAGCTGCCGGCCGGGGTCCGCTTCGCGTTGGTCACGAACATCTTCACCGTGAGCCTCGGGGCCATCGCCGTGATCGTGGTGGACGCGCAGCCCTGGCTCTCCGGGCTGCTCCTCGTGCCGACCGGCGGCATCTACCTGGCGAACTGGGCATACACGACTCAGCGCCGACGCCACGAGGGCCTCGAATTCCTCTACAGCTCGACGAAACTGCTGCACGAGTCATCAGACCTGGAATCGGGGATGACCGAACTGCTCCGTCATGTCCGCGACACGTTCCAGGCCGAGGCGGCCGAGCTCATCTACCTGTCGGAAGCCACCGATTCGCCGGTCTGCGTTCGGGTCGGCCCTGGAGAATTGGTGCAGGCGTTCGGCACGCTGGACGACACCCACCATCTACTCATCGGCCTCCTCGAGTCCCGACACTCGTCGATTCTCGATGCCACCGTCGCGGGCGAGGCTGGGCAGGGCAGTGAGTTCCTCCGTGAGCGCGGCTACACCGACGCAATGATCGTTCCGCTCATCGGTGAGGCCCGGCTCATCGGCGGCCTGGTCGTTGCCAATCATCTGAGCGACGTCGTCGGGTTCGACGTGAACGATGTCCGCCTGGCCGAGACGCTGGCGAACCACACGGCCACCGCGCTGGAAAACGGCCGGCTCGAGCAGTCACTTGCCCAGCTTCGGGTCATGGAAGGCCGATTGACCTTCCAGGCGACCCATGATCCTCTGACCAACCTCGCCAACCGCTCCCTGTTCCGGACCGAGGTCCAGGAGGCAATCGACTCGTGTGCACCGGCGCGCGGCGCTGCGCTGTTCATCGATCTCGACGATTTCAAGACCGTGAACGACAGCTTCGGCCATGCCACCGGCGACTCCCTGCTCATCGAGGTGGCGCGCCGTTTGAAGGGGTGCGTGAACCCAACCGAGACCGTCGCCCGCCTCGGCGGTGACGAGTTCGCCATCCTCCTCCCTGATGGCGACCATGGCGACGCCGTCGACGACGTGGCCCAGCGGATCCTCGATGCCCTCGATGATCCGGTCCGTATCGGTGACCTGCGTCTCCAGGTTCGCGCCAGCGTGGGCGTCGCCCTCATGGAACCGGGAATCGACGCCACAGCACTCATGCGCAACGCCGACACGGCCATGTACATCGCCAAGGCGAAAGGCAAGGGCCGCTCCGTCACGTTCGCGTCGTCCATGCACGAATCGACGCTCCATCGCTACAACCTCCGAACAGAACTCGAGGAGGCGCTGACCCGCGGCGAACTCTCGGCCGTGTACCAGCCGATCGTGACGCTGGCGACCAACGGGTTGGTCGGTGCCGAAGCCCTGGTGCGCTGGAACCATCCTGCGCTCGGCCACCTCGAGCCTGATGTCTTCTTGGGCGTTGCTCAGGAATCGGGACTCATCGCTGCGCTCGACATGGCGGTGCTCGACCTCGCTTGCGCGTGGGTGGCCCGCAGCGACGCCATCGGCATCGGTGTTCCCTGGGTCTCGGTCAACATCTCCCCGCGCAGCTTCCGAGAACCGGGTCTCGTCGATCGGATCAGCTCGGCGCTCGGGCGAACCGGTCTTGCGGCATCACGTCTTGTCATCGAGATCACCGAAGACCTCATCGCCGACGATCTCGATCACGCGGTCGAGGTGCTCCGTCAGCTCCGAATGGTCGGTGTGGGCTTGGCCCTCGACGATTTCGGGACGGGGTACTCGTCGCTCAGTCATCTGCGGATGATGCCGGTCGACACCATCAAGATCGCCAAACCCTTCGTCGACGACCTCGAGACGTCCATCGACGAGCAGGCGTTTGCGACCGCCATCGTCACCCTGGCCGACAACCTCGGGAAGTTCACCGTCGCCGAGGGCATCGAGCGGCCCGAACAACTCGATGCCCTTCTCGCCATGGGGTGCGACGCCGGTCAGGGGTACCTCTTCGCCCGACCGATGGACGAGGCAACGTTCGCCACCTGGATGCGTCAGTCGACCGTCCGGATGGGCGGAGAGACGCTTCCCTCGTTGCACCACTCGACGCTCTGACGCCGTGCGTGGCAAGCGCTCGAGGGTGTCCTGATCGGCTGACGGTCGGTTCAGTCCTGAGAGGTGGTGCAGAGTCACACGACTCATACGCTCGACCACGGAGAGTGACGAAAATGGGTGCGTGGTCATGGACGACCACCGAACCCACGGAGCCGCAGTGAAACACTTCGCCAAGCCTTCCAACGCACCAGCCGGAGCCACCTGGCTTCGCCACATCCTGGTTGGCCGCACGACAGGCCTCGTTCTCGGCGCGATGCTCGCCGGAGCCAGCCTTGTCCCCGCCATCGGTGCCCAGCCTGCGTCGGCCGCGGGCTACGACCCGGCTGCCGATCCGTACTCGATGGCCGCAGTCACCTCGCAAACGGGGGCCACCGCGTGGTGGAACGCCGGCTACACCGGCCGGGGTGTCGACGTCGCCGTCATCGACACCGGCGTCTCACCCGTTCCCGGTCTCGCCACTCCCGGCAAGATCATCCACGGCGCCGACCTCTCCCTGGAATCCCAGGCGCCGAACCTGACGCGGCTCGACTCGAACGGGCACGGCACCTTCATGGCCGGGCTCATCGCCGGGAAGGACGCGGCGCTGACTGCGCCGTATGCCAACGCTCCGGCCAGCGCGTATCGCGGGATGGCCCCGGATGCCCGCATCGTCAGCGTCAAGGTCGGCACCGCTGACGGAGGCGTCGACGTCACCCAGGTGATTGCCGCCATCGACTGGGTCGTTGCGCACAAGAACGACAACGGAATGAACATCCGCGTCCTCAACCTCTCCTACGGCACGAACTCGTTGCAGGACGCCGCCGCCGACCCGCTCTCGTATGCGGTCGAGCAGGCGTGGAGGCGCGGCATCGTCGTGGTCGTGGCCGCCGGGAACACCGGTTACCAGCGCGGCAAGGGCGCCCCCGGATTGGCTAACCCGGCCTACAACCCCTTCGTCATCGGTGTCGGCGGATACGACGCCATGGGCACAGCCCTCCCCAACGACGATGTCATGGGCGCCTACTCGGCGAGCTCGACCGGATGCGGGGCCAAGTGCAAGAACCCCGACTTCGTCGCCGTGGGTTCGCATCTGCAGGGCCTCCGGGTCCCGAACGGGTACCGGGACGTGACGAGCCCCGAAGGCCGGATCGACACCCGCTACTTCCGGGGTTCGGGAACCTCGCAGGCCGCTGCGATCGCTTCGGGCACGGTTGCCCTCATCCTGCAGAAGTACCCGTCGCTGACACCTGACCAGGTGAAGCGGTTCATCACCGACGGCGCCAAGAAGGTGCCGGGCGCTGACAGCCAGGCCCAGGGCGCCGGCGAGATCGACCTCGCCAACCTGGCCAGCAAGACCCCGGTCGCCTTCACCCAGACGTTCATCCCCTCCAAGGGCGGCGGCACGATCGAAGACGCTCGCGGCGCTGACCATCTCACCGCCAACGGTGTCATCCTGACCGGCGAGAAGGACATCTTCGGTAAGGCTCTCGACACCAAGGTGTTGGCTCTGGCGCAAGCGGCCGGATCGTCCTGGTCGGGGGGCACCTGGAACGGATCCACCTGGTCCGGGTCATCGTGGTCGGGCTCCTCGTGGTCGGGCTCGTCGTGGTCCGGTTCGTCGTGGTCCGGTTCTTCCTGGTCCGGCAGTTCGTGGTCCGGATCGTCGTGGTCCGGCAGTTCGTGGTCCGGATCGTCGTGGTCCGGCAGTTCGTGGTCCGGATCGT
>JANPFX010000079.1:0-12905 GCA_031423635.1 Acidimicrobiia bacterium | reverse complement strand
CCGCCGGCCGGCCGTTCGACTTCGCGGCCACGGCACGAGGGTCGTCGACGACCGGTTCCTCGGACGCGTCGAGCTGCCGGTCGACGATGTCGTTCTCCGGCGCAACGACAGGGTTCCGGCCTACAACCTGGCAGTCGTCGTGGACGACGCATTCCAGGACATCGAGGAGGTCGCACGGGCCGACGACCTTCTCCGTTCGTCGGCGCCCCAGGCCCTGATCGCCGAGCTGCTGGGCATCGCACCGGTATCGTATGTGCACATTCCTTTGGTGGTCGCGTCGTCGGGTGTGCGGCTCGCCAAACGCGACGGAGCCGTGACCTTGGCCGATCTCGGCGCTGTCGGGATTACGCCGATGCAGGTTCGAGTGGCACTCGATGAGTCGATCGGCATGACGCCGATGGCCGGGCCGGAGCACTTCGACCTCGCCGCGGTTCCACGGGCGCCGTGGGTGTTCGACCCCGCTGGGTTTTAGCCGCGACCGCCGGGGTGGAAGTGGCGGGCCTCTCGCATCCGCCGCCACTGGCTCTCGGCCAGCGACGTGACTTCGCGCACCGGAACGCTCAGAAGACGCGCGACCTTCATCGCGTCGGTGTGGTCGGCCTTGGCCCGACCGGGACCGACACGAACCCGGACCGGGTGACCGTGCACCTCGACCTCCTCGTGGTGCCGGGTCGCAATCCACTCATCGACGTTGCTCTGTCGAACGACCAGGGCCCCCGTCTCATCGATCAGCACCATGCGGAGTTGATCGGCCAGGAGCGGATCTCCCAACGCGCTCACCTTCTGAGCTGGACGTCCGCCCCGCATGGTGATGGGCGTGAGCCACGCGTCGGTCGCACCGGCCTTGATCAATTCTTCGATCGTGTGGGCCAAGACCTCTCCGGTCACGTCGTCGACGTTCGCCTCGAGCATCGTGAGTTGCTGCGTCGGAGCCCGGTGGGCCAGCTGTCGGCCGAGCACGACCTGGGTGAGTAGTGGCAGTCCGTCGATCTCCTGGGCGGCGGCGCCGTGACCGATCGCGTCGACGGCCATCGCCGGCATCGCACCGAAGGACTGTGACAGCGCCGCCACGATCGCCGCGCCGACAATGTCGGTGAGCTCTGCACCGACCTCCCGTCCATAAGTGACCGCACCACGCGAGGCGAGGACCGACACGGCCAGAGGATCGGGGATCGGCACGAGGCCATCGCGCTTCTTCACGGTCCCGACGCCGAGAGCAACCTGGCTGCAATGGAGTTCGTCGATGTCGAGCACCTCGAGCGCGGCGCAGACAGCCACGGTCTTCACGATGACGTCGAGCCCGGCCACTTCGATCGTGCGGAGCCAGCCACGTCCGATCCGATCATCACGGGCCAGCGCCTCGAAGACGGTATCGATTCGAATGCGAAGACGCGGTGGGAAGCGCGCCTCCTCGATGAGGGCGTTCATGTGGGCGATCGTCCGCACGACGGAGCGATCCGGTGTGGCATCGACCGACGCCCGGATCGCACCGATTCCGTTTCGTTTGACGACCTCGCGGCTGATGTCCCAACCGGTCACCGGGAGGCGCTCGACGAGCCTGCGGACCTCCACTTCGTCGGCACCGGCATCGATCAACGCTCCGAGCGCAGTGCCGCCGGTGATACCGGCGTAGCAGTGAAACCACGCCGTGCGCAGCCCGGAGTGTTCGATGGGGCGTTCCACCGAATTGCGCGCTTCCGGACTGGGCATCGGAACATCGTTGTCGGAGATGACCTCCATCACCAAGTGCTGACAGCCCGTTCGATGTCAGGCCGTCGACATGGCGCTCGGATAACGGGCGTTGAACTCCGTTGTCGGTCTGGGCGAAATCATCACCTACGCAGAGAACCGTTACGGCAGAGGCTGCCGTCTGGCACGGCCTACTGGCGGGGGCCGGTGCCGGGCTGGGTGCCGTCAGCGGTGGCGTAGGACTCGCCCAAGCTCCGCCGCATGATGAGGTCGACCGCGGTCCAGATCGTCTTGGTGAACGGATACACGACGAGCGGGGTCAGACCGGCAAGCACTCCGCCGGCGATGGCCAGCGCGACCACGGGAGCGTCGGGGAGGGTGAGGGCGAAGCCGATGGCGATCAGGGCCACGATGACCAGCTCGGTGATGATGACACTGACGACGATCGCCCCGAGGAAGAAGCCCTCCTCCCGCTCGAAGCGGTAGTCACAGCCCGGACACCGATCCACCATCGTGAGCCACCGACGGAAGAGCCTCCCAGAACCGCACTGAGGACACTTCCGTCTTACGCCACGAACGAGCATCGTGAACGGACCTGGTGCCGGTTTCCGCGAATCGAATCGCGGATCATCTGTGCGCATAGTTCTACACCACGACGATCGGCGTGCGCGGCGTCCACGGCATCGTGCCGAGGCGCCGCGCGCCCGCCACTCCGTCGAGCAGGCCGCGGTGTGTCGAAACCACGAGCATGCGTCCCGACGGACCCCGAAGAACTTCGTCGAATCGAGCGCTCTGGTCGTTCGGCAAGGCGACGCCGGCATCGACGACCCAAACGGTTCGCTGCAACACGTCGGCTCGTGCGGGCGGCTGGAACGTGCCGCGTCGGGCGATCACCAGGAACCGCGTGATCGCACCGGCAAGGTTGCCGACGCTGGAGCGGGCCACTTCGAGGCCGAGCTCTTCGCCGATGCCGGCCGCGGCCAGGGCGATCCCGTCGTGCTCGTCACGAACCCGGATGCAGGCCTCGGCAGTCGAGGTGCACTCGACCGGCACGAGCTCGTTGGCGGCGATGAACTGCGAGCACTGTCGGATTCCCTGCGGATGCGAAAGCACGCGCATGCCCGGGCGAATGCCGACCCCCAGATCGACGTAGGCATCGAAACGCACCGGGACGTCGACGACCCCGTTCGCCTCGAGGGACGGATCGCACGCCGAAAGGACTTCGGCGGCAAGGTCGACGAGGCCGGACGACGAGTTGGTGATGGGCACGACGGCGAGGTTCACCGTCCCCTCCTCCACGGCCCGCACCAGCGCGCCGAAATCCGGAAACTCCGATCGAGCGATGTTCGATTCGGGATCGAGGAGACCACGGAGCTGGCGGGCCGCGACGTCGGAGAACGTCCCAGCCGGACCGAGGTACCCGATCGTGTCGACCGGTCGATCCGATAGCGGATGCATGGCGCCCGCCGGCCACTGGAAGACCTCGTCGACGCGATGCTGCACGTCACGTTCCAGTGCGAGAAGGTCACTGTCGATCCGACCGACCAGACGGAGAACGCACTCCCGCTGACCGAGCCGCACCTCCTCCGAGACAAGCTCGGCCCGAACCACGCCCTCAACGCTTTCGGCCGTTCGCACGGCGGAGGCCCCCGCAATCGCCTCGGGGATCAGCACCTTCACACCGCGAACGCCGGTGGCCAGCCAGACGTCGAGCTCGGCATCGAGCTCGGCGGGGTCGAGGAGGCGTACACGACCGAGGCGGAACTCGACGGACCGGCTCCGCCCTCCTATCCCGAGCTTGCGGGCATTGGCGATCGCGGACTCGTCGAGCAGCAGCGCGGCACGGCCCGGCGAGCCGACGAGGAGATCATCGAGCACGAACGAGGTCGGAGTGACCTTGACGACCCGGCCGACGTGGAGGCGGTCGCTTCCCGACAGACCCCGGACCCCGACGAGAGCGTTCGTCCGCCGGTTCGCAGCAACCCGGGCCCGGGTCGACTGCACGGCCGAAGTGGCCAGGGCGCCCGCCTCGTGGATCTTGGCGAACAGTCCACCGGAGAAGTGCGATCGGACGTCCTCCAGATAGTCGGTCGTGGCGTCGAGATCACCGTCCCCGACGGCGGAGTCCAGACGGGCGCGGGCCGTGATCATCGCCTCTGCGATACGGCCGTCGCCATCTGCAGCCTGGATCGACGCTGTCGTGAGATCCCGCGCGGGTGCGAGCACGCGGGTGCTCAGCGCCAGAAGCAGCTCGAAGACCGGCGTGCGGTTGGCCCAGAGGTCGCGTTCGATGTCGAGTCCGGAATGGCCGACCACGTCGGCGAAGGTGAGGAGGGCCTGGTGGCTCGCGGTCTGCACCGTGAGCATGATCTCGTCGTGACGGGCAGCGTCCATCTCGTTGACCGTGCCACCAGCGGTCTCCAGCGCCGAGGACAACCAGCGGTGGGCGTCGGCGGCGACGGGGTCGGGGCAGACAACGAAGGTCTGGCCGTCGGCGCGCGGCGCGTTGACCCCGAACAGCGCATGGAGTCCGACGATCACCGCATCATGCCGGACACCTCGGAGGACAAGGTCAGCGCGCGTACGGTTATGGGAGCACTCGATGACGGTGACGTCCTGCGGAGTTCGTCCGAAGACGTCGACAGCAACGGCTCGAAGCGTCCCGAGCGGCACCGCGAGGACCACCGCTATGTCGCCAACGGCGTCGAGCTGGTCGAGTGTCGCGAACGACGTCGACGACGACACCGTCTTTGCCATGGCGTACGGGTGCTCCATCGTGAGGACCGACGAACTGGCATCGATCAGCGTCACGCTCTCCCAGTCCGACGCGCCGAGCACGTGCTCACCCAGCCACCGGCCCACGCCGGCTGCGGCGCCGACGACGACGAGATGACGCGGGCTGACGATCGGCGTCGACGGAGAACCGGTCATCACAGAAAGGTGAGGCTACCGGCCGAGCTGCGCGGTCAACGCGCTGAAGATGTCGGACGCGCCGGCCGTGCGTTCCCACTCGTCGGCGATCGGGTCGTGGTCGACGGTTCCGACGGCGTCGGGCTCGATGCCGAGCAGCGCCACACAACAGGCGCGGAGGTCCTCGGCATCGAGGGGTTCCTCGTACGCGCTGAAGACCTCGAGCCCGCCCCACAGCGACTGCGGTGCGGCGATGGCGACGGCCTGATCGGCTGACGGTTCGGTGAGCCCGGTCGCTATCCGACGGAAGACGTTCGTCGTGGACGTCGCCGGCGGCCGTCGATATCCGCCGACCGGGTGGAGGCGCCATTCGAGAGTGATCTCGCCGGGCCCGTCGTCGCGGAGCCACACTTGCGAACCGTTCACGTAGGTGTCGGTGGGTTCACCCAGCTGCGCGTCGAGGGCGACGATGAGCGCCGGAGTGCACCGCCAGATGGCGACGGTGGGCAGCGGCTGATCGACGTCCAACGCGAATCAGCCGTTGGCCGTGGCCATGGTGGCGATCGCCGCGCGCGCGAGTTCCGGCTTCGGCGAATCCACCGTCATCGTGATCCCGTCGTCGTAGCGCTTGGAGAACGTGGTGACGACTCGGCCCGGCACCCGCGAATCGACCACACGGCGCCACGTTTCGCCTCCGATCGTCTCCTCAACCCCGACCAGTTGCAGCGGATCACGCAGCCGGCGGGCGAGGAACTTGTCGTTCGTCTGCCAGACATGGACGGACTTCCCCGCGTCGGTGGAGCTCCCGCGGACGGTGTACCAAACGTTGAGTTGATACGCCTGGAAGCCTTGCTTCGAATCGGGCTTGTCGAGAACGACGCGCACCATCGGCGCGTTCTCCGGCAGCACTTTGGGAAGCCGGATCTTGAACGGGATGTCGGTGAACGCCTGGCGGAGGTCGCGTTGGGCCTTGACCGACGCATCGCCCCGCAGGCTCGCCTGCCGAGCGCCGTTGGCGATGAGCGAGAGCGCAAGGATCGCCGGGAACGCGAACACGATGATCCCGGCCCGACGACGAACCTTGTTCCAGATCGGCTTCTCCAGCTTGGTTCCGGGCAGCCCGTTCATCTGCTGCATGGGGTTGGTCGGTGGTGCCGCGATGCCCTCAGCCATGAACGCCAGGCTAGGAGACTGCCGACGGAACCGTATCCTGTGACCCATGACACGAGCGCTTGCGAACTTCGTCAACAATCAGAGGGTCGGCGCCGCCGACGGGGCCACGACCGACGTCGTGAATCCCGCGACCGGCGAGGTCTACGCGACCGCGCCACGCTCGAGTGGGGCCGACATCGATCAGGCCTTCGCCGCGGCATCCGCGGCGTTCGAGACCTGGGGACGCACCACACCGTCAGAGCGATCCCGCGCACTGTTGCGGATCGCCGACGCCATCGAAGCCCGGGCCGAGGAGCTCGTTGCTGTCGAGGTGGAGAACACCGGCAAGCCGGTCTCGCTCACGATGAGCGAGGAGATCCCTCCGATGTGCGATCAGATCCGCTTCTTCGCCGGCGCCGCCCGCGTGCTGGAGGGCCGATCGACGGGTGAGTACATGGCGAACATGACGTCGATGATCCGCCGCGAACCGATCGGTGTCGTCGCCCAGGTCGCGCCGTGGAACTACCCGATGATGATGGCCGTCTGGAAGTTCGCCCCGGCGATCGCCGCCGGGAACTGCACGGTGCTCAAACCGTCGGACACCACTCCGGCGTCGGCTCTGCTGATGGCCGAGATCGCCGCAGAGTTCCTCCCACCCGGGGTGTTCAACGTGATCTGCGGAGATCGCGACACGGGGCGGGCGATGGTCGCCCACCCGACACCCGAGATGGTCTCGATCACCGGTTCGGTCCGCGCCGGCATCGAGGTCGCCCGCAGTTGCGCGGACACCCTCAAGAAGGCGCACCTCGAGCTCGGCGGCAAGGCTCCGGTCATCGTGTTCGACGATGCCGACATCGAGGCAGCAGCCGCCGCCATCGCCATGGGCGGCTACTTCAACGCCGGCCAGGACTGCACAGCAGCGACCCGCGTGCTGGTCGGTCCCCGGGTCCACGACGACTTCGTTGCCGCCCTCACGGAGGCGGCCCGGGCGACCAAGACCGGCGCTCCGCATGACGACGACACGTTCTACGGACCACTCAACAACCCCGCCCAACTGGCCCGCGTGGCCGGGATGGTCGAGCGGGCGCCGTCCCATGCCACCGTGCAGACCGGCGGGTCACGGATCGCCGGCGCGGGGTTCTTCTTCGAGCCGACCGTGGTCTCGGGCATGCAACAAGACGACGAGATGATCCAGGACGAGATCTTCGGTCCCGTGATCACCGTGCAGCGATTCTCCGACGAGGACGAAGCAACTCGGTGGGCGAACGGCGTCAAGTACGGGCTGGCATCGAGCGTGTGGACCAAGGACCATGGTCGGGCGATGCGCATGGCCCGCGCGCTCGATTTCGGCTGCGTATGGATCAACACCCACATCCCGCTCGTGGCCGAGATGCCCCACGGCGGCTTCAAGCACTCCGGCTACGGGAAGGATCTGTCGATGTACGGCCTCGAGGACTACACGCGGCTCAAGCACGTGATGACGAACCTCGAGAGTTGAACCATCGGGTCACCCAACCCGACCAGGAGCAGAGACGAACCTCGAGAGTTGAACCATCGGGTCACCCAACCCGACCAGGAGCAGAGACGAACCTCGAGAGTTGAGGTCGCCGGTCAGACGCGCGGCGAGTCGCGAACCGGTATCGACCAGCGCGCCGTCGTGCCGGTCGGCGATGACCACACGTCGAAGGTCCCGCCGTGCTTGCGGGCGCGGGTCGACGCGTTGTGCAGTCCTTGGCCGGCGGTGACGATGCCGACCTCGGCACCCACCCCGTCGTCGGCCACCTCGATCGTGAGCAGGCCGTTGGCGTGCTCGACCATGACCGTGGTCGACGTTGCCCGGGCGTGCTTCGCCACGTTGACCAGCAGCTCACGAGCAACTTCGAGTCCGTTTGACGCGACATCGAAGGCCACGTCGTCGACGTCGCCCCGGAACTCGAGGCGCGGTGTGAAGCCGAGGATCCGGGAAGCCTCGGCCACGGAGAGGCGGACGGCGTGGTGGAGTCCGTTCTCGAGACCGCGTTTGGTGTGGAGTGCGAACACGGTCGCCCGGATGTCGGTGATCGCCCGATCGATCTCGTCGATGACCGAGTCGATGCTCGGACCATGTCCGGCCCAGACGACGCCCGAGTCGGCGGCGCGGGTCGCCTGCAGGTGCAGGCCCGCCGCATAAAGCCTCTGGATCACGCCGTCATGGAGATCGCGGGCGATGCGCTCACGTTCGGCTTCGAGCGTGAAGAGGTGCTCGGAACGGCGCAGGACGCGTTCGGCCTCCTGCCGGGCGGCGGCGTTGCGGGCGGCGGCGACGACGAACGACTCACCGTTGAGCACGAGGGGGCTGAGGCTCACGTCGACCGGCACGGTCCCGCCATCGCGGCACTGACCGATCAGCACGCTGCCTGCGCCCATCGCACGTGCGGTCGGCGCCGCCCGGAACAGGGCGCGATGGCCTCGGTGGACCTCTTGCTTCCCGGACGGGATCAGCACCTCGATCGACTGTCCGACGAGTTCATCGGGGACCCAACCGAAGATCTCGTGCACGCGATCGTTGGCGAACACGATGTCGCCCCGGTCGTCGATCACGACGGTGGCGTCGGGGCTCTTCGAGGTCAGGAGGAGCAGGAACTCCAGGCTCAGTTCCATCGGCACTCGCGGGGTGCTGCCATCAAAGCGTTTCGCGTGACTTCACGGCGAACACGGCGGCCTCGGTTCGTCGACTCATGCCGAGCTTCAGGAGGATCGACGACATGTAGTTCTTGACCGTCTTCTCGGCGAGATGGAGGTCGCCGCCGATCTGGGCATTGGTCTTTCCTTCGGCCACGAGGTCGAGGATGCTGCGTTCGAGTTTGGTCAGCGACGCCAGACGGGGGTCCACGGTGGCAACCGGGTTGCGGATCCGCTCGAAGAGGTTGCGCGTCATCGTCGGGTCGAGCAGCGAGTCACCGTTGGCGACCCGACGAACAGCGTTGACGAGATCTGTGCCGCGCACCTGCTTGAGCACGAACCCTGAGGCGCCGGCAAGAACCGATTGGAACATGGCGTCGTCGTCGGCATACGAGGTGAGCATCAGGCAGCCGATCTGGGGATGGGCCACGCGGATGTCCCGACACACCTCGACCCCGCTCCCGTCGGGCAGGGCGACGTCGAGGACCGCCACGTCGGGCCGGGTCGCCCCGATCCGGTCGAGCGCCTCGCTGCACCGGCTGGCCGTCCCGACGACCGAGATATCTCCGGACGACTCGAGCAGATGGCGGACACCCTCACGCACGACCTCATGGTCGTCCAGCAGGAAGACCCGGATCGGCCGTGTTCCACCGGCGCCGTCGACAATGCTCACGACCTTGAGTCGACCACCCATCGGTCATGGGCAGCAAGGGACCTAGGTCCCGAGTCGACTATTCAGTCGGCGGCGGCGGCGCTCGGAACGACGACCACCGGGCAGGTGGCGTGGTGCACGACCTGGGTCGCGACCGATCCGAGGACCAGTCCGAGGAAACCTCCGTGACCCCGAGCGCCGACCACGAGGAGATCCGCACCTTCGCTGGCATCGACGAGCGCCCGGGCCGCCGCTCCCTCGGTCACCACCGGATCGATGGCCACGGTCGAGGGCGCGCCCGCAGTGGCGTTTCGGACTGCGTCGGCGAGCAGCGCCTCGGACGACTCCTTCATGACGCCGGGGTCGACCAGCCGCATCGTCGGGAATCCGACCGCTGCGGGGTACGCCCAGGCGTGGAGCACGAGGAGCGACGCCCCTCGGAGAGCAGCTTCCCGCAGCGCCCAGCGGAGCGCCGCAAGGCTTTCGTCCGACCCGTCGACCCCGACCACGATTCGTGCGTCCATTGCTGCCAGCCTGCGCCCGACCCGGAAAAGGCGGACAGGGCCGAAGGTCCCGGCCGCTCGGGGCCCTTGCGCTCTAGGACCAACGATGCGGGGTCGGCACCGTCGAGGAATGAGTTCTTCCGCACCTGTTGAGTACCGTCAATCGTCGGAGGGGGCCACGCTCGTGGCCCTGCTCGGAGCGGGGTTGGCCATCGTTCTTGCCCTGGTGGCCTTCGGTTTCAGTGTCCGTGACCGGGCTGACGGCGGCTCGTCGGGCGGCGCGGCCGCCGAGAAGGTCACCGACGTGGCGGTCACCTTGAGCGACTTCAAGATCACGGCGGCGTCGACGACGTTCCCAGCGGGTCGGATCCGCCTCGACGTGTCGAACACCGGGTCCGTCGCCCACAACCTCGGAGTCGAGGGCATCGGCAAGACCCGCGACATCCCACCGGGATCGTCGGACGTCCTCGACCTCGGCGTCCTCGAGCCGGGGACGTACAACTGGACGTGCGACATTCCCGGCCACGCCGACATCGGCATGAAGGGATCCTTCCAGGTGGTCGCATCGGCCGACGGTGCCTCAGCGGGCGCGGCACCCGCGAGCGCCGCCCCCGCAGGCGAAGCCGCTGCCGGCACGGACCCCTACGCCGGTGTGGATGAGGCCCATCGAACCGTCGTGCAGCAGTTCCTGCAGGGCCTTCCGGCCAAGACCGCCGGCCTCGGCGGCCAACCACTGAAGCCGAAGATGGAGAACGGCATCCCGGTCTACGACCTCACCGCCAAGGTTGTGCAGTGGGAAGTCTCACCCGGCCGCAAGATCGAGGCGTGGACCTACAACGGCACCGTGCCCGGTCCAGAGATCCGGGTGAAGCAGGGTCAGCGCGTGCAGGTCCGCATCAAGAACGACCTTCCCGAATCCACATCGATCCACTGGCACGGCCTGGAGATGGCCGACAACAAGCAGGACGGCGTGACGTTCGTGACCCAGGACCCGATCACGCCCGGCCAGACCTACATCTACGACCTCACCCCGATCAACTGCGGTTCGCACATGTACCACTCCCACCACTCCGCCGACGCCCAGGTGCCGCTCGGTCTGCTCGGTGCCTTCATCGTCGACTGCACCACCACGCCGGTCCCCGCATTCGCCGCCCACGACAAGGAGTACACCGAGATCCTGAGCGACGGTCCGATGGGCTTCTCCATCAACGGCAAGGGCTTCCCGGCAACCAGTCCGATCGTCGCCAAAGTCGGGGAGAAGACCCTGGTCCGCTTCATGAACGAGGGCCTCATCATCCACCCGATGCACCTGCACGGACACCGCATGACGGTGGTGGCCAAGGACGGGAACTTCCTTCCGCAGCCGTATGAGGTCGACACCTTGAACATCGCACCGGGCGAGCGCTACGACGTGGTGGTGACGTCGCTGTACGCAGGGGCGTGGGCATTCCACTGTCACATCCTCACCCACGCCGAATCTCCGCAGGGTCTCCACGGGATGACCACGGTGTGGGCGGTGCAGCCATGAGGCTTCGCTCGCTGATCGGTGCGGCGGTGTTCGCCCTGGCCCTCACCGGACCGGTGGCGGCCACGGCCGCGTCGGACGCCCCCACGCCGACGCTGACCCTGCGCGAGGTCGGCGGAAGTGGTGCGGAACGAACCTACGAGGCCGACCTCCGGTTGGGCGGGGTGCCCGTCAAGGCGGGAGACCTCGACATCGGCGGGCTGGGCGACGATCCCGATCTCCGGGTCCCGACGCAGCCGATGCAGACCTCGGGCTCGGCCTACCGGGCCACACTCCGGTTCTCGAGCGGCGGTGACTGGGTGCTCGTGGTCCGGGCCCATGCGCCGGTGCAGATCGTCGAGTTGTTCACCGTCAAGATCGACAGCATCCCGGTCGCCGACCACTCCGTTGCTGCAGCTTCGCCGTCACGCCGGGCCATGCTCCGATTGGATCCCAAGAACTCCACCGAAGCGGCGGCGTCCACCCACGGCGCAACAGCCTCGGTCGTGAACACCAGCCTGCCGAGGACGTTCGACCTCGAGGCCGCACTCATCCGGGCGCTCCATTCCCTCGGCGCCGTGGCCTGGCTGGTATCCGTCCTCGGCCTCGTGCTGGCCAACCGCCTCGGTCCCGGGTGGGGTCGAGATCAGCTCACGGCGTTCATCGCCCAGCGCTACACGATGCTGGCCGGCCTCGGGCTCGGCGTCGTGGTGTTCACGGGGCTGATCAACATGCAGCGTTCGTCCGCCGGCCTCCTCCATCCGACCGACTTGCTGCGCTCCGGGCTCGGCACGGCCTACCTGTGCGTCTTCGCCGTGAAGATGGTCGCCGTGGTCGCATCGCTCGTGACGTCAGCGAGGATCGGCCGAGTCCTCTCGGGCCGGGGGTACGGGACCCGGACTGTTGCGTCGGCGTTCACGCCGGCGTCGTTCGCGGTGACGGCATTCCCCGCCGAAGCCGTGCCCGGGACCGTGACCCCTTCCGTAACCCCGCCGACCATGACAGCATCGTCCCAGGCACGCCTGTTCCGCCTGGCCGAGACGAACGTCGCCATCGGCGCCTTCATCCTCGTTGCCGTCGCCATCCTCGGACAGCTCCACCCGCTGCTGCACTGACAACGGAGAACAACCATGGCAACTTCCAACGGCATCGACCGGATCACGGAGATCCTCGGCGAACTCGCCGACGATCTGCTCGGTCATCGTTGCACGACGATTCCGGCAAGCCGCCTCTCTCTTCCCGGGCCGGGGTTCGTCGACCGCGTCGTGTCGCTCAGCGATCGTCCGATACCGGTGTTACGTGCACTCGAGACCCTGTTCGGCACCGGCCGTCTCGCCGGCACCGGCTACATGTCGATCCTCCCGGTCGACCAGGGCATCGAACATTCGGCCGGCGCGTCGTTCGCCAGGAACCCGGACTACTTCGACCCGATGAAGATCGTGGAGCTCGCGATCGAAGGGGGATGCAACGCCGTGGCCAGCACGCTCGGTGTGCTCGGTATGTGCGCTCGGAAGTACGCGCACCGGATCCCGTTCCTCCTGAAGTTCAATCACAACGAGTTCCTCTCGTACCCCAACGCCTACGACCAGATCGCGTTCGCGTCGATCCGCCAGGCGAGGGAGATGGGGGCCGTGGCCGTTGGCGCCACGATCTACTTCGGCTCACCGGAGAGCAAGCGTCAGATCCAAGAAGTCTCCAAGGCATTCGAGATCGCCCACGAGATGGGCATGGCCACGGTGCTGTGGTGCTATTTGCGCAACGCAGATTTCAACAAGAAGGCCGAAGGTGGTCCTGACTACCACGTCGCCACCGACCTCACCGGTCAGGCCAACCA
>JANPFX010000078.1:0-17870 GCA_031423635.1 Acidimicrobiia bacterium | reverse complement strand
CCGGCGTTCGTGCCGCCACGGCGGCAATCGCTTCGCCCTCCCACCGCACGACTTCGTGGGCGAACAAGGACCGATCCTGCACGTAGACACCGTGACGTCGGGTGCCGACCTCAGCTGAGGTGACCACTGCGAACACACCGGGCAATGCCTTGGCCGCCGTGGTGTCGATGCGCGTGATTCGAGCGTGGGGTACGCCGGCGAAGCGAAAGGCGCCGTGCACCATGCCGGCCACGGTCAGATCGGCTACGTAGCGGCCGGCGCCCGTCACCTTCGACCGGCCATCGGCACGCAGGTGACCCGTCATCTGGAGCGTTTCGCTAACCATCGTGTGCGTCCTCTGCAGCAGTCAGCCGGCCGCCGACATCGGGTGAGATGGTACCGACGATGACCCGACGGTCGTCGTGCGCTCGTAATATATCACCGCCGGGATTGGGCAGTTGGGTGACCCTCCGATCACCGAATCAGACGGCCGCGGCCTCCATGTTGACCTGCACATTGCGGAGTTGCTCGATCGAGAAGTGGTCGCGCCGTAGCGACCCGGCTCGACTGGAGGAGACTTGGCACCACCGTGTCACACAGCTGCTCGACGCCGCTGCCATCACGACGCAGGCACCGGGTGTGGTGCTCGCCTGGCGACGTCGACAGCCTGTCTTACACTGCGCAAGGCACGTGCCATCGCGCCATTGATCGGAGAACTGCTGTGAACTGGGAGACGTTCATCACCTGCGCTGTCACCGGGGCCGGTGACACGACCGGGAAGAGCCCGCACGTTCCGGTGACGCCCGAGCAGATCGCCATGTCGGCGCTTGACGCAGCGCGCGCCGGCGCCGCGGTCGTGCATATCCACGTTCGCGATCCGAAGACCGGTATCGGGTCACGTGATGTCGCCCTGTACCGCGAAGTCGTCGACCGTATCCGTTCGTCGGATGTCGACGTGGTGATCAACCTGACGGCAGGCATGGGCGGGGACATGGTGCTCGGAGGCGATGAGAAGCCCCTACCCCTCGCCGACGTGGGCACCGATATGGCCGGAGCCACCGAGCGACTGGCGCATGTGGAGGCGCTGCTTCCGGAGATCTGCACGCTCGACTGCGGCACGATGAACTTCGCGTCCGGAGGCGACTACATCATGGTGAACAGCCCAGCAGTGCTGCGGACGATGGCGCGTCGCGTGCAGGAGCTTGGCGTGCGGCCCGAACTCGAAGTCTTCGACACCGGCCATCTCGTCATGGTCAAGGAGATGATCACGCAGGGCCTCCTCGACGATCCGATCATGATCCAGCTCTGCATGGGAATTGCCTACGGTGCCCCCGATGACGCAACCACCTTCATGGCAATGGTCAATCTCCTCCCGCCCGGATGCGTGTTCTCGGGATTCTCCATCGGACGGATGCAGATTCCGTTCGTGGCCATGGCTGCGCTGGCCGGCGGCAACGTGCGCGTTGGCCTCGAGGACAACCTCTATCTCGGCCAGGGCCGCCTTGCCACGAACGCCGATCTCGTCGAGCGTGCGGCCCATATTCTGACGGCGATGAACGCTCGGGTGCTCACTGCTGCGGAAGTACGCACCAAGCTCAAACTGGTGAAGCGCTCGTGACGGAGATGAGCCCCATCGCACTGCCGAGGGAGATCGGGCTCCTCGGAGGCGGTGTCATCGGCGGTGGCTGGGCCGGGCGCTTCCTGATGAACGGCGTGGACGTCCGGCTCTACGACCCGGATCCTGAAGCCGAGCGCAAGGTCGGTGAGGTTCTCGACAACGCACGCCGTTCGCTACGTGCGCTTACGAGTGCGTCCCTCCCGGTCGAGGGGACTCTGACCTTCGTCGATTCGCCGGAAGCGGCGGCCGACGGCGTCGACTATCTGCAGGAAAGCGCGCCAGAGCGCCTCGAACTCAAACAGGCGTTGCTCAAGGCGGCGAGCAGGGTCGCCGGGCCAGATGTCGTCTTCGGATCGTCGACTTCGGGCCTCCTGCCGTCGCTTTTGCAGGAGGGAATGGTGCACCCCGAGCGGTTGGTCGTGGGACACCCGTTCAATCCCGTGTACCTGCTGCCTCTGGTCGAGGTGTGCGGCGGTGCGCTGACGTCGTCCGTCGCATTGGATCGTGCCGTCGCGGTGTACAGCGCGCTCGGGATGCGGCCGTTGCGGGTGCGCAAGGAGATTGACGGGTTCGTGGCCGACCGGCTGCTCGAAGCCCTATGGCGCGAGGCCCTTTGGCTGGTCAACGACGGGGTCGCCACAGCATCTGAAATCGACGACGCGATCCGCTTCGGCGCCGGCCTTCGGTGGAGCTTCATGGGAACTTTCCTGACCTATCGAATCGCCGGAGGCGAGGCCGGTATGAGGCACTTCATGGCCCAGTTCGGCCCGGCGCTCCAGTGGCCGTGGACGAAACTCGTCGACGTTCCCGATTTGACCGAAGAACTCGTCGATCGCATTGTCGACCAGTCCGACGAACAGGCCGCTGGCCAGTCGGTGCGCGACCTCGAGCGTCTTCGCGACGACTGCCTGGTCGTGGTGATGCAGGGCCTCCGATCCGTCGGCGACGGTGGCTTTGGTGCTGGGGAGTCGCTCGCCGCGTACGAGCGGCTACTGGCAGAGAGAGCCCGAACCTGAGCGGAGCGAGTAGCGCTGTGCCGATACCCCCTACGACGAGCGGGTTCGGTCAGGCGAGCTCGCAGTAGGTGGTTCAGACGGCCGCGGCCTCCAGGCTGACCTGCATCTTGCGGAGTTGCTCGATGGAGAGGTGGCAACGCATGTAGTGACCCGGCTCGACCTCGAGAAGGTCCGGCTCCACCGTGTCGCACAGTTGCTCGACGCCGCTGCCTTCCCGACGCGGGCAGCGGGTGTGCAGAACGCACCCGCTCGGCGGCTTGGCCACGCTGGGCACCTCTCCGACGAGACGGACGCGGTTGGTCGCCTCACCGTCGACGCTCGGCAGCGACGACACCAGCGCCTCGGTGTAGGGGTGGTGCGGACCGGAGAACACCTTGTCCGCCGGACCGAGTTCCATGATCCGTCCGAGATAGAGGACGGCGATGCGATCGGACAGGTACCGGACGACGCCGAGGTCGTGGGAGATGAACAGGTAGCTGACGTTCTCGGTGCGCTGCAGATCGACGAGGAGGTTGAGGATCGCTGCCTGCACGGAGACGTCGAGGGCCGACGTCGGTTCGTCGCACACCACCAGCCGGGGGTTCCCGGCGAATGCGCGGGCAATGGCGACGCGCTGCTTGAGACCGCCGGACAGCATGACCGGCTTGGCCGCATGGAGTCGGGCATCGACGCGCATCTCCGTCAGCAACTCATCTGCGCGCTCGGCACCCTTTTCCTTCGTGGTGCCGCCGAGCTTCACGACGGCACGGCTGACGATGCGACGGACCGCATGACGGCGGTTGAGGGCCGAGTCGGGGTTCTGGAAGACGATCTGCACGGCACCGACATCTTTGGGCGTCCGCTTGTCGAGGGACGCACCCAGTGCCTTGCCGTCGAGCTGGACGATGCTGCCGCCGTCTGGATGGGTGAGCCCGAGCAACACCTTGGCAAGCGTGGTCTTGCCCGATCCCGACTCCCCGACGAGACCGAGGGTCTCTCCGGCGGCAACCGACAGAGCGATGTCGCTGAGCACCTTAACTGTTTCGTCGTCCTTCCCGAAGGTCTTCGAGAGGCCGGCGAGGTTGATGAGCGACTCGTCGTGGGTGGGCGGCGCTTCGTAATGACCGACCACGAACTCATTGACCTCGAGCGTCTCGGTGTTTCGGGGGATGTTCGGAGCCAGATCGGGATAGAAGCAGCGGCTCCGGTGCCCGTTCTCGAGCTCAACGACAGGCGGCTTTTCGGTACGGCACTGGTCGGTGGCGATCGGACACCGATCAACGTAGACGCACCCGGTCATGACCGTTCCGAGGGGCGGCAAGGTTCCGGGAATGGTGTCGAGGCGGTGGAGATCCTTGCGCAGGCCCGCACGCGGGATGCATCGGAGGAGTCCGACGGTGTAGGGATGGCGGGCCTCGTTCAGCAGTTCGACCGTGCGGCCCTCCTCGACGAGCTGACCGGCGTAGAGCACACCGACGCGATCGCACATGGACCTGATGACGCCGAGGTTGTGGCTGATGAACAGTACCGACGTGCCCATCTCGGCGCGAAGGGCCCGGACCAGGTCGAGCACTTCGGCCTCGACGGTGGCGTCGAGTCCGGTGGTCGGCTCGTCGAGGATCAGCAGGCGCGGGTTGGTCGCGAGCGCCATAGCGATGACGACGCGTTGCGCCATGCCGCCGGATAGTTCGTGTGGGTAGCGCCGCATCACCTTGCCGACGTCAGCGATCTGCACCCGGGTGAGCGCCTCCTCGGTCCGAGCCATCGCGTCGTCCTTCGACGCGCCTTCGATGGTGAACACCTCGGCGACCTGGGTACCGACCCGAAGGGACGGGTTGAGCGCGGCGATCGGGCTCTGGTACACCATCGAGATCGCGCTGCTGCGGAGCTTGCGTACCTCTTCCACGCTCATCGTGATCAGATCCCGGCCTTCGAAGCTGATCTTGCCGCTGGTGATCTTGCCGTTGCGGGGCAGGTAGCGCATCGCTGCATACGCGGCGGTGGACTTGCCGCAGCCGGACTCGCCCACGAGCCCATAAGCCTCGCCCGGCATGACCTCGAACGACACGCTCCGTAGCACCGGCCGGTCGATGCCACGGACGGTATAGGCGACCTCGACGTCTTCGAAGGCAAGAGTCGGAACTGCGTTCACGGCTGTCTGGTTCATCGGTCGAAGGCTTCCGTGAGTGCGTCTTGGATGAGGTTCACGGCAATCGCCAGGCTGGCGATGGCCAGCGCCGGGAACACCGTCGCTGACCAGTTGAGGCCGTTGAGGAAGCCGCGATGGGTCGCCACCTGGGTTCCCCAGTCGGGGGACTCCGGGCTGGCGCCGGCGCCGAGGAACGACAGCGTGGCGATGGCGAACACGGCGTAGCCGAGCCGCACGGTGAACTCCACCAGGAGCGACGGCAGGATGTTCGGGAGCACCTCCTTGAACAGGATGTGCGGGGTCTTCTCGGTTCGCAGACGGGCCGCGGCGACGTAGTCGAGCTCGGTCTCGCCGAGCGCCGACGCTCGAACGGTGCGAGCGATGATCGGGGTGAACACCAACGCGATGATGCCCATAACGATGAACATCGACTTGCTGTTCACCGACGAGGTGATGAGCAGGGCGAGAACGATCGTCGGCATCGCCATGAACACGTCGGCGGTGCGCATCAGCGCCTCGTCGACCATCCCTTTGAAGTAGCCGGCGACGAGCCCGAGCATCGTGCCGAAGATGGCGGCGATGATCGTTGCCCCGAGAGCGACGAACACGATGAGACGGGCACCGACGATCACCCGGCTGAAGACATCACGGCCGAGGTTGTCGGTGCCGAACCAGTGCGCCCACGACGGCTCCTTGAGCTTGTTGAGCGGGTTCTGGACGTACGGATCCTGCGGAGCGATGACCGTGCCGAAGAACGCGCATGCGATCCAGAAGACCGCGATCACCGTTCCGATGAGGAACGAGGGCTTCCGCAGAAGGAGCGCGATCCGCTCCTGCCGCTGGGACCGGGCCTCTTCCTGGGCACGCGAGCGGCCGTCGGAGGGCGCGGCCGGGGCAACCTGCTCGATGGTCGTCATTTCAGGACCGCCTGTCGGATGCGGGGATTGAGCAGAGCCTGGCGGCGGGTCGTCACTTCAGGACCGCCTGTCGGATGCGGGGATTGAGCAGGGTGTAGAGAACGTCGGCGAGCAGCGTCGTGAGGACGAAGATCCCGCCGGTGAACAGCACGCAGGCCTGGAGGAGCGGGAAATCGCGTTGTCGGACGCTCTCGAGCAGGAGGAGCCCGAAGCCGTTGTAGTTGAACGCCAACTCCACGGCCACGAGACCGCCGAGCAGGTAGCCGATCTGGGTCGCCGTGACGGCGATCGTGGGCATCAGCGCGTTGCGCAGGACATGGCGGAACACGACGGCACGGTTCCCAAGGCCCTTCAGCCGGGCCGTGCGGGTGTAGTCGGCGTCGAGGCCCTCGATCACACCTGCCCGGGTGATGCGGGCGATGTAGCCGAAGAGCACCATGACCAGGCACATGGCCGGCAGGATGAGGTGCTTGTACTGCGTGAAGACCCCCGCACCTTCGGGTGGGGTGGCCGACACCGGGAGCCACTTGAGCTTGACGCCGAAGACGAGGATGAAGAACACCGCCCAGACGAACTCCGGGATCACGGCGGCAGAGAGCCCGCCGATGGTGATGATCCGGTCGATGGGCCGGCCGCGGCGGAGCGCGGCGACGATGCCGCCGAGGATGCTCGCCGGCACGACGAGGAGGAACGCGAGCCCACCGAGCTTGGCCGACTTGCCCAACGCGGTGAACATCTTGTCCGACACGGGGACGTCATAGTTGAGCGACCGGCCGAGATCGCCACGAAGCGTGTCGGAGAGCCACGACACGTACTGCACGGGTATCGGACGATCGGTGCCGAGTTCCTTGTTCAGCTGTTTGATCGCTTCCGCATCGGCGAAAGGACCGAGGATCTTGCGTCCCACGTCACCTGGGAGGAGATGGGTGGCGAAGAACACCAGCAGCGACAGCATGAACAGGGTGAATACGGCGAGAAGAAGACGGCGGAGGAGAAAACGCGTCATGCAGGTGAACTCGCTTCGGGCCGGGGCCTGGCAGGTGGTGGGACTCGCGCCACTGCGTTCGGCGCAAGCGAAGGGTCGAGAAGGCAGACGGCCCGTGCAACTGGTGTTGCAACGGGCCGTCCGGTCAGTGCTGAGTTGTCGACGGCGTCAGGCCATCAAATCCCGCTAGGCGAGCTTGGCTCGAGTGGTCTCGATGTTGCTCATGCCGTTGGTGTAGGCACCCGACAGGCCCTTTTTGTACACGTCGAGGACGCTGCCGAAGTAGGCAAAGCCGACCGGGGAGTCATCGAGGAGAATCTCCTGGATTTTCTTCGCCTGAGCTTTTTGGACCGTGACGTCCCCGGAGGCGATGTAGGACTTCGCTGCGGCGTCGAACGTCGGGTTCGAGTAGTGAGGAGCGTTCCACACTCCACCGGTGATGAGCACGGAGTTCAGATACACGTTGGGCACGCCGCGGTGGCCGAACTCGGTGATGCCGAAGTCGGAGTTCAGCCAGCTCGGCGAGCGCTTGTCGTCGTAGTACGCCGAACCGTCGTCGTCAGCAATGTCGATATTGACGTTGATGCCGATCTCCTTGGCCGACTGCTTGACGACCTGCGCGTAGAGCTTGATGTCGGCGCGACCCCAGGTGGAGAGCGTGACGTCGAAGCCGTCAGGCTTGCCTGCCGCGGCCATGAGGGCCTTGGCCTGGGCGATGTCCTTCTTCCGCTGAGCCGTGGTTTTGTCGGAAGTGGCATACACGGGGCCGATCGGCGTGTCGTTTCCGACGACGCCGAAGCCGTCGACGACACCGGCCACGATGCCGGGGCGGTCGAGGGTGAGCAGCAAGGCCTGGCGGAGGCGCTTGTCAGCCGCGAACGGGCCCTTGTCGCACCGGAGATGGAGTTCGAGGTGACCGTTGGTCGGTGACTGGCCGACGACGAAATTCGGGTCATTCAGCAACGTCTTTGACGTGGTGGCCGAGGAGAAGGCGTCCCAATCGTTCTGACCTGACTGCAGCGCGGCGAGGCGGGCCGAGTCGTCCTT
This sequence comes from Acidimicrobiia bacterium, assembly GCA_031423635.1. Lineage (GTDB taxonomy): Bacteria > Actinomycetota > Acidimicrobiia > Acidimicrobiales > JANYDT01 > JANLQX01. Next base: position 10,180 of record JANPFX010000078.1, on the reverse strand, counting down.
GTACTGCGTGACCTGGAGGCGTTCGAAGTTGGGCTGGCGGGTCTTGTCCCAGTAGTTGGGGTTGCGCTTGAAGGTGACGCCCTGATCGACGACGTACTTCTCCATGATCCATGCGCCGGCCCCGATGAAGGTCTTCTCCCAGTCGCCGGCGTAGTCCTTCGGGAGGATCACCGCGTTGTAGTTGGTCGAGCCCACGAGGTTCGGCCAGGCACCAACGGCCTGGAGAAGCTTGAACTGGACGGTGTAGTCGTCGATCTTGGTAGTGCCGCCTTTGTCGAGGATGCCCTTGAACACCGAGAGGGCGTTGGACTTGTTGACGGGATCGGCCAGGCGATCGAACGTGGTGACCACGTCGTCTGCCGTGAGCTTCTTGCCGTTGTGGAAGGTGATGCCCTTGCGGATCTTGAAGGTCCACACCGTGGAGTCGGCGTTGGGCTTCCAGGACTCGGCGACGCGGGGCTCGAGCACTCCCTTGTTGTTCTCCCAGGCCAGGTACTCGCCGGCCATGCCCAGGAGGAGGAGTGCGCCGCCGTTGTTGATGATCACCGGATCGAGCTTGGAGCCCGGAGCGAGGGTGCCGATCTTGAGGAGCGGCTTGCGCTTGCCGACGGCAGCCTTTTTCGTGGCCGCGGTAGCCGCCGGTGTGCCCAGCAGGACACCGGCCAGCGGGATCGACAAGCCCGCGGTGGTGGCGAGTTGCATGAACTGACGACGGGTGAGGCCACCGGACCGCAGTTCGTCGACGTAGTGGTTCTCGCGCTCGGTAAGCGATCGTCGGAGGTCGTCATTGGTCATGTTGGTTCCTCTGTTGTGTGGCGGCGTGGAGTGCCGGCGCCGAAGTGTTGGCCCGGCGTTTCTACCCTGGGATGTGACGTACGTCAACTGTCCAGCGTTCGCTCGCCGCTGCTTGCCTGGTCAGGGCGGGGCGGGCCGTGCCGGCGAAACACGGAATTCACGTAGCGACGCGATCCGTGCACGGGTACTCATTCGGTTTCGGAGCGCAGCGACCGCAGGTCGGCACGCTCGGGATTGCGTCCTGCGAGGATGTCGTCCGCGCGCTGACGTACGCCGTGCAGCATCTCGGGGTGGGAGAAGATCCAGAAGGTCTCGTTGACAACGGCATCGTGCACGAGGTTGGCGATGGCCGACGGCGGGAGACCTGCGGCGAGCACCGACGCGACGTACTCACTTCGGGCCAGATCCTCCGGACGGGCGACGCGCTCGGGAACACCCGCCGGGCGGTTCCGCGAGCTCTCCCCGATCCTGGTGTTGACCCACCCCGGGCACAGCACACTCACTCCGATGGGTGACCCGGCTAACTCGTGGTAGAGAGATTCCGAGATCCCGACCACGGCGTACTTGCTGGCGTTGTACGGCCCCATGCCGCTGAAGGCGAGGTGCCCGGCCATCGACGACGTGTTGACGACGTGGCCCTCCTCGCCGCTCGCCATCATCCGCGGGAGGAACGACGCAATGCCATGGACAACGCCGTGGAGGTTCACGCCGAGCACCCAGTTCCACTCGGCAACGCTCAAGGTTGCCTGGGCACCGCCACCGCCGACGCCGGCGTTGTTGCACAGCACGTGCGTGGCACCGAAGCGCGCGAAGGTCTGCTCGGCCAGGTCCTCGACCGCGGCGGCGTCGGACACGTCGACCCGCACGGGGACGACTTCGGCTCCGCCGGTCGCGACGACTTCCGCCGCGGCCGAGTCGAGCGGCGACTGCTCGATGTCGGCCAGCACGACCGACATCCCGGAGGCGGCGAAGCGTTTCGCCATGGCGAGCCCGATGCCGCTCGCTGCGCCGGTGACGACGGCAACGCGGCCGTTGAGATCTTTCATCCCCGCATCGTCTCATCTCTTCGTCAGAGGTCAAAGCCGGGCCGCGCGGGGCAACGATGGTCCGTTCGCACCATTTTCGGCTCCAACTCCGCCGAAGCGTTCAAGCACTTCCGATACCCTCCCGATGATTCTCGCCGTGACCCGTGACCTGGATGTCTCCACACCCGCGACTCCCGACCGGCTGGACATCCCGATCACCGTCGTGACGGAGCTGTTCCTGCGCAAGACGTTCCAGGAGGACACCGTCAGCATCACCAAGCTCGTCAGCTGGCTGGGCATCAGCGGTTCGATCCTCTACGAGGTGTTCGAGACCTGCCGTTCACGCAAGCTGATCGATGTAAAGGCCATGCAGGGCAACGACTACGTCTTCTGCCTCACCGATCTCGGCCGGGAGTTCGCCCGCGAGCTCAACTTGAAATCGCAGTACATGGGCATCGCCCCCGTGGCGCTGGACTCCTACATCACCGCGGTGCAGCTCCAGAAGTCGAGCCTGAAGGTCAACCGCGAGCAGATGGTGCAGGCCATGAGCGACCTCGTCGTGCAGCCGGAGATGCTCGACGAGCTCGGGCCGGCGTTCAACTCGCAGCATTCGATCTTCTTCTACGGCCCGGCCGGAACCGGTAAGACGAGCCTCGCCGAACGCCTCGTGCGTCTGTTCAAGGACTGGATCGTCGTCCCCCACGCGATCCTCGTCGACGGGCAGTACATCGTCGTGTTCGACCCGACCATTCACGAGCCGATCGAACCGCAGCCCGAAGAACTCGACCGACGGTGGGTCGCCTGTAAGCGGCCGCTGGTCACGGTCGGCGGCGAGTTGGAGATGGCGTCGCTGCAGCTGACCTACGACCCCGTCGGTCGTGTCTATGTGGCACCGCTGCACGTCAAGGCCAACAACGGCATGATGCTCATCGACGACTTCGGCCGTCAGGTCATGACACCGATGCAGCTCCTCAACCGCTGGATCTATCCGCTCTCCAAGCGCATCGATTACCTACCGCTGGCGAACGGCACCAAGGTCGGACTCCCGTTCGAGCTGATGGTGGCGTTCTCGACGAACATGGCCCCCGAGGACCTCGGCGACGAAGCCTTCTTCCGACGGATCCAGAACAAGGTGTACGTCGGTCCGGTCACGGCGGAAGCCTTCGACATCATCTTGGACCGCGTGTCGGCGAAGCTCGGCGTGCAGCTCCTGCCCCAGTCGGCCAAAGAGCTGCGGACGCTGTGCCTGGAGCGCGACTCCATCGGACTGCGTGCGAACTACCCATTCGACATGTGCAAGATGGCGAAGTCGCTTGCGGAGTACGAAGGCGTCCAGCCGGTGCTCGACTCCTACGCACTGGCCAAGGCGGCGAGACTGTACTGGGGCGACCCCAACGCCAAGATGAGCGGTGCCGCGCTGAGTTCCGGCAAGGTCGACGCTCCCACGCCCCCAAGGGCTCCGTCGCCGACATCGGCGGACGCCGCGCACGCAGACGATCACCACCCCCACGAAGGACTGACGACGAGCGTGGCGACGCTGATGGAGATGGTGACCCAGAGGTAGGGCTACGGGATCCGTGGTGGGTCGTCGTTCGCGGAGGCGTCGGTGACCCAGCGATAGCGCGTCCAGCCGAGTACTGGAGCGGCGCCGAGCGAGTCGTAGAACTTGATCGAGGGCTCGTTCCAGTCGAGCACCATCCACTCGACCCGTCCGGTCGTCGAGGCGCGCAGGAATGCCAGGAGCGCCTGGCCGTAACCGTGGCCTCGAAATTCGGGCCGCACGAAGAGGTCCTCCAGCCAGATGCCGTGGTCGCCACGAAACGTGGAGAACGTGGGAAACCACAGCGCAAACCCGGCAACCTCTCCGGTTGCATCGTGAACCGCCAAGGTCACCTTCGTCGAACTCGCGCCGCTGAACAGTTGCTCGCGCAGTTCATCGACGGTCCAGGCCACTTCGTGGGCCAGTCCCTCGTACTCGGCCAGACCCGAGATGAGCTGCCCGATGATCTCGACGTCAGCGGCAGTGGCATCACGGAGCGTCACGACGTCCGCGCCTCGCCGTCGGCGGCCACCACATCATCGAGCGTGCAGGGCGGAGCCGGCTCGATCTGGTCATACGTGCAGCTCTCCGGCGAACGATCCGGACGCCAGCGGCGGAAGGTCGCGGCGTGGCGGAACCGGTCACCCTGGAGGTGATCGAACGCGACTTCGCACACCCGCTCGGGGCGCAGCAGCACGAAGGACAGATCTTTCGTCCCGGTCCACCGGCTACCAGCGCCGGGCACGCGTTGACCGGCAGCAGATGCCTCGTCCATCACCTCCGCCCAGTGGGCCCAGGGATGATCCGCGTTCTCGCTTCGCAATGGTTCCAGCTCGGCGACGAGTTCACGTCGCCGCACGTCGGTGAACGCCGCGGTCACGCCGACGTGGTTGAGATGGCCGTCGGCGTTGTAGATCCCGAGCAGGAGCGAACCGACGATGCCGCCGTGCTTGTGCCACCGGAAGCCGGCAACGACGCAGTCGGCCGTGCGCTGATGCTTGACCTTGATCATCGTCCGCTTGTTCTCGACGTACGGGTCGGCAAGCCGTTTGGCGATGATGCCGTCGCACCCCGCCGCCTCGAAGCGGACGAACCAGTCAGCCGCCAACGCACGCGACGTCGTCGCAGGTGTCACGCAGACCGCACCATTGCTCTGCGCGCCTGCATTCGCGAGTGCCTCGTTCAGGAGCGCACGTCGTTCACGAAGCGGCGCGCGCCGTAGATCGCGCTCGCCGAGGGCGAGAAGGTCGAACGCCACGAAACGGGCCGGGGTCTCGGCCGCGAGCCTGCGCACCCGTGAATCGGCCGGGTGGATGCGCTGCCCCAGCTGATCGAAGTCGGCAACTCCGTCGTGCTCGACGAGGATCTCGCCATCGACCACGCATCGCTCGGGGAGCGCGAGGCGAAAGGCCTCGACGAGCTCGGGAAAGTACCGCGTGAGCGGCTTCTCGTTGCGGCTGCCGAGCACGATCTCATCGCCGTCGCGGAACACGATCGACCGGAAGCCATCCCATTTCGGGTCGTAGAGCCATTCCGGCTGCTCGGCGCGGTCGGACCCGGGGAGCTCACCCATCGGCTTCGACAGCATCGGTGCGACGGGGGGCATCACCGGCAGATCCATGACGTCAAGGTATCCGGTACGTTCGACTCCATGGCGACGAGGGCCGAGCGACTCACCGACGATCCGAACGTGTGGATCGCGCTGACGCGTGCCGACGGCCGGCCACATCTGACGCCGATCTGGTTCGTGTGGGTCCACGACGCGATCTGGCTTTGCACCACGAGCGACTCGGTGAAGGCACGGATCGTCGCGGTGAGGCCCGCCGTCAGCTTTGCGCTCGAGGATGGGAACCGACCGGTGACCGGCGAGGGCCGGGCGGAGCTGTGCGGACTCGGTGACGTCCCTTCTGCGGTCCACGCCGCCTTCCTCGAGAAGTACGAATGGGAGACGGCGAGCGAGCGGGACTACGTCATGATCCGCATCAACGTGAGCCGCTGGCTCTCTCCCAGCACCGACGCCGTGGAGTGAGCCATGGGGTGATTGGCCGGCATCGTTCCAGCCGGGGGTAGCGTCGGGGCATGGCCACACAGTTCGAGTCCGCCGACGGCAGAGTCATCCGCGTCCGGCTGCCCGGCGATCCGGAGCCCGATCCGGAGAATCCCGACGCGTTCGACGACCTCGACGAGGGCAGTGAGACCGAGGCAGTGATCCTCGTTCCTCAGCACAACACGATGACTGTGGAAGGCGCCGTCTCGGGGATCGGATCGATGGTCCGCGGCATGTCGAAGGGAGGCGCCAACTCGGTGCAGCCGGGCAACTGGTGGCACGACTGGGGGAAGTACGTGATCCCGATGGTGGTGCTGACGGTCGGCGTCATGGTCGGGTCGGTCCTGCTTCGGTGAGCCCCGCGTCTGTCTCGCCGGCGGCGATCCAGCCCGACGAGCCCGTCCTCGGTCCGATCATCGAACGAGACGGTACACGCACCCTGGTCGGTACCTGTTCGTGGGCCGATGCGTCACTCGTCAAAGACGCGGACTGGTACCCGCGTCGATCGATGAAGGCAGCCGAGCGGTTGGCGTTCTACGCGAGCCGCTTTCCGCTTGTCGAAGTCGATTCCACCTATTACTTCCCGCCGACCCCGGAGTTGGCGACGAATTGGGCCGATCGCACGCCCGACGGTTTCACGTTCGATGTAAAGGCCTGGTCGCTGCTCACCGGACACCCCACGTTTCCCCACTCGCTCTGGGAGGACCTCCAGGGCGAGGTGAAGCCCGAGTTCCGCGACAAACGCAACATCTACGACAAGCACCTCACCGACGAAGCGCTCGGCGAATGCTGGCATCGATTTCGTCATTCGCTCAGTCCCCTGCACGAGGCCGGAAAGCTCGGAGCGGTTCTGCTGCAATGGCCGCCGTGGTTCGGGCCGAAGGGCGAGCACTGTGATCGCATCCTCGATGCGGTGGCGATGCTGGCCCCGTATCGCTGCCTCATCGAATTCCGCAACGCAAAGTGGCTCTCGGGCGAGCAGTGCGAGAACACGCTCGGGTGGTTGGAGGCGAACGGTCTCACCTTCGTGTGCGTCGACGAGCCACAGGGCTTCGCCTCATCGATCCCGCCGGTCGTGGCGTCCACCGCGTCGCTTGCCGTGGTCCGGTTTCACGGACACAACGCGGAGAACTGGGAGGCCCGCGGGATCACGGCGGCGGAGCGCTTCAAGTACCTCTACGACGACACCGAACTCGACACGTGGGCGAAGAAACTGCGCGAGCTCGAGGGGACGGCCGACGAGCTCCACGTGCTGTGGAACAACTGCTGGCAGGACTTCGGAGTCACGAATGCCCAGCAGATGATCGACCGGCTGCGGTGAGCAGAGCCGGGCAACGATCCAGCAGAGCCCAGCAGATGATCGACCGACTGCGCTGATCAGAGCCGGGCAACGATCCAGCGGAGCCCAGCAGATGATCGACCTACTGCTCTGATCAGAGCCGGGCAACGATCCAGCAGAGCCTGGGGCGCAGCGCCCGAGCATCGGTAGGATCGACCCCCGTGTCGAATCCTGCCTCCCCCCTCGCTGCGCTGCTGAGCTTCCCCGAGATCGAGCACATCATCGCTGCGCCCGGCGGAATCACGATGCACGCCTACGACTGGGGCGGGACCGGGCCCGATCTCGTCCTCGCTCACGCGACAGGACTCCACGCCCATGTCTGGTTGCCTCTGGTCGCCCGTCTCCGGGCGTCGTTCCGATGCATCGGGGTTGATCTGATGGGCCAGGGGGCGTCATCGCTGCCGACGAACAGTGACTACAGCTGGAACGGCGTCGCCGCCGGTCTGGTCTCGGTGCTCGAACACTTCGGCCTTGCCCGCCGGGGCGATGTGTACGGCATCGGCCACTCACAGGGCGGCTTTGCCGTCCTCGAAGCCGAGCTCCGCCGACCCGGCACCTTCGCGTCGGTGTTCGGCTATGAACCGGTGGTCTTCCCGCAGGTTCCAGGGAGGAACCCAGGCGATCCTTGGCCGGACAACCCGATGGCGGTCCTGACCAGTCGCCGTCGGCGAACGTTCGCGAGCGCCGAGGCGGCGATCGCCAACTTCGCCAAGAAGCCGCCGTTCGGTCAGTGCGACCGCTCGGTCGTCGAGTCGTACGTGTACTGGGGATTCCGTCTCACCGGGGTCGTCGACGACGACGGCAAGGCCGAGATTGGGCTGGTCTGCTCGCCGGAGACCGAGGCGGGGCTCTTCCGGGCGTCGGTCACCGATATCTTCAGCCGATTGTCCGAACTCCGCTGCCACGTGACCTACGGGCTCGGCGAAGAGGCGGGCAACTTCGGAGAGATCGTCCCGCTCGCTGCGGCGGCCACACCGAACGGTGAGCTCCTGCGACTTCCGGGACGCACCCACTTCGGGATCCTCGAGGGAACCGACGAGATGGCTGTCATCATCCGGACGAGCCTGCTGGGAACGTCCGGTGCATCAGCGCAAGGGTGATCGATGACGACCACCCTCCTCGTCGCTGTGGTGGTTGCCGCGCTCGCACTGCTCGCCGCGCAGTTTCTTCGGCGCCGCAAGCCCGAGCCTCCGACGCAGACCGCGTGGACAGTTCCCGCCCAGCTCGACCGCCGCGACTTTGCCAAGCCTGAGGCGCCATGGCTTGTCGTCGCATTCACATCCGCCACGTGCGATGCGTGCGCAAGCACTGCGACCAAGTGTGAGGTCCTCGCCAGCGATTTCGTAAGTGTGCAGATTGTCGATTACCAGACCGACAAGGACCTCCACAAGCGCTACGGCATCGACGCCGTGCCGACGGTGGTGATCGCCGACGCCGACGGCGTGGTGCAACGGGATTTCGTCGGGCCGCCGAACGCCACCGATCTCTGGGGTGCCATGGCCGAAGTCCGCGAGCCCGGGTCGATCCCACCGCCCGAGGCCCACTCCCACGGACTGGGATCGAAGTAGCCTGCAGGCGACTCAACGGGCGGGTGCCACCAGCGGCCACGGCCGGATGCGCTCAACTGCATACGCGATGTCGAGGAGGAGCGCGTCACCATGATGCGGCGCCAAGACCTGCAGGCTCACGGGTAGACCATCCACCTCACCGGCCGGAATGGCGATCGCCGGATTGCCGTAGAGGTTCGACGGCGCTGTCAACCGACCGTTGTTCCAGCCTCCGACCTTCTTGCCGGCGAACACCGAGGGCAACGGCCCGTTCGCGGCGAATGCGACATCGGGGTTGGTCGCCGTCATCACGAGATCGCACTGCTCGAACATGTCGGCCATCGCTTCGTTGTGCGCGACGCGGCGTTGCTCGCACTTGTAGGCGGCCGCAGCGTCCCACCGGCCCTCGGCCCATCGGAGCCCGTACGACATTTCCGGAGTGAGCTGATCGGCGCACGCCGGCCAGAGATCGCCGAGCTGGCCGCGAATGGAGATGAGACCGGACAACGACCACGCCGTGCCCATGCTCGGGAACTGCGCGATGACATCAACCTCTTTGAGTGCCAACTCATGGATCAACTCGCCAGCCAGTGCGCGTATCAAGTCCCAGGCAACCGGGTTCACGTACGCCCCGCCGAAGTCAGCGACGACGCCTACCCGCAGACCGCGAAGCTCGCCGCGATACGAGCCGAGGCCGGCCTCGAATCCTTCGACCCGTGGGAGCGCAAGAGGCGTTCGGAGATCCGGGCCGTTCGTGACATCGAGCCAGCGGGCGGTATCTCGGACACTGCGAGAAACACAACCCGGTACGGCGGTCAGGTTGCCCATCTCGGCGCTCGGGCCGTTCGGGATCCGTCCGTAGGTGACCTTCAGGCCGACAAGCCCGCAGAACCCGGCGGGTATGCGGATCGACCCGCCACCGTCCCCCGCCGTCGCCGCGGTGAGGACGCCGCCGGCGACAGCCGCCGACGAACCTCCGGACGAACCTCCCGGCGTCCGTTCAGTGTTCCAGGGGTTGAGCGTGGCGCCGTTCAGCACTGTCCGGGTGAGGTTCACTCCCCCGAACTCCGAGGACGTGGTCAGCCCTACCGGAATCGCTCCGGCATCGATCAGGCGGGCGACCATCGTCGACGTCTGGGTAGCCACGTGGTCGCGCAGCGGGACGCTTGCCTCCGTCGCCGGCCAACCGGCCACGTTCGTCAGTTCTTTCACGCCTAGGGGGACACCGCCGAACGGAAGCGACACATCGGCGTTCGCCGCGGCGGCGCGAGCGTGATCGGGGTTGAGGAACGAGAACGCGTTGAGGCCGCTCGATTCGATCGCCGCGAACACCGCGTCGACCTCCTCGACCGGCGAACGATCACCCGATCGGAACGCATCGACCAGCGAACACTGGTCTCCCTGCCATGGCTGCATGCTGGTCACACCGACGAGTCAACACCGATTTACACGGTTGTGCCTGTTGGACACCCGGCGCGCACCGGCCACGAGCCGATGTGCTCAGCGCGGTTGTGCCCGTTGGCCGCCCGGCGCCCTGCGGCCACGAGACGGTGTTCTCAGCGCGATGTCGGCCCGGTCCCGTCTTCGGCGACCTGTTGGCCTGCCGCGCCGAGGACATACCGCCAGCGCCGGACGTGGGCCATCAGCAAGTCGGGAACCATCGAGAGCGAATCCGGGCACCACGTGAGAACGTTGACCAGGTCGGCGAACTCCTCGGCGGTGACCCACCTCGCCTCGGCAACCTCGCCGTCGTTGAACACGACGTCGCCGTCGTGGCGGGCAATGAAGCAGTGCGTGATCACCCGGACCGACTCGTCCTCGAAGCGCTGTTCGCCGACGAAGTGCATCGGCACGCCGACGATGCCGAGTTCCTCGGCCAGCTCGCGA
>JANPFX010000077.1:0-75975 GCA_031423635.1 Acidimicrobiia bacterium | reverse complement strand
TTGATCACACGGCCGCTGCCGGACACTTCTCCACCGTTGCCGCCACCGCTCTCGTCTTTCAGATGCGTACCGCTCGAGCAGTCATGAGCGGCAAGCCGATCGACCCGACGGCTTGGAGCACCTCGCTGGCAGACGACTGGCAGGCCGGCGTCGACCTGGTGCGCTCGCTCGAATCGGCCCCGCAGTGAGTCGACGGCCTGGCCATGGCAGTCACGTCTGAGCTTCTGGCCTCGTGGTCCTACGCGCGAGCCGCGCCGGGCGGGGCCCCGGTGGACTTCGTCCCGATCGGTGAAGCCAGATGTGTCGGTCGTGTTCTCGCCGACCACGGACGCGATCCCATCGAGCTCGGCGGCCACGACGACCTCGACGGGTTCGATCATCACTATCGGACCACGCTGCACGCGCGCGAGGTCGTGGAAGGAAGCCGCGTGACCGTTCGGCTTCCGGTGGTCGCCACGATCGCGACCGTCTCGTGGAACGGCGAGGTCATCCACGAGTCGCGGACGTCGTTCGTCCCTGTTGTCGTCGACCTCACCGACCGCATCGCCGGCGGAGGAACTCTCGACGTCTGCTGTCATTCGTTGAACGGATGGCTCGGGTCGACCAAGCGGCCGCGGCCGCGATACCGCTCACGCCTCGTTGCCGACCAGCGCCTGCGCTTCGCCCGGGCGAGTCTCCTCGGACGGATTCCGGCCTGGTCGCCACCGGTTCCGGCCGTCGGACTCAGTGGAGCCACGGAGCTCCTGACGGAATCCGGCGGGCAGATCGATGGCTTCACCCTCGTTCCGCGGGTGCGTGCCGACGGCGAAGGCGAGCTCCGAGTCCGCGTCGAGCTGGCCCGGCCTGACGGCGTCGTCGGCGCCACGCTCACCTGCGGCGAGCAGGCGACGACACTCGACATCGCAACGCCCGCCAAAGCGTCATTGACCGGCAGCCTTCGTGTCCCCGCGGTCCGGCGTTGGTGGCCCCACACCCACGGCGAGCCGCACCTGTACGACGTCTCACTGGACCTCGACCTCGCAGACGGGAAGACGGAGACGAGGTCCCTCGGGAGAACGGGTTTCCGTGAACTCAGTGTGGATCACGGGGTCGACGGCGAGGGTTTTGCTCTTGCGGTGAACGGCATCGCCGTGTTCTGTCGCGGCAGCGCCTGGATGCCGGTCGACCCCCGTGACCCGTACGTCGAGATCGACGAGTTGCGCTCGATGCTCACGAGATGCCGCGACGCAGGTCTGAACATGCTCCGCCTGACCGGTGTGACGGGGTGGGAGCAGCCCGAGTTCTACGACCTTTGCGCCGAGCTCGGCATCATGATCTGGCAGGACCTGCCCTTTGCCACCCTCGACCAGCCGACCGACGCCGACTTCGTCCGCGCGCTTACTGTTGAGACCCGTAGCAACCTTCGGAGGTTCTCCTCCTCCCCGGCCATCGCAGTCGTGTGCGGGGCGAGCGAACGCCAGCAGCAGGCCGCAATGCTCGGTCTCGACCATGCCGTCATCACCGATGCCGTCGGCAGCGCGGTGCTGGCGGAAGAACTGGAGTCCTCTGGGGTCGACATCGCGTTCGTTGCGTGCTCCCCGAGCGGAGGACACCTTCCGTTCATTGCCGATCGTGGCGTCTCGCACTATTACGGAGTCGGCGCCTACCTCCGACCCCTGACCGACGCCCGACACGCGAACGTGCGGTTCACCTCTGAATGCCTGGCGTTCGCCAACGTACCCGAGCCGGTGACCATCGATCGCCTGCTTGCCGACGGCGACGCCCCTCCGACCCACCCGCGATGGAAGCAACGCGTCCCGCGAGACCGCGGCGCCGGCTGGGACTTCGAAGACGTGCGGGACCATTACCTCACCGTGGTCACCGGAGAAGATTCGTTCGCCTTGCGCCAACGGGACGTCGATCGCTATCTGGAACTGGGCCGCGTCACCTCCGCCGTCGTGATGACGTCGGCGTTCCAGGAGTGGCGACGCCCATCGTCGAGCTGCACCGGTGCCCTGACGTGGTTCCTGCGCGACCTCTGGCGGGGCGCCGGGTGGGGACTGATCGACAGCGACGGACGAGCCAAGGCCGCGTTCGGCGCACTGGCCGACACCTGGTCGCCGGTCGCGATCGGACTGATCGACGAGGGCGTGAACGGCGTCGATGTCTGGGTCCACAACGACCGGCCCGAGCCGTTCATCGGAGTCGTCGAGCTCTGCCTGGTTCGCGAGGCGAGGTCGACGCAGCTCCACCGGACCGAAACGATCGCAGTTCAGCCCCACGGGTCGCTCCATCTGCGCGCTGATGAACTAGCCGGTCGCTTCACCGACCCGTCGGACGCCTATCGATTCGGACCACGCGACCACGATGGGTTGACGGCCCGTCTGATCGACAATCACGGCTCGACCATCGCCCGCCACGTTCTCGATACCAGCGGAGGCCAGACATTTCGCCGGTCGACGCCCGACTGGAGCGCATCGGCAATGGTCGTCGTCGAAGGCATCGTTGCGCTCGATGTCCACGCCGTCGATCTGGTCCGCGATCTCCGCATCGAGGACTCCGCGTTCAGCGTCGACCGCCACCACGTGGACGTCGTTCCGGGGGAGCACCGGCGCTTCCTCCTTCGACACACGGGAACGGCGCCCGGCACGGTCACCGTGGGGGCCGTCAACGCGCGTGGTGCCCTCCGCGTCCACGTCCAGTCGGGCTTCGCGGCAGAACAGGACGACGTGGGGGTTCCCGATGGGCGCTGACACCATCACCCACACCCTCCTTGGGGTCGAGGTCCCGTCGGGGACGTGCATGGCGACGCTCGTGACGCCGACGAACTCCTCCGGCCTCACCCGACGGGGGATCCTGCTCGTGCCACCGTTCGGTATCGAGCATGCCGGCTGCGATCGTTTCCTGAGGCTGTTCGCGGACTATGCCGCCCGGCTCGGCCACGTGGTCCTCACGATCGAGCCGGTGGGCACCGGCGACAGCACCGAACTCCCCGAAGACGTCGATCTCGTGACCGGATACCACCAGGCCATCGCCGCTGGCGTGCGCATCCTGGCTGAGCTCGGCACGAGCATCGTCGTGATCGGGATGCGATTCGGCGCGCTGGTCACGGCATGCGCACTCGCCGAACCCCACCTCCGCCAACTCGTGGCCGGGCTGGTCCTCGTCGAACCGATCACCCGGGGCAAGAACTACCGCCGAGAGCTGCTCCTGCTCGGTTCGTCGACGTCGGCCGGCCTCCCCGAGCACTGGGCGGCTCCCGCCGGGTCGACGCTGCGACCGTGCGATCTCGCGGCGATGAACGCCCTCGACCTCAACGCGCTCCCGGCCGGCGCCGACCACGTGCTCATCGTTCAGGGGCCGAACGCCCCCGTTTCCGTCGACACCTTTGCGGCGTGGAGTTCCCAGGCCGAGATCGAGGCGCTCCCTCAGCCGATCGGCGACCTCGTCATCGAGGACCCGGAGCTCGGCCGGGTGATGCCCCGGCTTGTCTCCGGCATCGGAGATTGGATCGCCAGGCTCCCTGAGCCGCTGCGGGCCGAGACACCGAACGGCGTCGTGCTTCCCGGCGGTTTCACGGCGAGCGGGCCGTCCTGGCGTGAGGAGGCCGTTTCCCTGGCAATGGCAGATGGCGAGATGCTCCACGGCATCCGGACCATCCCGGAACACCCGCCACGAGTCGGTCTCGTCCTCCTCTCCACCGGGACCAACCCGCGGTTCGGTCCGGCCCGGCTTCACGCGATCCTCGCACGACGGCTAGCGGCGCAGGGAGTGGCGACACTGCGGATGGAACGCCGGGGCGCCGGCGTCGACGGCCGCATCCTCGATCCCTACGACCCCATTCACATCGACGACGCCCGCACCATCGACGCGGCGGCCCGAGACCTCCTCGGTGCACCGACGACGGTTCTCGCCGGTATGTGTTCGGGAGCCTGGGCAGCCTGGCACGCGATGCTCGGAGGCGTCTCCTCGACCGACGTCGTGCTGATCAATCAGATCATCTTCGGCGAGGACTCGTGGGATCTCTCGGAAGGCTCGCCGGCGATTGCGGTGAAGACACGACAGTCACTCGGCGACCCGAACCGGTGGAGGGCGATCCTGCGGGGAGAGATACGAGTCGCCCGATCGGCCAGGAACCTGGTCCGCTACGCCGCCCTGACCGCGCGGAATCGGTTCGGTCCCGGGTTCAGCGATATCCGAGACGACCTGGACACGATCGCCGAACACGGCACACGGGTGCACTTCATCTTCGACGCCGATGAGTCGGGCCTGGTCTACGTCAGGATGCACGGCGGCGCTCGCCTACGCGAACTCCTGAGCGAGGACCAGATCACCCTGTCGACGGTGGATGACGCCGGCCACGTCTTCTCCTCGCCGGCGAGCGTCGAGTGGCTCGGCTCGGCGCTCGTTCAGCTACTCACCCGTGAGCGGCACGAAGACGAGCCGTCATCTCCGAGAGAATCCGCTTCGTGAGGCCCGGGATGGTCGAGGCGAGCTTGGCGAAGTCAGCAGCGCTGAACACGAGAGCGGTGAGCTCGCTGGTGGCGATGACGGAGGCGGAACGGGGCTGATGGTCGAGGGGGGCGAGCTCACCGAAGCTCTCGCCCGAGCCGAGCTGGGCGACAGCAGTGCCGTCGAGCTCCACGCGTGCGGTTCCGTCGAGGATGACGTAGCAGTCGTCGGAGAGGTCGCCCTGGCTCACGATCGTCTCGCCGGAACCGATCGTGACCCGCTTTGACGCTCGGGCGATCGTCGCCAACTCCTTGGGGGAACAGGCGGTGAAGAGCGCCAAGGAGCGGAGCTCTTCGACTTCTGGTTTCGAGGTACGGAACATCGAGATTCCTTTCGAGGCGGTCGGCACAATGCCTTCGGCACCGTTACCGTACGTCGGCGTTTCGCCGGGACCGAACCAAAGCGCCGTGTCATTGGTCATGACGGCGTGTTCTCGTTCACACGCAACGCCGCGATCACATGTCGAACACGGCGCGGCGCGTCCACTTCGAGGAACCGGTCAAAGCGGCCGCCGATTCGTCCGCCGCCGAGCCGAACACGCCCTTTGCCATGAGCGACTGCTCGTGTTGTCGACGGCCGGCATAGACATCGGCGCGGATCTCGTGCACAAGACGGAAGTCGTCCGTGTCCGCGTCGACACTCTCGGCGGCAAGTTCGATCAGGTGCGACGCCAGCCGCCAGCGATCGTCGGCCAGTTCCCGGTCAATCGCGCTCCGGGCTTCGACGGCGAGATCCTCTGCGCGCTTCGCAAGCGCAACCGGCCCCCCCACGAGTCCGGCAAGTTCGCGGGCGAGACCAGCCGCAGGCGACGGCTTCAAGCGGTCGACATCGCCCCCCCACCAACCGCCATAGAGCCGCCAGATGTTGCGCACGACGAACTCCGGTTCGTCATAGGTGGCTCGGAGAAACGGAAGGGCCAGCACCTCGGCCGGCACTTTCACCTCGTGCACGATCGCATCGAGCGGCATCCCAGCGTTCATCCGCTCGATCACTGCGGCGACGAGTCGCTCCAATGCTTCGGCGACGGTGGTGAGGACGAATCGGATTCGTTCGCGGCCAGCGATCGGCAGTCCGTGGGCCGGCAGCAGCATCTCGGGTTCGAGCGCCGCCATGGCGCGAAGGGCCGTAGCCCATTCGGCCGGGAATCGCTGCACCTTCTGCGGATTGCCGGCGTTCGGGAACGCCCACGTCATGAGGTCACCGGAGAAGATGGCCCTTCGCGAAGGATCCCAGGTCCACAGGTGGTCGTCGGTCTCGCCGAGCGCATGATGGAGGGCGAACGGATACGAGCCCACCGTGAGCTCGGTGTGGGACTCGACCACGCGCGTCGGGGCCAGCACACTGGGGTCGAGGAAGTCTCCCGACGGACGGCCACCGAATTGGCGGGCATTGATCTGGGAGTTGTATCCGTTGGTCAACCGGTAGCGCTCGAAGCGCGCACCGACCCGCGAATGCCCGATCACCTCCGGCGTGGGGTCGCCTCGATCCGCCGCATCGGCAGCAAACGCGCCGGACCCACCGACGTGGTCGACGTGTCCGTGGGTGTAGACGAGCGTCGAGAACGGCGACTGGTTCCAGGCTCGCAGCGCGGCGACCGCAGGCGGGCCCGCGCGCCGGCCGCTCGTGTCGAAGCACACGATTCCGGCGTCGGTGGCGACGGCGTAGACGTGGGAGAACGCCTCCACGAGAGCAAGCCCGTCGCCGAGCTCGGAGAGCTCCAACGTGACTCGATTGACCTTCACCGAGGTGATCCGTTCGTCGATCACCCGCGCCGACAGGTCGAAGATGTGCTCGTGGGCGGGGAGTGACGCGTCGGGCATCCCCTTTGATCTACTACAGGCGTCAGTCCGATGGCGAGGCCGGATCGGCGACGCACACGTTCCGACACGCACCGATGCCGTCGATCTCCGTGAGCACCACCGCACCGGGACGGAGGAACTCCGGAGGCGTCCGGGCGGCGCCAACTCCCCCGGGCGTCCCGGTGGCGATCACGTCGCCCGGGCGCAGCGTGATGATCGTGGAGCAGTACTGGACGAGCGCGACGGGATCGAAGACGAGATCGGATGTGTTGGAGGACTGCTTGACGACCCCGTCGACCGAGCACCGCAGATCGAAGGTCGGAACCGGGGCGTCGTCGTCGGCGACGAGCAGGTAGGGGCCGACCGGGGTGGAGTGTTCGAAGGTCTTCCCCTGGAGGAACTCGACCGTACGGCGCTGCCAGTCCCGCATCGAGATGTCGTTGACGACGGTGTACCCGGCAATGGCTGCACGAGCGTCAACGGCCGTGGCCCGGCGAACGGTTCGCCCGATGACCACGCCGAGCTCGACCTCCCAGTCGACCTTCTCCGATTCCACCGGAAGAGCAATGGAATCGTTCGCTCCGATGAGCGAGTCGGTGAACTTGGCGAAGAGGGTGGGGAACTCGGGCACCACGTTGCCCATCTCCTCGATGTGGCTGCGGTAGTTGAGACCGACACAGAAGACCTTGTCCGGTTTCACCACGAGCGGGGCGAAGTCGGCACCTGCGACGAGATGTCGCGTTCCCTTCGCAGAGACGGCTCGGGCCCGCCAGGCCGGGTCCCGAAGCAGTTCGCCGACATCGTCAGCACCGTGTATCTCGACAAGATCTGCGCCGACCACCACCACTGCGCTGGTCCCGGAACTCGTGCGAATCGTGGCCAGCTTCATTCGGGTCTCCTCACGGTGTGGCCGCAGACGATACTTCGACGTCGTGCGTCGACGCGAAAAGGCCGGGGCCCGTCGGACCCCGGCCTTTCTGCGAAGTTCCTAGGTGCGCTTACTTCACCAGCGCGAAGTCGGGATAGGCGTGGGTTCCCATCTCCGGGATGTCCAGGCCCTCGAGCTCGTCTGCTTCGGACGAGCGGATGCCGCCCTTGGTGACCTTGTTCTGGATCGTGAAGAAGGCGAACGCCATCCCGAAGATCACCGTGACGAGGACGCCGCAGCCGATGAGCTGGGCGAGCAACTGCTTGAAGCCTTCGCCTCCGTAGAAGAGACCGGTGACGCCGTTGTCCTTCGTCCACTGGCGATCGAGGGCGTTCCAGGCGTTGCCGTAGGTGCCGTCGGCGAAGAGGCCGACGCAGATGACTCCGTACAGACCGCCCACACCGTGGACGGCGATGGCCCCGACCGGGTCGTCGATGCCGCGGGACTCGATGAACCGACCCGCGTAGGTCACGATCACTGCAGCAGTGACGCCGATCACGGCGGCAGCCCACGGTGCGATGAAGGCGCACGGTGCGGTGATGGCGACAAGACCCGCGAGCATGCCGTTGATCATGGCGCTCGGATCAGGCTTCTTGGCCCCGGTGTAGGACACCAGGTACATGGCGGCAACGGCGCCGAAGGCGGCAGCTATGGCCGTGTTCACCGCAGCGATGGTGAAGCGGTTGTCCATCGCCGAGAACGTGGAAGCCGCGTTGAACCCGAACCATCCGAACAGCAGGATGAAGGTGCCGAGCATGGCCATTGGAAGATGGTGGCCGGGAAGCGACCTCGGCTTGCCGTCGGGACCGAACTTGCCGATACGGGGACCGAGGACGATCGCACCGGCAAGAGCGGCCATGCCGCCGACGGCATGCACCACACCGGATCCGGCGAAGTCGACATAGCCATGACCGAGCTTGAGCGAGTCGCCCAACTGCGACAGCCAGCCGCCGCCCCACGTCCAGGCACCGAAGACCGGGTAGTAGATGGAACCGCAGAACAGACCCCACACGACGAAGCTCTTCCACTTCCACCGCTCGGCCATCGAGCCGGTCGGGATGGTCGCCGTGGTGTCCATGAAGGCGACCATGTAGAGGAAGAACGCAACGACACTGACGTCGTAACCCTTGCCTGAGAGCGCCAAAGGTGCCTTGTACAGGAAGACCCAGTCACCCGAACCGATGAGACTCGAGCCGATCGCCTTGTCCATTCCGAACACTCCGGCAAACGAGTAGCCGCCGAACATCAACGGGAAGCCGATGATGAAGAAGCCGACGAAGCCGAGGCCGAAGATGGCGAAGTTCGTCGACACGACGTGAGCGGCGTGCTTGGCCCGGCACAGACCGGTCTCGACGAGCGCGAATCCGGCCTGCATGAAGATCACGAGCGTGGCGCCCAAGATGATCCACAACAGGTTGAGTGACGTAGCCGTCGCCGCCTCGGGCTTCCCTTCGGCCACCGCCTTGCCGGCGAACGCCGGACCGGCGATGAGCAACGAAGTCGTAAGCGCACCGACGGTCAGGCCCGCGAGTTTGCGCAGTGGATGCCGCACGGTTCCTCCTCTTTTCCGGATATGGCGGTCCGGCGGTAGTGACATCGTCCTGCGGTCGGGCGGGGACGATGTGATGAATGACGGAGCGCAACCTACGAGGGCGGGATTTCTCCGCCGTCTCCGAAGTGTTTCGTGCTTGTTGCAACCGCGTTCGTATGTGAACGTGTTGTTTCACCGGTGTTCAACCGATCTGGAGCAGTCATCCATCAAGGGGACAAGAAGGCACCGGCAAACAAGGAGTGGAGGGGTGGCGCCGATGGGGCCCCACTCCGAGGAACGGAGACCCGGTTCGACGGAGGAGAACAACGGGCGAGTACCGGAGTGGGTGGGGAGGATCGGTGACAGGACCCCGGAACGGTCGCGGGGTGATCGTGACGGAGCACCCGAGCAGTGCATTCCGCTCGACGCCGTTCGCTGCTGGCTAACTGGCTATTTGCGGATGGTTCCTACGGTGTTCGTGCGCCAGGGGAGGCGGCGCGACATCGATCGCGCTTCGACACCGTTTGCCAGAGCGAGGCGGATCGCCGCCTTGGTCTCGTCGTCGAGCTTTCGTCCCGTGCGATCGGTGAGGTCGAAGCGGTCGAGCGCCATCGAATCGTTCGTGGTGATCCGGGCCGAGTGAACGTCGGCTCCCGCCGCCGCGAACGCCACGGCCAACGCGTGGAGGAGCCCGCGGCGGTCCGTGGCACGAACCTCGGCGATCGAGTGCCACGGTGAGCCGAGATCGTCGAATGACACGACCGCGTCGCTCACCGAGGCGGCAACCAGCGGCTGATGCTGAGCATGGGCGAGGGCGACAAGAAGCGCTTCAGGGTCCGGAGCAACGCCGATGACCCCCGTGCGAACCCGGAACGCCTGGAGCGCTCCACCATCACCCCACGTCGCCAGAACAGCGTCGACGACGTCGAGTTGAGCGCGTTCGAGCACCCCGGTCACGAGGGCGAGAAGGCCGAGTTGGTCGCGAGCACCGATCTCCACCCGCCATACCGACCCGGACTCGGCGGTGACCGCGACTCGAAACGACGCACGTGGCGGGAACGGTTCGAGCAGTCGGACGTGACGGGCCACGGCCGCCGGTTCCTCGGAGAGAAGGTAGGCGAGAGGCGCCGCCGCCACGCGATCACGCAGAAGCGACGAATCCCCGACCAACGCAAGTGCCCGGTCGCGGGTCCGATCGAGCAATGTGAGCGCGTCGGCACCGGAGAAGGTCGGTCCGTCGAGTGATGCGAGCACGAGACGATGGAGTTCGGTCAGCAGGCTCGATTCCCACGTCTCCAACTCGTCGATGGCAACGCTCAGCACGTAGAGCGCACGAGCCTGCTCGGGCGACCCGAGGTGAGCCGCAATGCGGAGCACAGAGTCTTCGTGGAGACCATCGGCACGAAGCGCGGCGGCGCGCATGAGCTCACGATCGGCCACGAGCGCGGCAACCGCCGTACGGTCGGCCTCGTCGATGGTGAGCCGATCGAGCACCGCTCGGGCCTCCGCCGCGTTCGTCGAATGCTGGCCGAACATGTCGACGAGGTACGCGCCGAGGAGAAGTCGATCCGGATACAACAAGTGACGTGCCTCGGTTGTCGCCCGTTCGTCGTCAACGAAGTCGTGGGCCGTTCCGGCAACCAGGCGACGACACCGTTCGAGGAGCACCCCGTGGTGAACACCCGAGGGATCGAGCAGGGACGGGTCCCGCCGACGCCGGGTCATCGCCGCCCCCAGTTCCGGCAACGCCCGGTCAAGGACAGCGGTCGACTCGAGGAAGCGCCACGCCCGAACCGAACCGCCCCGAATGACCGACATCAGCGCCGCCGTCGAATCAGCGTCCCACCGGGTCGCCTCGGCGCCACCTGTTGCCTCGACAAGGTAGGTCGTCAATGCCACGGAGGCATCGGCGTCGTCCACCATGAGCGACGCATCGAGGGCGATCACGAGCGCTTGGCTGCGCGGTGGTTGCGCGGCAAGAGTGACCGTCGCCCGACCTCGGACCGGCGTCTCGACCTTCAGCCAGCCACCCTCGGGTCGGGGCGTGGGCGTGTCCGGTGAAAGCGCCAACACCCGCTGCGTTCTGCGAACCCGAGCGCTCAACAGCGGAGGGGTGATCAGCGTGGTCACGAGCACCATCGCCAGAACGGCGGCGTAGACGTCGCCCGTGAGAACGCCTTCGCGGAGCCCGATGCTGGCGAAGATCAGGCCGACTTCACCCCGCGGGATCATGCCCATGCCGATGAGGAGTCGGTCGGCGGGCGTACCGGTCGCCCCGATACCGGCGACAACCTTGCCGACCACCGCCACGGCGATCATTGCCGCCGCAAGTCCGATCACCGACGGCTTGACGAACTGCTCGACATCGGTGTTGATGCCGATCTGGAGGAAGAACACGGGGATGAACAGATGACCGACGGACGTGAGTTCCTTCTGCACGCGCGTCGACACCGAACTGCGTCCGAGAACGAGACCGGCCACGAAGGCACCGACGATGGGGGCCAGCTTTGCGAGCGTCGCCAACTCGGCGATGCCCAGAGTGAACGCGAGGGCCAGAGCGACCAGGGTTCCGCTGGAGCGCGAAAGTCGTTCGATCTGGGCGAACAGCCGAGGCACGGTCAGCGTGCCGATGAGGGTCGCCAAGAACAGGAACCCGAGCGCCACGACGACGATGCCGATCAGACTGCCGAACGAGAACGAACCCTCACCAGAGGTGATGCGCACAACGACCGTCAAGATGATCAAGCCGATCACGTCGTCGGCTACGGCCGCCCCCAGCACCGTCCGGGCCTCGATCGTGGCCAGCGCACGGAGATCACCGAACACCCGAGCGGTGATGCCCACCGATGTCGCCGCCAGGGCTGATCCGACGAACAGCGCTTCGTTCGACGTGAGCCCGAGGAGATGACCGACCCCGACACCACCGGCCATGGGAACAACTACACCGATGACGGCGACGGTGAGCGCGGCACGTCCAACAGCGCCGAGTTCGCGCAGGTCCATCTGCATCCCGACTTCGAGCAACAGCAGGATCACGCCGATCTCGCCAAGCGTGAGGAGCACCTCGGCCGACGAACCCTCCCCAGTGGCGATGAACCCCAGGACCGACGGTCCGATGACGATCCCGGCCAGGATCTCGCCGACCACAGCAGGAATCCCGATGCGCTCGGCGACCTCGGCGGCGAGCTTCGCGGCGACGAGGACGACGAGGATGTCGAGAAAGATCCGGCTCATGGCGCGGCGCGAACCATCAGGTACCGACCGGCACGAGCATCCAGCCGCGGCCGCGTACGTTGACGAGCTCCTCCGTCGTCAGCGAACGCCGGACGTTCACGAGATGCACGTCGACACGGCGGGGGTGCTCGCGCAGCCCGGCCGCCCTGGCCAACTCCCGCCGGGTGACGACGCGTGAGCCGCACGAGCGCAGCGTGTCGAGGAGCGCGACTTCGCGATCACCGAAGTCGGCAGGAACGTCGAGAGCGTCGTCGACAGGCATGGGCGTTGACCGTAGGCCCACGCGATTTCGTCGGTGTTGACCTGACGTTACGGTTGTGTTTCGGCCAGCTTCACCCGACCGACGCAATCCGCCACGCCGAGCGCCGTCAGGCGAAAGCGCGGACGACGAGCGCGTCGCCCTGCCCACCGCCGCCACACAGCGCCGCGGCGCCGACACCGCCGCCCCGACGACGCAGTTCGTGGAGCAGTGTGAGGGCCAGACGGTTGCCCGAAGCACCGATCGGATGGCCGAGCGCAATCGCGCCGCCGTTGACGTTCACGACGGCATCGGTAACTCCAAGATCGGCCATCGATGCCAACGCGACGGAAGCGAACGCCTCGTTCATCTCGAACAGGTCGACGTCGCCAACACCCATCGACACGCGGGCAAGGGCGGCGAGAATCGCCTGCGACGGCTGGTGGAGCAGCGAAGCATTGGGTCCGGCCACCATCCCGTAGCTCACGACCTCGCCAAGCGGCGCAACACCCAGGCGTTCGGCGGCGGCCCGTGACATCACCACGACGGCGGAGCCCCCATCGCTGATCTGCGACGCGTTTCCCGCGGTGATGGTGCCACCGGCCTCGAAGCTCGCCCGCAGGCTGGCCAGCGACTCGACCGTGGTGCCCGGTCGCACCCCCTCGTCGGTCTCGACGAGCAGCGGATCGCCCTTTCGCTGCGGGATCGACACGGCGATGATCTCGTCGGCGAAGCGACCGTCCTTGATCGCAGCTGCAGCTCGTTCGTGGGACTGCGCGGCGAACACATCCTGGGCTTCGCGCTGCATCCCCTCGGCTTTGCCGTAGCGCTCCGTCCCGAGTCCCATCGCCACGTTGTCGAACGCGCACGTCAGCCCGTCGAACATCATCGAGTCGATGATCGACTTGTCACCGATGCGCATCCCGGCGCGAGCGTCGGGCAAGAGGTACGGCGCGTTGGTCATCGACTCCATGCCGCCGGCCACCACGATGTCGGCGTCGCCGACGGCGATCATCCGGTCGGCCTCGATGATGGCGTTGAGGCCCGACAGGCACACCTTGTTGATCACCGTCGACGGGACGCTCATCGGGATCCCACCCTTGACCGCCGCCTGCCGCGCCGGTATCTGTCCGGCGCCGGCAAGGAGCACCTGGCCCATGATCACGTGGTCGACCTGATCGCCGGTGATGCCCGCCCGAGCGAGGGCGGCGGCGATGGCGTGGCCACCGAGATCGGTGGCGGAGAGTCCGGCGAACGCGCCGGCCAGTTTGCCGATGGGGGTGCGGGCACCGGCGACGATGACGGATCCAGGCATGGGAGCTCCTCTTCGTAGGTCGCCACGGAATGCAACCGTGGCGAGAACGCGTCCACGGGCATCATGGGCGTGCAGGCGAAGTCTGGCCCGAACATCGGCGACTCGCCAACCGGGTCGACGACCGGCCCGACTGTCGTCCGACCGGGCGACGCCGGGCGGGGCTGAATGGAAATCATGAATATGCACGACCTACCGTGCATCTATGCAAAGCAACCAGACGCCGTTCGGACAATCGATCGTCGACCTCGTCGAGGCCGGCGCGCCCGCCGGGGATTTCGCAGCACTCACGCTTCCCGAGAGCTACCGGGCCGTCGTCGTGCGGCGGGAGGACGCGGCGATGTTCGAGGGGCTCCGCTCGGAGGACAAAGATCCCCGCAAAAGCCTCCACGTGCAGGACGTTGCGTTACCCGACCTTGCGCCGGACGAAGCGTATGTGGCGATGATGGCCAGTTCGATCAACTTCAATACCGTGTGGACGTCGATCTTCGAACCGATGCCGACGTTCGGCTTCCTCGACCGCCTCGGCCGAGAGGGCGAATGGGGAAAGCGACATGCCCTGCCCTATCACGTGGTCGGTTCGGACGGCGCAGGTGTCGTTCTGCGGGTCGGCTCGGCCGTTCGCAATTGGAAGGTCGGCGACCGGGTCACGATCCACTGCAACCACGTCGACGACCAGGACCCGTCCTCGCACGACGACTCGATGCTCGGATCGAATCAGCGCATCTGGGGCTTCGAAACCAATTTTGGCGGACTCGCCGAGATCGCCGTGGTGAAAGCGAACCAGTTGATGCCCAAGCCCCGTCACCTCAGCTGGGAGGAGGCGGCGTCGAACGCTCTGTGCAACTCCACCAGCTACCGGATGCTGGTGAGCCGCAACGGCGCGCAGATGAAGCAGGGAGACGTCGTCTTCGTGTGGGGCGCCACCGGCGGCATCGGCGGTTACGCCATCCAGTACGTGCTCAACGGCGGCGGCGTCCCCGTCGGGGTGGTGTCGTCCCCGGAGAAGGCGGCGATCCTCCGCGCCATGGGCTGCGAAGCAGTCATCGACCGCAAGGCGGCCAACTACCGGTTCTGGTCGGACCCCCACACTCAGGACGAAAAGGAGTGGCGTCGCCTCGGCGCCGACGTGCGAGCGCTCGTCGGCGAGGACCCCGACATCGTGTTCGAACACCCGGGCCGATCGACCATGGGGGCGTCGGTGTACATGGCCAAGAAGGGCGGGACGATCATCACGTGCGCGGCGACATCGGGCTACATGATCGAGTACGACAACCGGCACCTGTGGATGAAGCTCAAGTCGATCAGGTCCTCGCACTTCGCCAACTACGCCGAGTCCTACGCCGCCAACAAGCTGATCTGCCAGGGAAAGATCCACCCGATGGTGTCAGCAGTCCACACGATGGACACGACCGGCGAGGCGGCTTACGCCGTCCACCACAACCAGCACGAGGGAAAGATCGGCGTGCTGTGCCTGGCCCCTCGGGAGGGCATGGGCATCGACGACCCGGAGTTCCGCGCCAAGATCGGCGAACCCGCCCTCAACCGCTTCCGCCACGCCACCTGACTGCGGGTCTTTGGGAGAGAGGTTGCCCCTCCCCTCCCTGGCGCTGCGCCGCTCGCTTCGCTCGACTGCTCGCAACACGAGTGGCCGTAGCACTGGGAGAGAGGTTGCCCCCATATATGGGGGCTAATCACCTCCCAACGGCGCTCGGAGGTGTTCTGCCGCACTTCCGGGCATGGTTTGCCGCACCCGCGCGATCGAAAGAAGACTGGAGCCATGAGCTCTGCCCCGCCCTCGTCCGCCGGCCTGCTGACCGAGATCGACCACGTCGCTATCGCCGTCCACGACCTCGAAGGCGCAATCGCCTACTACGCCGAGGTCTACGGCGCGACGGTCGACCACCGCGAGGTGGTCGAGAGCGACGGAGTCGAAGAGGCGCTCCTGAAGGTGGCCGAGAGCTACATCCAATTGCTCACGCCGACACGTCCTGATTCACCGGTGGCGAAGTACCTTGAGAAGAAGGGGGAAGGTCTGCACCACATCGGCTACCGAGTCGCCGACTGCGCGGTCGCCCTCGCCGCCGTCAAAGCGGCCGGAGGCCGAGCCATCGACGACGCGCCACGCCCGGGCTCACGCGGGACGACCGTCGCCTTCATCCACCCGAAGACGACCTTCGGCACCCTCGTCGAGCTGGTCCAGGACAACGGACCGGCGCACTGAGCGGATCGGGCCCGGGGCGCGCCCATCGGCGGCGCGCCGGATCGGGATCCTGTTTGGAATCGTCAGACTCGGCGCGCCAGCAGGTCGCTCATCGAACGACCGGCGGCGAGCCCCTTACGCTCGTACTTCGTCACCGGTCGCTCCGGGTGCGGTGGGGCGAAGCGGTCGAAGACGTTCTCGAGCAGCGGCTCCCGGTCGATGATCGCAGCCATCTGTTCGGCGTACGGCTCCCAGTCAGTGGCCAGCCGTAGCTCGCCACCGATGACGAGTCGTTCGGCGAGCATCCGAGCGAAGTTGGCGTCGAACAGACGTCGGTGCGACTGGTTGATCTTCGGCCACGGATCGGGGCACACCAACTGAATGATCCGCGCGCTTTGCTTCGGGATCATGACGTCGATCACGTCGAAGGCGTCCGCACACACCATGCGAACGTTGGTGATCGCCCGCTGATCGAGCTCGTGGGCCAGCATCGCCAGGCCGTTCTCGTGGGTCTCTATGCCGAGAACGTTCGCCTCTGGGTGCGTCTCGGCGAGAGCCAGCGTCGTGTGGCCGGCGCCGAAGCCGATGTCGATGAGCAACGGTGCGTCGCGGGCAAACACGACGGACGGATCGATGACCGAAGGCCCGACGACGACGCTCAGCTTCGGGACCAGCACCGCAAGTGCATGTTCCTTCTGGGGGCCGCGGCGGCCGCGGCGAATGGTGAAGCTCCGAGCGGCGCGATCACCGGAGGGTCGCCCGGTGAACGCCATCTGTTCGGGAGCCGGTTCTCGCACCCGACCAGTGTGGCGGCCGCCCGCGCCGTTTCGCGCCGGATCAGGGCTTCTTGCGCCGGGCCTTGGACTTCGGCGGGACGGTCTTCGGTCCGTTCGCCGCACCACCCGGTGCACGCAATGCCAGCACCGACTGGCCCGCTCCGCCGGCGGCTGCCTCCGCCTTGATCACGTCGCTGAAATCCGTCCCGATCGTGACCGGACCCGTCGACATGTTCTCGCCATACGTCGCACCCCGCGTCATTCCGACCTTGATCCACCAAGTGCCCTTTGGCGCGTTCGTCCAGGTCCACGAATTCAGCCCGCGCGAGACCGGCGCAGACCCGATGCGATCCCATGGCCCCTTCGGTGACTGCGCGGCGAGGATCTCGGCGGTGGTGCCGTCTCCCGGGTTGTTGTCCTGGAACACGATGTCGGCGGAGGACACGCCGCAGTCATCGGTTGACAGCCACACGTGATCGACCGGTGTCTGACGCGGTTTGTACGGCTCGGCGATGTCCACCCGGAACGTCTTCACCCGCAGCCCGGGGCGGCTCCAGCCGAGCTGCCCCTTCGAGGTGGTGTCGTTGATGTTCAACGGCGGCGGCTCGCTGCCGTCGAACGGCGTGGGGTCGTTGAGGTCGACGCTGATCGTGGTGTCGTTCGGGTACTCGACGATCGGGGCCGACTCCTGGAAGCGTTCGTTGCCCACGAACTTCCAGATCGTCCGGAAGACCCAGCCGCCGTCGTTGCCGAACTCCTGGCTGTAGCGACCGTCCCAGAACGGGACGATGAGTGTGGTGCGATGCCACACGGCAGGGTTCACTGTGCGCCCCTGCAGCGCCAGTCGGATGCCCGGATCGCCCGGCGCACCGCCGTTCGGCGCGGTCATGCCGATGCCGTTGAACTGACCGTTGGCCACGTCCCACGAGGCGTAGTTGTCGACCTTGTCCACGTCGGTCTTCTGGGCGAAGTCCCAGGCGTCGCCGCGGACCCGCGTCGCCCAGTCGTTGTTCACACAATTCGTCCCGGTGTAGGCGATCGGACGTCCACCGAGCGGGAACAGGAGCGGGATGGCGCCAGCAGCATCGGGATTGAGCACCTCCGGAACGGGTCCGACGAGCGCGTTGTCGATCGTCGTATTGCCTTTGTTCGGACCGAGAACCTGGACCCAGTCGACGTCGACGTTGACGTTGCCGCTGATCGCCACCCGGATCCCCGAGACCGACGCTTTCGGCACGTCGGCTTGATAGACCCGCCAACCGGGCTCCGTCACGAACTGGACGCCGCTCTGACAGCCATCGTTGACACCGGCCGTGCAGGTGTAGAAGAAGATGCCGGCACCGACTGCGCCGCTGACGTTCATGCGCACCCGGAAGGTCGTGTACTCGTTACCGTCGAGGCGGCGGGCATTGCCTTCCCGGTCATGTCCGACGGCGTCGCTGCCCATGGCGTGGCCACCGACGTCATAGCCACCCCACAAGGGGGAGAAATAGCCGAGACCGTTGAACTTCAGGTGCAACTGACCTTCGGACAGCGTCGGTTTCTCGGCGACGCCGACGATCAGAGCCTCGTCGACAAGGGCGACGTCCTCACCGTTCGCATAGTCGAGCGGATCGCCGAAGGTGTCGGCGAAGAACTCCTTCTGACCATTTGGTCCGGCCGCTGTCGCATCCGACGACCCGAAGACCGCGGAGGACGCGAGCAACGCGCTGAAGAGAACAAGGGAACAAGACCGACGAAACGCCATGTCCGTCTATCGACCACGAAGGGCGGTCGGTGGACCTTCTCTCGCGCACCACCGGCGGAAAAAGGTCGATCAACCCACCGGACAGGGCGATCGGCCCGTCCGGTTCACGCGTCGCGAAACCGACGCCGACCCCGGGTCGATGATTTCGGCCCGGGCTTGGAGGACTTCGCCCGCAGCAGCCTCTCGTCGGCGAGACGCAGCGTCTTCAGGGGATCACCGCCGATGTGCTCGGCCTCACCGATCGAGGCGTTCACGTGCACGACGCCCTCCGTGTGGGGAACCGGGACGTTGTGCAGCCGTCCGCGGAGCCGGGCAACGGTCGTGTTGCGCTCCGACTTCGATCCGCGGATCACGGCGCCGAACTCGTCTCCACCGAGGCGGGCGGCGACGTCGTTCGGACCGAGGGAGGAGGCAAGCGCCATTGCCACTTCGATCAGCGCGGCGTCGCCCACGTGGTGCCCGTGGGTGTCGTTGACCGACTTGAAACGATCGAGATCGAGGATGAGCGTGGTGACGACCTCATCCTCACCAATGGCGGCGAGCGCCTCCTGAAATGCCCGTCGGTTGCTGATCCCGGTCAGGTCGTCGGTGCGAGCCAACTCGGACAGCCGACGACGCGCGTTCGACGACTCGATCGCCAGGGTTGCCAACGACGCCACCTTCTTGGCGACGAAGGCGTCGACGGGGTGGACTGCGTTGTTCGCCGAGAGCAGGTGCAGCGTCCACCGCCCGAGCATCCGTTCGCTCGCGTCGGAGGCGCCGGCGAACGGCACATCCACCGTCCACGTCGCCCGACCGGCCGCCAGCTGGCCCCACGGTCGCGTCGCCGGGTCGTCGGTGGTCCGAACGCCCCGCGACGCGGCCACAACATCGCCCCGTTCGTCCACGAACGCCCCGACCGTCTGACCCTCTCCCGAACGAGAAATCGCGCTCAGCAACGTCTCCAGGGAATCGACGAGCGGGGCATGTGAGGCGACGGCCTGCATCGCCTCGAGCAGCGTGCGGTGGGCATCCGGCAGGGAGAGCGTCACGAACATCGCGTTGAAATCCGACTCGCCGTATCCCGCCACGGCGCGCATGGTCAGCAGCTTCCAGCCGTCATGCGAACGGATGCGGACGTCGATCGTGTGACGCATCCCGGAGCCGTTCTGGCGCCGTTTCGACGAGCGTGGGTCAGCGATCGCAAGCTGCGTGGCCTCGAGGATGACCGAGAGGTCGTCGGGGTGCACGAACTCGTAGGCCGGCCGGCCCACGACATCTCCCGGCTCGTGACCGAGCAGCGTTCTGATTCCGGCCGAGGCCCAAAGGACGATCAGATCGGCGTCGATGAGCATCTGCGCCAAATGGGGATCAGCTTCCATCGTGGACAGGATGCGCGACGCCGTAATGGGTTGCCGGAACCGCTCGTTCGTCTCCACTCGATCTGCGAACGACAGGTGTTGCTGCGCATTCATACGGTGAGGTTCGGTACCCGAAGGGTGCTGGACGAAACGCCCCGCACAAATTCTTCGGCGCGCGGCGACGCCGAACGCGCCCAAACTACAGGCATGCGCGTTCACCTCGTCGACGGCACCTACGAACTCTTCCGTTACTTCTTCGCCCTTCCGTCACACGTCACCGCGGACGGACGCGAGACCGGAGCGATGCGTGGCGTCCTCGGAAGCATGCTCGACCTGATCGAGGACGGAGCCACCCACCTCGCCGTCGCCACCGACCACGTCATCGAGTCCTACCGAAACGACCTCTATGCGGGGTACAAGACGGGCGAGGGCATCGACCCGACCCTTTGGAGTCAAGCCCATCCGCTCGAAGACGCGCTTCGCGCGATGGGGGTCGTCGTGTGGGCGATGGTCGAGTTCGAGGCCGACGACGCCTTGGCCGCGGGTGCCGCGATCGCCGAAGCCGATCCACGAGTGGAGCAGGTGTTGATCTGCACGCCGGACAAGGATCTCGGCCAATGCGTTCGAGGGAGCCGGGTCGTCCAGTTCGACCGTCGCAAGCGCGAGATCCTCGACGACGCCGCTGTCCGGGCGAAGTTCGGGGTCGACCCGACCTCGATCCCGGACTACCTCGGGCTGGTCGGCGACACCGCCGACGGCTACCCGGGCCTGGCCGGCTGGGGTGCCAAGTCGACCGCAGCGGTGCTGGCCCGTTACGGGAAGCTCGAGGAGATTCCGCTCTACGCCGGCCAATGGGACGTCCCGGGCCTTCGGAGCGCCCCGAAGCTGGCCGCCACCTTGGTCCAGAACATCGCCGACGCGCTGCTGTTCCGCACCATCGCGACGGTGCGGCTCGACGCGGTCACTCTTCCCGGCGGGGTCGACGATCTCCGTTGGCATGGTCCGACACCGGGGTTCGAGGCTCTGGCGGCGTCGATCGATGCACCCAACCTGTTCCGCCGCGCCACCCACCTGGCCTCACGCGTCGGGGGTTGAACCAGGTCCTCGGGTCGCAGGTGTGAGGATGCTGTGAAGGTCGCCACACCGGGGAACTTCACGACCGAGACGCTTCGTCGAAGGAGCCATGAACATGCAATCCCTCACCTCAGCCACCACCCGCCGCCGCAGCCTGCTCGCCATCGGACTTGCCGCCGTCGGTGCCATCGGTCTCGCATTCGCCGGCCAGCCGGCAGGAGCAAACGTTTCGACCTCTGAGTCATCGAAGTCCCCCGGCCGCACGATCATCGTCGACGGAACTGGCCGCGTCGCAGAGACACCCGACCGCATGATCCTCAATCTCGGGGTCGAGACGAGGGCGGCCCGGGTCGCTGACGCACTCAGGTCCAACAACGACTCAGCGACCACCGTCAACAAGCTGCTCAAGTCGAAGGGGATCGAAGCCCGCGACATCCAGACCAGTGGACTCTCGATCTATCCCCAGTTCGACGCCACCGGCCGTCGCATCACCGCCTATCAGGTGAACAACTCGATCACCGTGACGATCCGCAAGCTCGACACTTCGGGGGCGCTGATCGACGACGTGGCCAAAGTCGCCGGCGACGCCATCCGTATCAACGGCCTGTCGTTCGCCATCGGCGATCCGTCGAAAGCCCAGGGCCGGGCGCGCGAGTTGGCCGTCGCCGATGCCCGCACCCAGGCGGAGCAGTTGACCAAGGCCGCCGGCGTCAAGCTGGGCGCACTGCGGACGATCCGCACGTCGGTCGAATCCAGCGTCGGACCGCAGCCGCAGTTCAAGGCCGCGGAGACGAGGTCGGCCGACGTTCCGATCGAGGCCGGCAGCTACGAGGTCAGCGCCTCTGTGCAGTTGGTCTACGACATCAGCTGACGAGTGACGAACGGCGACGACCGGGTCGGCGCCGCCGGGTCCATGACACATCCGACCATGGTTTGCGTCAACCCCGGAAGCACAGTTCTGCGGCAGAACACCTCCCAACGGCATTGGGAGGTGTTCTGCCCCCATCTATGGGGGCAACCTCTCTCCTACTGTGTGCGTGCGCACCGGGTTCGCTCAGGGTGATGAAGCGCCGGTAGGTTCTACAGCCCATGGATTTCCCGATGACGACGCGATTGGCGCAACTCGAAGAGCGCCGCCAGCAAGCCCTCAACGCCGGGTCGGAGCGTTCCGTCGAGCGTCAGCATGCGAAGGGCAAGCTGACCGCCCGCGAACGCATCGCCGTGTTCCTCGACCCCGACACCTTCGTCGAGCTCGACATGCTCGCCCGGCACCGCGCCCACGGCATGGGGATCGAGGCCGACCGGCCCTACACCGACGGTGTCGTCACCGGTTGGGGGGAGGTCAACGGACGCAAGGTCGCCGTGTTCGCCCAGGACTTCACCGTGTTCGGCGGAGCGCTCGGTGAAGTGTTCGCAGAGAAGATCACCAAGATCATGGACCTCGCCACCTCGGTCGGCGTGCCGGTGATTGGACTGAACGACTCGGGAGGTGCCCGCATCCAGGAAGGCGTGGTGTCTCTCGCGTCCTACGGTGCGATCTTCTTCCGCAACGTGAAGTCGTCCGGCGTCGTCCCGCAGATCAGCGTGATCATGGGGCCGTGTGCCGGCGGTGCGGTTTACTCGCCGGCGATGACCGACTTCATCTTCATGGTCGACAAGACCAGCCACATGTTCATCACCGGGCCCGATGTGGTCAAGACCGTCACCGGTGAGGAGGTCACCCTCGAAGAACTCGGCGGCGCATCGACGCACGCGTCCAAGTCGGGTGTGGCCACGTTCGTGTCCCCCGACGAGCAGTCGTGTCTCGAAGACGTCCGGTTCCTCCTGTCCTTCCTGCCGTCGAACAACCTCGAGGCGCCGCCGCACAGTCCCTCCGACGACGACCCTGAACGACGCTGCGACGCCCTGCTCACCATGCTCCCGGATTCGCCGAACCGGCCCTACGACATGAAGAAGGTCATCCGCGAGGTCGTCGACGACGGGGAGTTCTTCGAGTACTTCCCGAAGTGGGCCGGGAACATCGTGTGCGGCTTCGCCCGACTCGACGGGAACCCGGTGGGCATCGTCGGCAACCAGCCGATGGTCATGGCGGGTGTGCTCGACATCGACTCCTCCGAGAAG
This sequence comes from Acidimicrobiia bacterium, assembly GCA_031423635.1. Taxonomy (GTDB): domain Bacteria; phylum Actinomycetota; class Acidimicrobiia; order Acidimicrobiales; family JANYDT01; genus JANLQX01. Next base: position 53,181 of record JANPFX010000077.1, on the reverse strand, counting down.
GCCGGCCGATTCGTCCGCACGTGCGACGCGTTCAACATCCCGCTCGTCACCTTCGTCGACGTACCCGGGTTCATGCCCGGCACAGATCAGGAATACGGCGGCATCATCCGTCACGGCGCCAAGCTGCTCTACGCCTACTGCGAGGCCACGGTGCCCCGCATCAGCATCATCACCCGCAAGGCCTACGGCGGCGCCTACGTGGTCATGGACTCGAAGTCGATCGGCTCGGATCTTTGCTTCGCCTGGCCGTCGGCCGAACTCGCCGTGATGGGTCCGCAGGGTGCCGTCGGCATTGTGTACAAGCGCGAGCTCGACGCCGCTTCCGACCCGGTCGCCCGGAGGGCCGAGCTGGTCGACGAGTACACCGAGCTCTACGCCAACCCCTACGTCGCCGCGGAGCGGGGCTACATCGACGATGTGATCGACCCGGCCGATACCCGCAAGATGCTCACTCGTGGGCTCGCGTTCCTTCGCACCAAGAAGGAAGAGCTGCCCAAGCGCAAGCACGGGAACGTGCCGCTGTGAACGGCCCGATCGCGTCTGCCCGGGACATTTCGCCGACTCCGACCGACGACCAGCTCGTCGCTATCGTCGCCGCGATGGAATGGGCCTGGCCGAAGCCGGTGCTGCTGGTCGACGCTGCAGCCGAGAGCTCCACCACGACCGACTGGCGATTCTCCGGCCGCTGGTGGAACAACCACCCCCTCACCCGACGCCCACGCCCGTAGCCGCGCCACCCGACGACATGCTGCCGGGCAGCCGGCAAGGTCGTAGGTCGATCGACCCGGCTGAGTCAATGTCCCCTGTCGAGGTGCCGATGGTTCGACCGTGCCGGACAGGAACAACGACGGGAGGGTCACGACGGTCGCGTCGGGGAACCAGTCTGAACTGTTGCCGGTCGGCCGTGGGCGGTCCCGGGCACCGCAGATCTGGGTCCTGTCCGTTCTGATCTTGGCGGTCGGCCTCGCGTTGTTCGCCGTGACCCACGGTCCCCCTGTGGCGCATCCTGCGTGGTCCAGCTGGAGTGGCTGGGTCGGCATGGTTGCCCTGTTCGCCCTGGCCGAGGCCTTCGTCGTCCACATCCACCTCGGCCGGTCGGCACATTCGATCTCGCTCACCGACGGCGTCGTGCTCCTCTCGCTGCTGCACCTCGGACATGGTCCGACGATCGGCGCGGTCGTGCTGGGCGGATGCGTGACGCTGCGATTCCTCCGTCGCCAACCCCTGCTCAAAGTTGCCTTCAACGCCGCGACGTTCGTGCTGTGCTCGCAACTCGCGGCGCTGGTCCTCGATCTGGGCAACATCTCGTCGATGACGACACTTCGCGCCATCACGTTCGGGTTCGTCGCTTGTGTCGTGTTCTCCGTCTGCGGTTCGATGCTCGTCGTTCTCGTGGTTCGGGTGAGCGGCGAGAAGCTCCCCGCGTCGGAGATGCTCCCTTCGGTGTTCGTCAGTGCGCTGGCGAGCTTGGCAACAGCGGCAGTCGGCATGGCGACGGCGGCCCTCGCGTCGACCACACCTGTGGCCACCCCGCTGATGCTCGTCCCGTTCTTCATCGGCTACTCATCCAACGTCGTCTACCAGCGTGAGCGGCAGCGCAAGAGCGAGATGGAATTCCTCCACCGGTCGACCGAAGCCCTGCGCCACGCCGAGGCGACCGAGCACACACTCACCGCATTGATCGGAAACGCCCAGCGGGACCTCCGGTTCTCCCACGTCGAAGTCGCCCTGAACGTCGGCGGGAACCGCCGACACGCCCAGAGCCCGCAACGCAACGGACAGGGTGCGACGCCGGGACTCCTCGACGCCGTGTCGATCCCGCCCGCCGGGACGGCCGACATGCGCAACGCCAGCGACCTCGGTGAAGACGTCCTGAGCCGCGCCATCCTCGAGCGGGGTCTGCGTTCGGGTCTGGTCGTACCCGTCCACGTTCCGGATCTGGTTGACGGCGTCCTGCTGATCGGTTCGGAAGTCGAGGGGGTCGACGCCTTCGACGCCCGGGACCTTCCGCTCGCTTTCGCCCTGGCCGCCCAGATCGGGTCGCTCATCGAGAACGAGCGCCAGATGGCGTCGATCTCCGAGCTGCGCGATCTGGAGCGCCGGCTCGTCCACGAGCTCCAGCATGATCCACTCACCGGGCTGCTCAATCGGTCAGCATTCACCCGAGCGGCGCGACAGGTCATCAACACGAAAGGGGTCAACGGAGGTCGGTGGGCTGTTGCCATCATCGATCTCGACGACTTCAAGAACGTCAACGACTCCTTCGGACACGCCGCCGGTGACGCCATGCTGGTCACGATCGGTCGACGCATCCAATCCGCAATCACTTCGACCGAATCGGCCGCCCGCCTCTCGGGCGATGAGTTCGCCCTGCTCTTCGACCCGAACGCGCGTCAAGAGTCACTGGACCTTCGCGGCCAGCGGCTGCTCGAGGTGATCCGTCAGCCGATGCTGTTGGCGAGCGGGATCGAGGTCGCCCCGAGAGCGACGGTGGGAATCGGGGTCGTGGTGGACGGCGACGATCTCGCCGCGCTCCTCGACCGGGCCGATCAGGCGATGTACCGGGCAAAGGCCCGTGGCAAGAACGCCGTCGAAGTCATCGATCCCCAACGGGCAGGGGTGAACGGTCGCGGCACCGAGCTCGCGAACCACTTGGCCCAGCACGTGCCTCTCGACCAGTTCTCGATGGCCTACCAGCCGGTGGTCGACACCACCACCGGCGCAATCGTGAGCATCGAAGGCCTCCTGCGATGGAACCATCCGGTGCACGGTGTACTCGGGCCCGACGACTTCCTCGTCGGTTTGACCGACGGGGCGGCCGCGGAGATCATCGACGAGTTCGTGTTGCGCAGCATCGCCGACGCTCTGGAACAGACCGAGGGTTTCCCTGACGTCACGGTCGCCATCAACCTCGGCCTCACCCAGCTGAGCCGCGACTCGTTCGCGGAAGTCGTGCGCCGCCAAACGGCGCCCGACCACCTCAACCGATTGGTGCTCGAGATCCCCGTTCGTGCGCTTCGCCGCTCAACCGAGGCGGTGCTCCGCCGCGTCGGCACCCTTCGCGAGCTCGGCGTCGCCGTGTCGCTCGACGACTTCGAGCTCGACGACGTGCCGTTCCAACTCCTCGCCGACGTCCGGCCGTTGATCGTGAAGCTCGCCCGCACCACCGTCGGAGGTCTGTCGGACGCTGCCGTCATGCCCGTCGTGCGGGCACTCACCGAGCTCGGCGAGGTCTTCGATTTCCGACTGGTGGCCAAAGGAATCGAGAGCAACCGCGACGTGGCGGCCGCCCGCGCACTCGGGTGCTCGTGGATGCAGGGGCGGGGGCTGCGCGCCCCGACGACGTTGGGTGCGCTGGTCGACGATCTGACCTGCGGCACGGCCGGCCTGGCCGTCCGCAGTGTGTCGGGCAGGCCAAGGATCACTGAACCGCTGATCCGGGCGGCCCATCACCGTCCGAGCGGTCCAGGGTAGGAACGAACCGAACGACTCATTTGGTCACGGAGAGTGGTTGCCGATGGATCGCGAGTGAAACGGACACGCCTCCACTCCATCGCTGCACTCGGCGCGCTGGGTCTCGCACCGGTCCTCGTTGTCACCGGACCTCAGCCGGCCGTCGCCGCCGATCGACCGGTCTCGGTCATCGTCACGGCTGATCCCGGCCAGGTCGGACGTGCCGTCGACGCCGTGGCCAGAGTGAAAGGGAGGGTCACCCGCCGCCTCGATATCGTCGGAGGGATCGCGGCGACCGTCGATCAGCGCGACCTGACCGGACTTCGTCGCGTTCCCGGCATCCGATCGGTCACCCCGAACGAGGTCGTTCGACCGCTCAGCCAGGCTTGGAACCCCTACACCGACGTGGGCGGCCCCAAGAACGTGAGCGAGATCATCGGCTCGTCGGCGTACTGGAACGCCGGCATCACCGGCCGCGGCGTCGACGTGGCCCTGATCGACTCCGGTGTTCGGATCAGCGACGCGCTGCCGGCGAACCGCGTGCTGTTCGGACCCGACCTCTCCCTCGAGTCGCAGGACCCGGCCAAGCGCAACGTCGACACCTACGGCCACGGCACCCACATGGCCGGCCTCATCGCCGGACGGACGGCGGGCACATCGCTCAGCGACCCCACCAGCGGCTTCGTGGGAGTGGCCCCCGATGCCCGCATCGTCAGCGTCAAGGTCGCCGACAAGGACGGTTCCACCGATGTCTCTCAGGTGATCGCGGCGATCGACTGGGTCGTCGCGAACCGCAACAAGAACGGCCTGAACATCCGGGTGATGAACCTCTCCTACGGCACGGACTCCACCCAGGACGTCAAGATCGACCCGCTGTCGTTCGCCGTCGACCAGGCCTGGCGCCGGGGCATCGTCGTGGTCGCCGCCAGCGGGAACGCCGGCTGGGCCGACAAGCGCAGCACCATGACCAACCCGGCCCGCACCGGCACGATCATCGCCGTCGGTGCGCTGGGTCAGACCGCAGCCTCCAATCCGCGGGAATGGGACGAGATCGCCAGCTTCTCGTCGAACGGCAGCAAGGCCCGGCGCCCCGATTTCGTCGTTCCGGGGAAGAGCATCGTCAGCCTCCGGGCACCCGGCTCGACCATCGACACCAAGCACGGCGGCACCGGGTACATCAACGAGCAGCTGTTCCGCGGCAGCGGTACGTCCCAGGCGTCGGCCATCGTCTCCGGAGCGGCCGCTCTGCTCGTTCAGCAGAATCCCTCCATCACACCCGACTCGGTGAAGCAGGCGCTGACGGAATCGACGATCAAGCTCAAGAAGGTCAAGCCGGAGATGCAGGGCAAGGGCGCCCTTGACCTGCGCCTGGCCCGGAACTCGCCAACGATCTGGTCCGCCACCAACCCGCCGAAGGTAACCCTCCTCGGAGGCGGATCCCTCGACGCCGCCCGCGGTTCGTCACGACTCGTGCACAACGGGATCGAACTGAACGGCGACTTGGACATCTTCGCCAAGCCCTACAACGGCCCCGCCCAAGCTCAGGCCGAACTCACCCTCACGGCGTGGGCCGGCGGTACCTGGTCAGGTTCCACGTGGTCGGGTTCCTCGTGGTCCGGGTCTTCGTGGTCGGGTTCCTCGTGGTCCGGGTCTTCGTGGTCTGGCTCGTCCTGGTCCGGGTCCACCTGGTCGGGCGCGACCTGGTCAGGTGCAACGTGGACCGGCAACGTCTGGTCGGACGCCTACTGGGGATAGCACTCGGTGCGTGGTCGCCGGGGGACAGGCCACTCGCCACGGGGCTGAAACGCTCGACTCACGGGGTCGAGCTTCGGCGCGTCGGCGCAGCGCTCGCCGCACGGTCGTCAGCGCGTCGACGTCCACGCAGCGATGCGCTCGGCGGCTTCACGCACGTCGTCGAGTGATCCCGCGTAGGAGAACCTGATGAACCGGTGGCCGCGAACCGGGTCGAAATCAATACCGGGCGTGACGGCGACGTCGATGTCGGTGAGCCACTGCCGACACAAGCCCCACGAATCGCCGGTCAGATGGGAGACGTCGGCGTAGGCGTAGAAGGCGCCGTCGGATGGTGCGGTGTCGGTCAGGCCGGCGCGGTGAAGTCCGTCGAGGAGAACGCGACGCTTCTCGGCGAACTCCACGACACGGGCGTCAAGTTCGTCGGCGCAGTCGAACGCAGCGAGCCCGGCGACCTGCGACACATGGGGCGCGCAGATGTAGAGGTTCTGGGCCAGGCGATCGATGGGATCAACGAGTTCGGGCGGGGCAACGATCCATCCGAGACGCCATCCGGTCATGCCGAAGTACTTCGAGAAACTGTTGAGCACGACGACGTTTCCCGTGTGCGAGAGCACGGTGGACGCCGGTGTGTCGTAGGTGATGCCGTGATAGATCTCGTCGGCGATCAACGTGATGCCAAGACGGTGACAGGTCGAGACGATGTCGACGAGGTCGTTGTCGCTCAGTTGGGTGCCGGTGGGATTGGACGGAGACGCGATGATCAATCCGTCAAGAGGCGCGGCCCGATGGGCTGACTCGATGGCCGATCCCGTGAGCCGGTATCCGGTGTCTGGGCCGATGGGGATGCCCACCGGAAGGCACCCGAGGGCGTCGAGGGTGTTGCGGTACGCGGGATAGCCGGGCTCCGTGAGGGCTACGCGAGAACCCACGTCGAAGCACGCCAGGAAGGCAAGGACGAATCCGCCGGATGCACCGCCGACGACGCTGACCTGGCGCGGGTCGACGCCGACGCCGTACAAATGGTCGTAGTGGCGGGCGATGCGTGCCCGCAGTTCGGGGAGGCCCGGCGAGGTTGTGTAGCCGAGGGCTCGACGGGTCAGCGCTTCGGCGGCGGCGGCTCGCGCTCCTGCTGGGGCGCCACCGCTCGGCTGTCCGACCTCGAGGTGCAGCACCCGGTGGCCTTGGGTCTGACGCGCCTCGGCGAGCGCGCCCATGGCCATCGCATAGAACGGCGGCACCTGCGAGCGTGTCGAGACCCGGACCATCCGACAACGGTAGGGGCGTCCGTCCGATGCTGCAGAACACCTCCGAGCTGCGTTCGGAGGTGTTCTGCCCCCATACATTGGGGCAACCTCTCTCCCAATGTCGGCGCCACTCGTGTTGCGAGCAGTCGAGCGGAGCGAGCGGCGCAGCGCCCAAACAACAGAGGGGGCAACCTCTCTCCCAATGTCGGCGCCACTCGTGTTGCGAGCAGTCGAGCGGAGCGAGCGGCGCAGCGCCCAAACAACAGAGGGGGCAACCTCTCTCCCAGTGTCCGGACGCGAAACGGCCCCGGGTGCGGTGGAGGGGGGGACCACCGGCCCGGGGCCGATCACGACATCAGGATGCTCACGCCGGGGGGAGGAGCACCTTGTCGATGACGTGGATGACACCATTCGACGCAGCAACGTCGGCGGTGACGACGGTGGCGTCGTTCACCATGACCTTGCCGTCGACGATGGAGAGCTTGACGGTCGGACCGGCCACGGTGGCGTCAACGCCGGCGGCGCTGTGGGCGGCCAATACCTTGCCCGGGACGACGTGGTAGGTCAGGACCTTGGTGAGAAGGGCCTTGTCGGCGCCGAGGGCGGCGAGGGTGTCGGCCGGGACGGCGGCGAAAGCCTCATCGGTCGGGGCGAACACGGTGAACGGGCCCTCGCCCTTCAGGGTCTCCACGAGACCGGCATCGGTGAGGAGCTTGGCCAGCGTGTTGAAGCTGCCGGCGGCAACGGCGGTATCGATGATGTCCTTCGGCGCATCGGCTGCCGCAGCGGCTTCCGTCTCGGCGGCCACCGCTTCCGACTCTGCGGCCATGGCCTCGGTCTCGACCGGGGCTTCGGTCTCGGCGGCCACCGCTTCCGTCTCGGCCGGGGCTGCCGTGGTGTCGGCGGAATCGCTGCCGCAGGCGGCCAGCCCGAAGGTAAGGGCGAGGGCGGCGACAGCGACAGCTGCGCGGGTTCGGGTCATACGCATTTGTGGGGCTCCTTGGAACAGGCGTCGAGGTCGGGATGACGTCGGTAACTCTCCGGAACAGGCGTCCAACTCGGATGTCACGCCGTCATCCAGCGAGTGTGACTCTCGTCACGTGACTTCCGCGTGGCGTGCGCTCATCCCGATTGGCCGACGGAACGCGGACGCCGGCAGGCGGCGCAGCACCGGGAGTTCAACGAACCGGTAGCTGATCTCGGTCAGCGCAACGGTCGATCCGAGCGCGAGGAACCAGCCACCCCGAAGGTTCGCCGTGATCGCTTCGAGCGGGTAGTGGAACAGGTAGATCCCGTACGACCGCCGACCGATCGCCGCCACGGGAGCGCAATCCAGCACCCGCTGGACCCTGCCCCCCGACTCGGTGACCGCGATCAGGACCATGAGCACGGCTGCCACCGAGACGACGAGCGTGCCCGGCCCGACGAGCCACCCGGGTGGAGCCGCAGGGTCCGCCGATGAGCCTCGGTGGGCAAGCACCAGCACGCCGATCAGCAACGGCCCGAGCGTCCAGCCGACCCGCCCGGCGAACAGGCGCAACCCGGGGAACGTGCGAAGCGCCACTGCCGACGCAGCACCCAGGAGGATCGCATCACAGCGAACGTCGGTGAGGAGATAGAGGCGAAAGAACGACGCCCCGTCGAGCCAGAGGTGGGTCCGCCAGGCCGTGATCGCACAGGACGCCGCGACCAGGCCGCAGGTGACTGCCTTCGGCGACCACCTGCGGGCGAGCAGCCCGATGAGGACAGGCCAGACGAGGTAGAACTGCTCCTCGACGGAGAGCGACCACAAGTGCCCCCAGCCGGCCCCGCCCAACGGTTTGGCCACCGGCGCACGCTCGGCGGCCAGGTTGAAGATGTAGCCGAGTGCCGTCGCTGTGGCGTGGGCCGTGTCGCTCCACGGGTGGTGTCGCCGGGCCCCCGTGGCAATCAGGAGGATCAGCGTGAGGAGGAGTGCGGGAAGAAGCCGGTATGCCCGCCGAACATAGAACGCAGAGATGCGAACGCGCCCACTCGCGGCAACCTCGTCGAGAAGAAGATGCGTGATGAGGAAGCCGCTGATGACGAAGAACACACTCACGCCGATGTACCCCGCCCGGAGCTCCCCGGCTCGACCGAAACGACGGGTGAACGGCAACGCGCCCCAGTTGTGCCAGACGACGAGAAGAACCGCGAAGGCGCGGAGGCCGTCGAGACCGGCGAAGCGCCGGAACGGGGCGATGACGGGAGCATCGACCATGACGGCTGCCACCGTAACCCCGCGCCGCTCCGGCCCTCGTCCAGCTCCGGCATCCGGCTACCGTTCTCCCGTGGCCGACCATGGCGAGACCGAAACGACCCGCAAGCTCGGCGACACCGATGGGGACGGCAAACGGGATTTCCTGATCCTCGATGACTTCAGCGAGCGCCTCAGCGCGTTCCGATCGCTGAGCAAGTCGAACGACGAGGCTGGCGTCGACGCGATCCTGTCGAACTTCGGGGCGAAGGGTCGCGTCGAGAAGGACATCCTTCGCGAGTTGTCCGCCCGCAAGCCGCTCTACCTCCCGGCACGGTTCGAGGAAGCGCACCTGATGGCCATGCGGTCACTCGAGGTGCTCGACCGAAACGGGGCGAGAAGCCCCCAGCTCCCCAAACTGGGTCCTCTCACTCCCGTCCTGGCGTTCCTGGTGCAGTTGATCAGCCGATTCATCGTCCGCAACCACCAGGCCGAAGCGATCACGGCCATCCGGAACCTCTACATCCGCCGCGAGGCCAACGCGCCCAGGGACTCTCCCGACCGCTTCATGCTGCGGCGGGCTCGCATCGACGCCGAGCGCGTCATGCCGACACTGAGGAAGAACCCGCTCGGTGTGCCGACGTTCCTCCTCGGCGGCGCCGTCGTGTCCTGGTTGTCATCGGTCGTGAGCAACGCGCTCGAGGGAGCGAAGTCGAAGGTCGGCCTGATCGTGGCCATCGCCGTGCTCTTCGTGCTCTTCGGTCTGATCTCGTGGTCGGCCCTGCGCGGAGCGGCGGTCGCCCGCCATCGCATCCGTCTCACCCTCGACAACCCGCTGAAGGCGTTGTGGGAGACCGTCGGCGCGGCCGGCAAACCGCCGAAGGATTCCTCAGCGTCCTTCGCGCTCATCGCCATCGTGCTGTCGGGGCTGGCGCTCGTGCTGATCCCTGTCGTTCTCGTTGTCGTGGTGGTGCGGTAGACGTGGGCGGGCGGCGACAGGTCAAGCCGAACAGCGCCAGACAACGGTCGAGACCTTCAACGGTGATCGCGCCCAGCGTGGCCTCTTCCGACTGGAGCTTGTCCGAGGTGGCCCCGTCGGACGCTTGGGTGAAGCGACCACAGCACCCGTATCAGGAGGTGGCTCAACCTCGGGTGAGGGGGTCGAAGACCTTCAGGCCCGGGTACCGAGCAAAGCCGCGGTCATTGGTGGCCAACCGAGCGCCATGCGATGCGGCAAGCGCCGCGAGAAATGCATCGGGCACGAGATTGCCGACGATTCGATCGTCACCGCTGACCCACTCGTCAAGGAGTTCCCACGTCGCGGAGTTCGCCGCAATCGGCGTTGCGTTGCGAGAGATGCGCAGCTTTCGGACGAACTCGAGCGCGAGGACAGTCGGCGCAGGAGCTTCGTAGATTCGCGGGTTGGTGACGATGCGCACGAATCCGGCAAGGCAAACGTCGACGATCGCGAATGCTTCGGGTCCGCCGATGGTCTCACCGAGCCAGCGGTGGTACGTCTCGAAGTGCTCCGACTCATGCCGAAAGGCGTAGACCAACACGTTGACGTCGGCGACAATCACCGAAGGCCGTCTCGATCGAGGGCCGCCCAAAGCGCGTCGCGGTCCTCGAGATCAACCTTCGGTTTCGCTCCGAACGCGCCGAAACTTGGCAGCGGCTCGACCGATGGAAACGCTCGCTCGCTCGAGAGCAAGGCGCGAAGTCCTTCTTCGATCAGGCTGGTGAACGTTCGCCCTTCCTCCGCGGCACGTTTTTTTGCCTGTTCCGCCAATGCGTCGGGGAGGTTCACCGTCGTCTTCATATTCTTAGCATATCAAACTGTATGGCTATATGGCTACGACAGGAAGTCGGCGATCAGGCGGGCAAGTTCGACTGGTGCGTCGCCCTGAACGCTGTGGCCCGCCTCATCGACGTGCTCGACCCGTGCATCGGGTCGACGACGGAGGAGCTCGGCCTCGTCGTTGTCGTCGACGACGGACTGAGGACGCATCCCGCGTACCAACATCACCGGCATCGTCGACGTCGACACCACGTCCCACAGTGCGGCGAGGGCGTTCATCCGCTCTTCCCCCGAAGCGGCCGCCATCGGGCTCGCGTCAGGATCCGCATGGCGACGGTGGCGCCACACCCAACTGCCGTCGGCCTGCTGCTGGGCGTTGTGGAGGATGCCGCGACGCAACGACGCGACCGTGCGACCGGGGTTGAACTCCACCGTGCGGGCGAGGATCTCGTCAAAGCTCGGGAAGCTCGTCGGGCCGTTCACGAAGCTGTGGATCGCCTTCGCCTTCTCACTGGTCACCCCAGGCGTCACGTCGACCAGCACGAGGGAACGGACCAGGTCAGGACGCGCACCTGTCAACGCAATCGACGTGAGTCCACCGAGCGACATGCCGACGATCACCTTCGCCGAGGGTGCCAGCTGATGGATCACCTCTGCGACATCCGCAGCCAGCGCCGTCGCCGATGTCTGCGCGTCCGTGGCCGAAGAGGCGCTGTCGGAGTGACCGTGGCCGGGAAGATCGATCGCGAGCAGCGGCCGCCCGAGCGCGAGCGCGACCGTGTCCCACGTGTGCGCGTTCTGCGCGCCGCCGTGGATGAGGACCAACTCCGGCGGCGTGTCACCCCACGCGAGCGCACTCATCACCCGGCCGTCGGGCATCGTCGCCGTCACCCGGCGAACGATCGGCGGACCCGGGAGCGGCAGGCCGAACTCGGACGCGTTCTCATGGAACATCGAGAACTCGTCGTAGGGGACGAGGGCACGTGCATCACTCATGCAACCGACCATCGCCCATGAACGGCCGATCGAGCAAGTGCGGTCGCCCACCGACTCGTTCGTCAGCCGCCGACAGGGGTGCCGATCTCGACGAGGATGCCGTTCGGATCGAGCACATACGACACCGTCTGTCCCCACAGCTTCACCGTGGGTTCGAGGTAGGGACGCGCACCGGCGGCGATCGCGCGTTGGGTTGCTGCGCCAACGTCATCGGTGATCAGCGTGATCGATGCGCCGATCGGAGGGACCGACGAACTCACCGGTGTGAAGCCGCCGACGGCATCGAGGTTGCGGTGGGCGAGCGAGTGCGCGACGAACGACAACGTCGTTGCGCCAGTGTCGAGTTCGGCGTAGTCCTCGGTGGCGAACTTCTCGGCCAACCCGAACGCGTCTGCATAGAACCGGACGGTGGCGCCAACACTCTCAACGTAGAAGATCACGTAGCCGAGTCGAAGTGGAGCGGGAGCGGTCATCAGTTGAACACCTTTCGTCATCCGACACCGTACGATCCATGTGCGACAGCGGAGTGTCGGATATTCCCGGAAAATGATCTGCGTGCACCCATGAATCGACTCGAGCGTCTTTACGCCATCAACGAACACATCCGCCGCAATCGCGGCCGGCCGGTGAGCTCCACCCAGTTGGCCCGCGAGTTCGAGGTGAGCCGTCGCACCATCGAGCGCGATCTCGCAGCGTTGCGATCGAGCGGCGTTCCGCTCTATGTCGACCACGGACGCAACGGAGGACAACACACGCTCGATCGAGCCGGCGCCGTCATCGTGACCCTTTCGACGCCCGAGGTGGTCTCATTGGTGATCGCGTTGGCATCCGCGGGACGGGACATGCCCTTCTCCGACGCCGGGTCTGCGGCGGTGAAGCGGCTCCTCGACAGCCTTGGCGAGCAGACCCGATTCGAGGTCGACGCGTTGCGACGACGGATCCGTACCAACAACGGCGCTCCCCTGGATCAAGCGCGCGTGAAGGCGCACGTTCGACGAACGGTTGAGGACGCCGTGAGACGTCAGGTCGTCGTCAACCTCGCCTACACCGACGCCAACGGACTGGTGACGAACCGAGCGGTGGAAGCCCTCGGCTTCTACCGTGGAGACGACCGCTGGTTCCTCATCGGCTGGTGCCATCTACGGAACGCCGGCCGGATCTTCCGACTCGACCGCATCTCTTCGGCGCGTCTCACCCGCCGGCCCGTTGTGGCGCGCGACCTCGACGAGACGCTCGGGTGGGTGCCCCACGACGTCCGCGCGCCGTGAGCGAGCGAATGAGACGTCCGCGGCAGACTCTCGTTCGGAATTCGCCGTCGCGATTCACGTAGGTCGCCCGCGCGGGGCAGGTTCATCGCCCGCTACGCGTGAGTTCGTCGATTTCTTGCCAGGAAAGCGCGTTGCCGGCGACGAACCCGCGCGTTGTTGGCGATTGGGTGCCACCCCGTGCGATGGTGAGAGCCATGACCATCCTTCGCCACGACGACGAGGCCGTTCGCACCCTCACGCTTCACCGACCGGATGCGCTGAATGCACTCACTCCCGCACTCCTTTCCGAACTGGCCGACGCACTCGCCGAAGCTGCTTCGGACGGATCCGTTCGCGTGGTGGTCCTGACCGGCACGGGCCGGGCGTTCAGCGCGGGCGTGGACCTGAAGGCGCTGCAGGGCACCTCGGTCGATGGAGGGAACGTCTCCGGCGGTCTGAACGGTCCCGCTCGGCGCTGCACCAAGCTCCTGGCGACGATGCCCAAGGTCACGATCGCCCGGGTCCACGGCTTCTGCTTCACCGGCGCGTTGGAGTTAGCGCTCGCTTGCGACCTGATGGTCGTTGCCGAGGAAGCGAAGCTGGGGGACACCCACGCCAAGTGGGGCCTGCGTCCCACGTGGGGGATGAGCGCCCGACTCGTGAGGGCAGTCGGGACGGTCCGCGCCCGCGAGCTATCCTACACCGCCCGCACCTTCACCGGTCGCGAGGCCTACGACTTCGGCATGGCGTCGCACTGCGTACCCCTCGACCAGATCGATGACACGGTTGCCGAGGTCGCCGCGTCGGTGGTGGCCAACAGCCCCGAAGCCCTCGCCGCCTACAAGGACCTGTACCGCAACGGCCAGGACCGGGGCATGTCCGAGGCCCTCCAGTTCGAATACGACACCCAGTACCCGATGTCCGGCGCCGGGGAACGACTCGGAACGTTCGGCAAAGGCTGAGGGTCCCGCCGCGACACCGGGTCGGTGGCTAGCGCACCCGGCCTGCGGCGGCGAGGTCGGAGAGTTCCTCCATGATCTTCGTGAGATCGAAGTCTTTCGGTGTGTAGACCGCTCGCACCCCAGCCGCGGTGAGCACGGCGCGGTCGTCCTCCGGAATGATCCCGCCTACGACCACCGGCGCATCAATATCATATGCGCGCAGAAGATCCATCACCTCGGTAACCATCGTGAGGTGTGACCCGGAGAGGATCGAAAGCCCGATCACGTCGGGGTCCTCGTCGCGGGCCGCAGCGGCGATCTGCTGCGGGGTGGACCGGATGCCCTCGTAGATGACTTCCATGCCAGCGTCACGAGCCGCAACGGCGATCTGCTCGGCACCGTTGGAGTGGCCGTCGAGCCCGGGCTTGCCGACGAGCAGCCGCGGCGGGCCACCGGCGAGCGCCTTGTTGCGCGTCGCCAGTGCCACCATGCCAGGTGAGCGACGCGCGGTCCCGCTCGCACCGCCGACACCGGTGGGAGCACGGAACTCGCCGAACTCCTCACGCAGCACCTGCGCCCACTCCCCCGTCGTCACGCCGGCACGGGCGGCGACGATCGTCGCCGGCATCACGTTCGAGCCATCCTGTGCGCAGTTCCGGAGGTCGGCAAGCGCGGCATCGACCGCCGACTGGTCACGCTGCGCTCGCCAGACTGCGAGTTCGGCGATCGCCTCGGCTTCGACCGCAGGGTCGACCTTCAAGATGCTCTCGGCTCCACCGAGCGGTGAGTCGGTCGTCTCGGTGAAACGGTTCACGCCGACGACGATGAGATCACCGCTCTCGATGCGACGGGTGCGTTCCGTATGCGAACGTACGAGTCGGGCCTTCAGTTCATCGATTGCAGCGAAGGCGCCACCGAGGCCGAGCACGTCGTCGAGCTCGGACTGCGCCGCGGCAATCATGTCGGCGACCTTCGCCTCGACGACAACCGAGCCGGTGAACAGGTCGTCGTATTCGAGAAGGTCGGTTTCGAAGGCGAGGATCTGCTGCATGCGCAGTGACCATTGCTGATCCCATGGTCGGGGCAGACCGAGCGCCTCGTTCCACGCCGGAAGCTGCACGGCGCGAGCACGCGCATCGCGTGAAAGCGTGACGCCGAGCATCTCGAGCACGATGCGCGGCACGTTGTTCTCCGGTTGCGCCTCGGTGAGGCCGAGCGAGTTCACCTGGAGACCGTAACGGAAGCGGGTGAACTTCGGGTTGGTGACGCCGTAGCGCTCCACACAGATGCGCTCCCACATCTGCGTGAAGGCGCGCATCTTGCACATCTCCTCCACGAAGCGGATGCCGGCGTTGACGAAGAACGAGATCCGGCCGACGGTCTCGGCGAACTCGGCCTCGCTCACCTGACCCGACGCCCGCACGGCGTCGAGCACGTCGATCGCCGTTGCAAGCGCGTAGGCCAGTTCCTGCGTGGGGGTGGCCCCGGCCTCCTGCAGGTGGTAGCTGCACACGTTGATCGGATTCCACTTCGGAACGTGATGCACGGTGTAGGCCACCATGTCGACGATGAGCCGTCGCGATGCCTCAGGTGGGTAGATGTAGGTACCCCTGGACAGGTACTCCTTGACGATGTCGTTCTGTGTGGTGCCGGCCAGCACCGCCGGGTCGATGCCGCGTTCATCCGCGAGGGCGACGTAGAGACCGAGCAACCACGCCGCTGTGGCGTTGATTGTCATCGAGGTGTTCAACTACTCGAGCGGGATGTCGGCGAACAGCTCGCGCATGTGGCCGAGATGCACCACTGGCACGCCGACCTTGCCGACCTCGCCATTGGCCGCCAGATCACCCGGGTCATACCCGGTTTGCGTCGGAAGGTCGAAGGCCACCGAGAGGCCGGTCTGGCCCTTGGCGAGGTTGGTGCGGTACAACGCATTCGACGCCCGGGCCGTCGAGTGGCCCGAGTAGGTCCTCATCACCCACGGCTGGTCGCGTTCACGCATGCGACCATCCTCCCCGATCACTCAGCGCGCGGAACAATCCACCGAGGGAGCGACGAAGCGCCCGGCCGCGTTGGCAGAAACAACCGGCTCAGCCGAGGGAGCGGTACAGCGCCGTCAGTAGACCGGCGGAGCGGTAGTCGCCGAAGGTGCCCGGGAGCATGCGGTTCATCACGTAGGCGAAGGTGAAGCCGTGTTCGAGGTCGTTGACGCAAAGGGACCCGCCCCAGCCGGCCCACCACGCCGCCCTACTCGAAGGCAGTGGGTGCAACTCACCGGGGAGGGCGTAGCCGATGCCGTGATGGAGGGACGAGAACAGCACCCGGTCGACGCCGTTGTACTGCTCCCGGAAGATCACATCGGTGGCGTTCGGTGACAGGATCCGCCGACCGAACGCCACGCCACCGTGCGATACGGCATGTTGGGCGACCGCGACGGAGCGGGCGTTGCCGTGGCCGCCGACGGCCGGCAGTTCCGCGCGCCGCCACGGGATCGTGAACGACACCTCGGCCTGCGTCTGGGGGTTGGTGAAGGTGCGGTGGGCGATCTCGAACTCAGGCGGGATCACGGCGTCCGCCGGAAGGGCCGCAAAACCAGCTGTCGGCTCGGGTGGGATCACCGAGATGACCCGGTGGTCCTGCGCCTGCGAGGTGCCGATGTGGAAGTCGGCGCCGGTCGGCCCCGCCACCTCACGGGCAAAGAAGTGACCGAGGGTGAGCCCGGTGATCCGACGCACCACCTCACCGCACAAGAAGCCCTGGGAGGTGGCGTGATAGCCCGAGGCGGTGCCCGGCTCCCACCACGTCGGCTGGGCGGCAAGCAATGCACACGTTCGATCCCAGTCGAAGAGGACCGTCACGTCGATCTTCTCGTCCCATCCGGGCAGTCCGGCGGTGTGGCTCATGATGTGGCGGATGAGGACGTTGCCCTTGCCGTTGGCCTCGAACTCGGGCCAGTACCTGGTGACCGGGGCATCAGGATCGAGCTCGCCGCGATCCATCAATAGGAGCATGCAGAGCGCGGTCATCGTCTTCGTCGTCGACCACACGTTGATCAGCGTGTCGCGACCCCACTCCGTGGACTTCACGGCGTCGGTGTGGCCACCCCAGAGATCAACAACGACCTCGCCCCGGTGAATCACCGCAACGGACGCGCCCACCTCGTCGCCTCGGGCGAAGTTTGCGTCGAACGCTGATCTGACGGCATCGAACATGGGGTTGCAAAAGCCGTCGGTCATTCGGAGTCCTTCGGGCAGAGCGCTGTTGTCCTACAAAGGCGACCGTAGCGCTCGGCATGCGTGCGTCGCCAAGGCGAGCTTCACCCGGAGTCGGCTGAGCGGAGGTTGCGCCCGGCTTCGGCGGCGATGCGCTCGGCCTCCCGACGAAACCCGTCGTGCTCCGTGGCCAGGACACGTTCGATCTTGCGGCGAGGAGCCATCCCATGAGCGTCGCGCCGGCGCCTTCGAGATCGATACGAAGCGAGTTGCGTGAACCACTCGCTTTCGGTTCGACGACGTGCGGGGCAGTCATCCGCATCCCCGACGTCCTCGTGCTCCACGTGAACCGATGGTCGGGTTCGAGTGCGTTTCCTGGCGTCCTGGTCGCGACCGGCCACGCCGACTCGATCCGCCAAGGGGCCGAGTCGGGATCGAGTTCGGTGACGTCACGCTCGACGCAGCCGCGCACGAGTTACGCGCCGATCCCGATCGATTCTGGAAGGCGTACCCCGAGCCGCAGCGTTTGCGTCAGTGCGACGCAGCCTGGGCTCGCTTGACCATGCCGGGGACCATCGAGCGCGGCATGAAGCGGGGGCTCAGGACGGACAGCTTGTTCTTGGCTCCGATCACGAAGACCGGCTTGCCCTTGAGCATTGCTGCGACACCGAGCTCGGCGACGTGCTGTGCCGTCGGCATCTTGCGCCCTTTCACCAGCTTGGAGTTCTCCATCGCCGCGGCAGCCTGGAAACCCGATTGGGTCGGCCCCGGACACAGCGCGGTGACGGTGACGCCCGTGCCCTTGAGTTCCTCGTGCGTGGCCTCGCTGAGGCTGAGCACATACGCCTTGGTGGCGTAGTACACCCCCATCAACGGGCCAGGGAAGAACGCCGCAGTCGACGCTACGTTCATGATCCGGCCTCGGCCACGCGCCACCATCGCCGGGATGAGGTCGTGCATGAGCTCGGTGAGGACGGCCATGTTCAGCGCGATCATCGAGTCGAGCTTGGCTGCATCGGCTTTCCACATCTCACCGAAATCGGCGAAGCCGGCGTTGTTGACGAGCACGTCGATGTCAAGGCCTTTCGCGGCAAGCTCCGCGGCGAGCGCGTGTCCGGCGCCGACGTGGCCAAGGTCGGCGGTGAGCACGTGCACCGCCACCCCGTGCTTGGACGAAAGACCGTCTGCGAGCGCCTCGAGCTTCCCGGTGGAGCGGGCGACCAGCACGAGATCGTGGCCCTTCGCGCCGAGCTCACGCGCGAGTTCTTCGCCGATGCCACCGGAGGCACCGGTGACGACGGCAAGCGGACGGGTGGGGGTGTTCATGATGTTCCTTTCGGTCGTGGTGAATCACGACGCGGTGAGAAGTGCCCCGGCCAGGGCGGTGAGCGAGACGATCAGTTCGTCAGCGAAGTCCACGCGCAGAGCGTCGAGCCCAGCGTCAGTGATGGCCTTGGCGGCAACCTCGGGTGGAAACGCGACACCGTGCAGCCCGGTGACGACAGCGTGCACGTGGAGCACGAAGCGGGCCCCCGAACCTTCGTCGAGCCGCAGGGCCGAATCGATGTGCGCGCCGGTGGCGAGCAGTTGATCATGAAGATGCTGCTTCCAGGTGACGGCTGCGCCGAGGGAGATGTTCCGCTCGAACACGACGCTGCACGACGCCAGCAGCGGCGCCAGGCGCGGACGTTCGATGACGGCTTCGGCAAAGAGACGGGCGACTCCGTTCGCACTGCGCCGGCGTCGTATGCCGAGCGCAAGGGCGTCGAAGAAGCCGTCGAGCTCGCGTGCGGTGAGAAGCAGGAGAAGCTCTTCACGGGTCACTGCGTAACCGTAGAGCGTCGTTCGTGTCAGACCGGCGGCAGTGGCAACCTGGTCAAGCGTGAGGTCGGGTCCGACCTCGTCGAAACAGCGGGCAGTCGCGTCAAGGATCGCGACAAGGCGGATCGTCTTCGCCTCCGGTGATCGCGCTCGCTGCATAAGAGCGATCTTAACCGACGCAGCGTCGGTTACGGTCGCCTACCGCTGGACGTACGTCACGATCGGGGCGACCATTGCCGATGACACGTTGACGAGATCAATCGGCGATAGCTCGATCTCGAGGCCCCGTCTCCCCGCCGAGACGAACACCGTGGCGTGCTCGATCAACGACGCATCGATCACCGTCGAGAGCTTCCTGCGCTGTCCGAGCGGCGACACGCCGCCGAGCACATATCCGGTCGATCGTTCGACATCACCCGGCGGCGCCATGTCGGCGCGCTTCGAGCCAACCGCGGCGGCCAGTGCCTTGAGGTCGAGTTGCCCGTCGACCGGCACAACACCGACAACCAATTCAGGTCGGCTGCTTCGCGCCACCGAGGCGACGAGCGTCTTGGCGACTCGCTTCGGTGACACGCCGAGGCGCTCCGCCGCTTCGAGGCCGTAGGACGCAGCACCCGGATCGTGGTCATAGGAATGCAGCGCGTACGCGAGCCCCGCGGCCGATGCCACCTGGGTCGCCGGTGTTCCTTTCGCGCTCATCGAACGGCGCTCAACGAATCGCACCGACGATCTCGTCGATGTCGGCAATCAGCCCCGGCGCCCGAAGGCGGTTAGCGACGGCGGCCAATGCTTCATGCGCCCCGGGCACTTCCGCCCACGCCTGGGCGCGGAGCACGAGCGCTCCGGCGAGCCCACCCATCGTCGGCGCCGCGACCTCGACGTGATCACCGCGCCGAATACGGCACTCCGCCAGGATGGCCTCGGCGGCGATCCTCGGCAGCTCACGACGTGAGCGGTTGGCCGAGTCGATGACCAGGCTGGCCAGGCGCTCGGCACCGTCGAGGTCTCCGATCGACGCCAGGCCGGCCGCCGCCGGTACGTATCCGACGATCGCCTGATGGCGGCCGAGCCCATCGTGTCCGGGGACGAAGTTCGACTCGAACAGTTCGGCGAAACGCCCTTCGAACAGCGCCGTCTCCATCTGGATCACGAGGGCCAGGGACGAGAACGGATCAATCCCATCGATCCGCCGGAACGGACGACCCGGATCAAGCGACGCGTCGACGGCCGCAAGCAGCGCCCGCTCTCCCGACGAACTATGTGTGCTGACGGCATGCGCTTCCTCGGCCGCAGCCCGGGCACCCACGACGTCGCCGTCGTTGCGCAGAAGACTTGCCTTCAGGCAAAGGCCCTGCAGCATCGAGTCGGCCCAACCCAGCGACTTCGTCAGGGCGAGGTGCTCGTCGATCCATGAGCGAGCCGTCATCGTCTCGACGGACCCGCCGAGGCGGGTGGTCAGGAAGCTGTGCCACTGCAAGGCCGTGAGGGCGGCCACATGCTTCGACCGATCACCCAGCTCGAGTGCGTAAGCCAGTCCGTCCTGCAGCCAGGTCTCCACATCCGGATGATCGGGTCGCACCAGTGCCCGAAAGCTGACGGTCGCCAGCTCGCCGGAACGGTTCGACTCGGCGCGGAACAAGTCGAGCCCCTTCACCAACTCTCCATCCGCCTCGCCCATCCGTCCGCCGAGCGCCAGCGCGACGCCCTTGTTCGAATGCGACCATGCCTCCTTGACCCGGTCTCCGATCGCCGACCACCTTTCCGCGGCATCGTCGAAGGCCACGAGCGCTGCCGGGAGGTCGTCATCGGTCAGGGCGTTGGCGCGTACGAGAACCCGTTCGGCATCGATACGTTGATCACCGCTCGGCTCGGGGAAGAGCTCCAACAGCCGTCGTGCTTCGCCCTTGTCCGATTCGATCAGCGCACGCGACAACTCGAGCAGCATGTGCGGATCCCGCTGACCCAACGCGACGGACTGCCGCAAGGACGCGATGCCCTCGGGACGACGCGAGCGGTTGAGTGCCTCCAGTCCGGCTGCGGCGAGCGCTTCGGCCGCCCGAGCCCGGAGCTCGACGTCCTCGGGCGCCTGCTCACTCGCCCGGCTGAGGTGTCGGGCACGGTCGTCGAGATCGGTCGACAGGTCCACCATGCGACGATGCCGCTCCACGCGAATCGTGCGGGGCATCGTCTCGTAGGCCACCTCACGCAGGAGCGGCTCGGTGATGCGCAACGTGCCGTCGGGTCGATGACGGACCACGCCGGCATTGGTCAAGCCGCTGATTCCTTCGGCGATGCTCGATCCGCCGAGCGCGACCAACTGCTCCACCGTGGCGGTGTCACCGATCACGGCGAAGTCCTGCAGAGCCGCCCGCTCCGCAGCACTGAACGTGTCGAGGCGGGCGGCGAGCACGGCGCGCAGGCTCACCGGCCACTGCTGGCGCTCCACCGACTCCGGCCCATGGAGAGCGGCGAACGCCAGGAGTTCACGGAGGAACAACGGGTTGCCGGCCGCCCACGCCAACAGCGCCGGGTCGGGCTCCGACTCAGGCTGCCAGAGCCGGGCGAGGATCCGTGAACCCTCGAGGGTGAGCGCGCGCAGCCGCAACGTGCTGGCCATGGAGAAGCTCGTCAGCCAACGGCCTTCCGGCCGGCCCGCGAGAACGACGAGCATCGGAAGATCGATCACCTGGGCGATGAAGCTCGTCAGGAACTCGATGCTCGTCGAAGCCATGTGGACGTCTTCGATCACGACCAGGATCGGCTGCTCGGTGGCGCGCATCTCGGCCAGGCGACGGAGTGCCCAGACCTGTTCCTTGCGCAGCGCCGCCGGGTCGATGTCGAGAAGCGACGCATCGATGTCGCCGCCCAGCGAGCGAACACGTCGGTCGATCGCCTCGTCAGTGCTCGGACCGAGTTGGGCAAGGAGGTCGCCACCGACCCGAACTCCTCCGGCGCCGCCGTAGGGGGGATACGACGATCGGATGACGAGGGCCTCGTCGCCGATTCTTTCCATGAGTTCGTCGAGCAGTCGGGTCTTGCCGATCCCGGCGTCGCCGGTGAGCAGGACGGTGCCGAGACGACGAAGCGACGCTGCCCGCTTCCACTGCGACAGCAAGAAGTCGAGCTCCTCGACGCGGCCGACCATCGGAACGACTTCAGACGTCACCGCAAGGCTCTGGGCCCGCAACGACATGGCCTGATGCACCTCGACGGGTTCGCGTTTGCCCTTCAGCGTCATCGGTGGCCGATCGCGGTAGTGGATACGGCTCGCCGTGAGCTCGTATGTCACCGGGCCGACCAACACCTCGCCTTCCTTCGCCGCCTTCTCCAGCCGAGCGGCCACGTTCACCGGATCACCCATCACGGTGACCGACCCGCCGGCGAGCGCCGTGGCCATGACCTCGCCGGTATTGACCCCGATGGCGAATCCGAGCCCGGTATCGGTCCGCTGCATGGCAAGGGCAGCAGCGACGGCGCGTTCGGCATCGTCCTCGTGCACCTGGGCCAGTCCGAACACCGCCATGAGCGAGTCGCCGATGTACTTGTCGATGGTGCCGCCATGGTCGGCGACGACATCGCTGAGCTGGCGGAAGGCCGCGTCGATCACCCGGGCGATGTCTTCGGGGTCGGTGTCATCGGCCAGCTTGGTGAAGCCCACGACGTCGGCAAAGAGCACCGTGACCAGGCGGCGTTCCTCGGGGGAGCTCGCCCGGTGCAGGTCGAGGGCGGTCCCGCAGTTCCCGCAGAACGAAAAGGGCACCGGAGTGACGAAGCCACACGCGTCGCAGGGCGTCGCTGCCAGACGCTGTCCGCACGATCCACAATGTCGAAAGTTGGCGGGGTTCTCCGACCGGCAGTGACCACATTCCATCGCCCGGACGACGATACTGCCGCAGCACGCTGTCGTGTCCGGCCGATACCGCCACACATCCAACCCGCTCTGCCGCACCACACGGGTGCTGTGCCGCACATCGGCTAAATGCTGCGCAAGAAGGGGTGTTTCGGTGGGTTGTGCGGCACAGCCCGACCGATGTGCGGCGGACCGCCGGCGGTGACGCGGGCCAGATCGGAGGCCGCGGCAAAGACCTACGAGCGTTTGGGGTACTCGTAGAACCCGACGCCGGTCTTGCGTCCGAGCATGTTCGCCGTGACCATGCGACGCAGCAGCGGCTGGGGTGACACGTGAGGGTCACGGGTCTCGGTGAAAAGGGCTTCGAGGATGGCCACGCTCGTATCGATGCCGACCAGGTCGAGGAGGGCGAACGGCCCCATCGGGAACCCGCAGCCGCCCTTCATCGCCTTGTCCATGTCGTCGCGGCCGGCGACGCCGTTCTCCAGCAGGCGCACCGCGTTGTTCAGGTACGGGAAGAGCAGGGCGTTGACGATGAACCCGGCCCGGTCCTTGACCACCACGGGGTCCTTCCCGCACTCACGGGCAAACGCCTGTGCCCGGGCGACGGTTGTCGGCGCGGCGGTGATCTGGTTGACAACCTCGACAAGTGACATCGCCGGGGCCGGGTTGAAGAAGTGGATCCCGCACACCAACTGAGGCCGCTTGGTCCGCATGGCGAGCTCGACCACCGGCAGCGTCGAGGTGTTGGTGGCCAGGATCGCACCGGGTTGGCACACCTCGTCGAGCACCCCGAAGACGTCACGCTTGCGCTCGAGGTCCTCGACGATCGACTCGAGAACGAGATCGCATCCCACAAGGTTGTGCATGTCGTTGGTCGTCGAGAGGCGGGCCCGCGCAGCGTCACGTTCGTCGAGGGTGAGCTTGCCCCGCTCGACCTGCCGGTTCAGTGACGACGCGAAGGACGCTGCAGTCTCGTCGGCCCGTTCCTGGCTCCGCGAGGCGACGATGACGTCGAACCCGGCCCGGGCGACAACCTCAGCCACGCCCGCGCCCATGATGCCGGAACCGACGATTCCGACCGTTCGCAAGCCCGACGGTTGCGCCGAGTCCTCGGAAGTCGCGGTGGTCTCGGGTGCTGTTGCCATCAGGGAACCGTAGACGCGAGGCACTAACGTCCCGCAAGTCGAGACGCGTACCCAAAACGCTTCGCGTGAAGTCGGCGACGCACCAAACAAGGAGGCTCGGGTGAACGCAGCAACGACCGGATGGCTGGCCCTGCACGGAGGTTCGGGGTGGCTGGCCAGCACAGACGTCGCCCGGCGCGTACTGGGCACGGCACGTACGCTCTCCGTCGTGCCGACCGCCGCAGCGTTCGAGGACCCCACCGCAGCAACCATGTCGGCCGCCGAATGGTTCGCCCCCCTCGGCGTCACGGTCGTCACGAGCGGGGTGCTCACTCGCCACGATGCCTATGACCCCGAGCACGTGGCGGTGATCGCGTCGGCCGAGGCACTCCTGTTCACCGGCGGCCAGCCGCTCCATCTCCGATCGGTGATGGCGGGGTCGCCCGCCTGGTCCGCGGTGCTCGATGCATTCGCCCGCGGTGTCCCGATCATCGCCGAGGGCGGCGCCGCATCGGCGCTCGGTGATCCGATGCTCGATCCCCGCGGCGGCGCGTTCACCATCGGACTGGGACTCATCACCGGCATGGCGATCCTGCCCGGGAGCGACACCTGGCTCGCCGACCGGCGGGCGCGCACCCTGCGGCTCGCCGGATCCAATGCACTCGCCCTCGTTCCTTCGACGACCACCTTGCTGCGCAGCCCCGTGGGCGAATGGTCGAGCGAGGGCGGATCCGGCGTGACCTTCGTCGGGAAGCAGGCGTGAGGAAGGCGGCGACCGCCGCGGTCGTCGGCGCGGCGATGTCTGTCGCCGCGCTGGCCGGGTCGGCTTCCGCCGAAGGGCCGGGAAGGCTTGACGTGCGCGTCCATCCGTCGCTGAAGATGGCCGTTGTCGCGTCCGGACTTCGCGCCCCCCGCGGACTCCTCGCCATGAGCGATGCCCGGATCCTCGTGACCGAGTTCAGCTGGACGAAGGGCCAGGGCCGGCTTTCCCGCCTGGACCGAAACAGCGCAGGAGTGTGGCGACGCACCGTCGTGTTCTCCGGCCTCGACCGACCGTTCGGCCTGGCGCTGGGCCCCGACAACAAGGCCTACGTCGGCGTTGCCGGCTCGGTGTTCCGCTTCGACCCGACGCTCGACAAGCCGGCGCGCGATGACGTGATCGGGGGCCGCTCGTCGACACCCCGCCTCCCCGCCCGCGGTCTGCATCCGCTGACCCAGCTCCTCTTCACCCGGGATCGCTCGCTTCTGGTCAGCCTCGGGTCCGACACCAACAACTGCGAGAAGTCCAAGGGTCGGCCGGCCTGCCCGGCGGCGATCGGGCGCGACGCGGTGGCAGTGGTCCGCCGCTACGCGATGACGTGGCCCGAAGGTCGCGTCGGTGCGTGGACTCTCGTCGCCCGCGGGTTGCGGAACTCCATGGGTTTCGCCGAGCACAGCTCGGGGACGCTGGTGCAGGTCGAGAATGGACGCGACGACATAACGGCGGCCGATCCGAAGCTCGACGACGAGACACTCCCGCACGATGAGCTGAACGTGCTCGATCGCACCACGGTGAACGACTACGGCTGGCCCCACTGCTACGACAACGCGGTCCCGTCACCCGAGTTCCGCACGTTCGCCTGCGGGCAGACCACGAAGCCCTTCCGCCTTCTGCCCGCGCACAGTGCACCGCTCGGGCTCACGTACTGGACCGGACCGAACGCCCCGGCAAAGTTCGCCGGCCGGTTGATCGTGTCCCTCCACGGCTACCGCGACACCGGGCATCGCCTCATCTCCTTCGATGTCGACGCGCAGGGCCGTCCGGTCGGTGATCCCATCGCCGTGATCGACGACTGGGGCGAAAAGGATCTGGCCAACGACGAGACCCAGAACCTGGGCGGACCGGTCGGGGTGATTCCGATGCCGGACGGCTCACTGCTCGTCGCCGACGACCGCAACAACCTCATCGTGAGCCTCAAGGAACGCTGATGGTGCGCGGAGTGGGGAGGACGGGCCTCCTTGGGGCCGTCTGCCTGGCGTCCGCCGTTTTCGCGGCGCCGAGCGCTCCCGGCGCATCACCCGCCGAGACGCCAGCGGATGTCGTTCTCGCTGTCTCACCCCGAGCATCCGGCCCGTTGAGCCTCGGAGCGGATGGCAGTGTCTCACCCACCGTCGGCGGGCTCTCGGGGCTGACCTACGTGGTCGCCCATCCGACCCTCCCGGTGTTCTACGTCACGAAGGAGTCGGGACCTGCGAATCGCGTGCTGGTCGCCATCACGCCGACGGCGAAGGAATGGCGGGAGATAGGAAGGGCGGCGACCGGGACCGGTCCGGTCCACATCGCACTCGATTCCAAGGGCCGAACGGCTTTTGTCGCCGGTTACACCGACGGCAGCATCACCCGGGTCATCCTCGACGAACGAGGAGTGCCCAAGGCGGCGAAACGTGTCCTCCTCCCCGTCGGCCGAGGCCCCGACCCCAGGCGGCAGCTGGGTCCCCATGCGCATTCGATCGCCGTCTCGACCGACGATCGCTACCTGGTCGTTGCCGATCTCGGCACGGATTCGCTGCATGTCTTCGATGCACGCACTCTCGGCCTCCTTCGCACCGAGCGGCTTCCCGCCGGCACCGGACCGAGGACTGCGGTGTTCGCCGACCCGTTCACCCTCGTCGTCTCCGAGGAGTTGCGGGGAGGCCTCTCGTGGTGGAGCTTCGACAAAGGTCGGCTGTCCCTCGTGCGTCGGATCGCGCTCGACGGGTCCACGCCGGCCGACGTGGTCGTCCGGCCTGATGCCGCCACCGGAACTGGCCCGATGGTGGTCGTGATCAGTCGTGGGACCGACGAACTCGTCGGCGTCACTTCCGAGGGAGAGACTCGTCGTTGGGCGACACCCGGTTGCGGTGCCCGGTTCGGAGCGTGGACCGCCACCGGCGACCTCCTTCTCGCCTGCACGCGTGGCGGGGAGCTCCGCAGGTTGCGGTTGGGACCGTCCATGACCGCCGACGTCCGCTCCGTGTGGCCGGTGACCGCCGTGTCGGGTTTTGCCGCGGTTGGGTGGCGTCCCTGAAGCTCCCTTCCGTTGTATGGGTGATTCACCTACGATACGGAGCACACCGGTTCAGGTTCCCGCCACCTGCTCCGGTGAGGTCCCCGGGTTGAGGCTCCGCCGCCTCCCCGGGGACCGCCTCATATTCCCGAAGGTCGGGAGCCCTGCGACGGCTGCTTCCCGTTAGCGTTGGGCCGGATGCCGCCACGACGGGAACCCGACTGGAAGCAGGCGCACGGCCCTTCGATTGCGTCGGCGCTCAGCCGCGCACTCGCCAAGCCGAGCGGCGGGTGGTTCGTGCTGGGGTCCCGACGAACCCTCCGCTCCAGGCCCTCCCGGCCCCAGCGCCACACTGTCGACGGCCTCGAACTGGTCACCTGGGTCGGCGATGAGGGTGTCGCTGCGGCCCCGGCGGCGTGTCCCCATCTCGGGGCGCATCTCGCCGACGGCCGGGTGAACGGGGCCGGCAGCCTCGTCTGCCCCTGGCACGGGCTGGCGCTACCCGCCCGGCGGGGCGAGCGCGTCGACGGCCAAGGCCGTTGGTCTCCGCTCGCCGTCCATGATGACGGGGTGCTGGTGTGGGTCCAACTCCATCACGGCGCGGAGGAGAACACCGATGCGCCGATCATCACGAAGCGGCCCGACCGCTTTCTCGACGCCGTCATCCGTCGCGATGTCACGGCCGAGCCGGCCGATGTGCTCGCCAACCGACTCGACCCGTGGCATGGCGTCCATTTCCATCCGTATGCCTTCTCCTCACTCGAGGTGCTGGCCGCCACCGACGACGCACTTGACCTCCGCGTGGCCTACCGGGTCACGCCCCGTCACCGCGTCGAGGTGGAAGCCCGATTCGACTGCCCGGATCCGCGGACCATCGTCATGACGATCATCGGCGGCGAAGGGACCGGATCGGTCGTCGAAACCCACGCCACGCCGATGGCGCCGGCGGCGCCCGGGGTGGCACCACGCACGGCCGTCATCGAGGCGACGCTGGTCACGAGCGAACGCCCCGGTTTCGCCACGATGCTCAAGGGAGCATCTGTCGCAAGGCCGATCATCGCCGCGATGGCCACACGCCTGTGGCGCGACGACGCCCGGTACGCCGAGCGCACCTACGCCCTTCGCGCCCGTGGATGGCGGCCCGGCCAACCCTGAGTCCGCCAAAAGTCCCCGACGTGCCGACAGCACAGCTACCCGGGAAGCCGTAGGAGACCGCACCGGCCCGCAGTACGGGCAACACCGCGGCCGGGCCAACCTCGTAGGGAATCAGCGTGGACCGGGAGCGGGTACGACGGAATGCTCCGGAGCGACGACCAGCCAGCGCATCGCGTAGCCACTCAGCGACAGCGGCACGTCACCACGGACCCGCTCACCGTTGAGCGCGTCGAACCATACGTCGCCCGCCGGCGGCGCACCGACCGGAGCAATGGTCACCGTCTCGGCGGAGAACGAGGCAACGATGAGCACCGGGCCGTGAAGCGGGTGCCAACGGCGGATGCCGAGCACCCGATCGCTGCCGGTCGAGAACGCCTCGATGGTTCCGCCCGAACGGAGTTCTGGCGCGGCGGCACGCGCCGCGGCCAACTGTCGGAACCGGGCGAAGACCCGACCTTCGATCGTGCTCGGATCCCGACGTCGTTCGGCGGCGGACCAGTCCATCATCGGCCGGTGGATCCATCGACTGTCCGTCGCATGGGCTGGATCATCTGTGTACGTATGGTCATTGGCCAACGCCAGCTCATCGCCCATGTAGACGAGCGGGATCCCACCGAAGGAGAACGCCAACCCGTAGAGCATCAGCAGGCGACGGACCCCGAGATCCAACGCGACAAGATCACCGCTACGACGCGCGCTGTCGATCCCGACGAGCGCGGCGGCCGATCCGCTCGTGCGCTCGTCCCCGGTGTCGTCGTTGGCGGAAAATGCGACACCGGACGAATAGCTCCCGGCGAACGCGCCGCGGTAGAACTCGGCGAGGAACCGGCGGTGCGCACCTCCCGACAGCCCGACCCGCCCGGCGTCTTCGTCGGTCACCGCCCAGCCGATGTCGTCGTGGCATCGCACGTAGGTGCACCACGTGGCCCACGACGGGATCTGCGACATGCGCGCGAGCGCCTGGGTGGCGAGCCGCACGTTCTGCTCGGCGAGCGCCGACCACCCCATGACCATGAGTTGGTTGTGATAGGCGAGCTCACACTCGCGACGCTGACGCGACCCGTAGGCACCGAGGTAGTGCACCAGGTCGTCGGGTCCGACGATCGCTTCGGCCTGCAGGATCGTCACCGGTGCGGCGACGCCCAGCATCGCCCGGAGCACTTGGGCGATCAAATGGGCCTCCGGCTGGTTCTGACAGTTCGTCCCCTGACGCTTCCAGGTGAAGGCCACCGCATCGAGGCGCAGCACGTCGACGCCAAGATTCGCGAGGAAGCACATGACATCGAGCATCTCGACGAGCACGTCGGGATTGGCGTAGTTCAGGTCCCACTGGAACGAATTGAACGTTGTCCACACCCATCGGCCCAACGCGTCGTTCCACGTGAAGTTGCCGGGCGCCATGGTGGGGAACACCTCGGGAAGGCTGCGTTCCCAACGGTCGGGCTCGACGCGGTCGGGGTAGGTGAGAAAATATGCGCGCTTTGCTTCATCGCCGGCCATCGCTTCGAGAGCCCACGGGTGTGTGTCGGCGGTGTGATTCATCACGAGATCGATGCACACCACCATGTTCCGCTCGTGCAGGTCGGTGATAAGCGCGCGTAGGTCGTCGATCGTGCCGAGAGAAGGATCGACGTCGCGATAATCGGCGATGGCGTAGCCGCCGTCGTTCTCGCCGTCGCGTGGACGCATGACCGACATCAGGTGCACGTAGGTGATCCCGAGCTCACCGAGATAGTCGAGGTGCTTGGTGACGCCGCCGAGATCACCACCGAACCGATCCGCGTACGCCACGTAGCCGATCATCGTGTTGGAATGGAACCAGTCCGGCGTCAGTTCAGCGGCGCGGTCCCGTTCCAATAACTCCGCTGTTCGAGCCGCGGCCGCACGTTCGCTCACCGCGCCCAGCCGGTCGAAGATCGCGTGAGCATCCCGGTCGGGGTACAGCGCACCAAGGATGCCGACGACAGACGATCGAACGATCGCCGCCCGGGCCGTCACCACATTCCCCACGTCTGCCCCTTCTGCCACTCCGTTCCGAGACTGTGGCCCCAGACTCGGACACCGCGTCCGCGCACCAGTGTACGGACACGCGCAATCGCTTTCAGGAGTCGACCGGGCTGCCCTGTCGACGACGCTGCCATGCCTGCAGGCCTGCGAGGACGCCCCTGGTGGGAACCGACCAGATCGGCTCGGGTGCCGCCCCCAATGG
This sequence comes from Acidimicrobiia bacterium, assembly GCA_031423635.1. Lineage (GTDB taxonomy): Bacteria > Actinomycetota > Acidimicrobiia > Acidimicrobiales > JANYDT01 > JANLQX01. Next base: position 23,132 of record JANPFX010000077.1, on the reverse strand, counting down.
CGAGAGGAGCGCATTCGCGGCGAGGAAGCCACTGGTCACCGCCCGTTCCATCAGCGCCGTCGGAAAGGAGAGACGGACGTGGTCGCCGGCCAGCACGACGCGGGGATGCGGGGTCGTGACCGGCAGCCGACCGGCAAAGGAGCCCACCTCGAAGCTCGGGCAGTCGGCGCGCAGGAGGAGTCGCTCGTCGAGGATCTTCGCGTCACGGGTCTCCGGGTAGACGCCGCGCAACTGCTCCAGGAGATCGCGCCGCACGAGTGCCTCGTCGTGATGGTGCGAGACCGGGAGCGCGTAGGCGTGCAGTTCCACGACGCTGCCGCCGGTGCGGCGGGCCCAGCTCCGGGCCTCGTCCTGATACCGGTGGACGCACGAGATGTTGTCGAGGATGCCGAGCGCTGCCGTCCCGGCGAACGGCGCCCGGTCCGGGTGCACGTCCCGATCGAGCCAGAGCCGGAGCACGGCGAACGGCGGCGCCTGGCGGCGCGCCGCCACCTTGGCAAGCCACTCGGTTTCGCCCCGACCGATCCACGGATTTGTGTCGACGATCCCGCGCAGCGCGTCGACGTTCGTCGCCAGCACCACGGCCTCGGCGTCTCCCGGTTCCGGGAGCAGGTCGACCGGATCCCCGACGGTGATGCGGACGCCGAGCGATTCCGCGTAGCGCTGCAGCGGGACCCACACGGACTCTCCGAACGGGCCGTCGAGGACATCGAAGAGGATCCCCTCGGCCGAGCCGCAGAAGTAGAGGTGGAACATCATGAGCATCTCGCCCGCCGACATGACCTCCTCGGGGTTGAAGAACGAATGGGCGAACACCTCGAAGAGCATCCGGCGGGCGTCGGCCGGGAAGTTGACCTGATCGAGGTACTCCTTCGCGCTGATCTGGTCGAAGCGGGCATAGGTGTCGTCGCCGTCGAAGGCCAGCATCTCCGCCGCCGCATCACCGTTGATGCCTCGGAGCCCGGCCAGGTTCAGGGTGGGCGTGCGCTTCACGAGCACCGCCAGATTCAGCGGCGGCGTCGCCGGCAGCGACGCGAACGACTGGAACGAGCCGTTCGGGCCGAAGAGCGGATAGTCATCGCACGCCCGAAGGAACGACAGCGACGGATCGACCCGGCGAAGCAGGGCACGGGCGTTGTAGTACTGCCGGAAGAAGGCGTGAAACCCACGCTCCATCTGGATCGGTCCGCCCCCAGCCTCGTCGTTGAGCGTGTCGGGCCAGGAGGAGAGCCGTCCGCCGAGGACCGGTCCGGCCTCTCGAACAGTGACAGCTGCGCCCCGCTCGGCCAGCGACACCGCCGCGGCCATGCCGGCGAGCCCGCCGCCGACGACGGTGACCTGCAGGCTCCGATCGCCCGATAGGCGGGTCCCCCCGTCGGCAGAGTCAGGCCCGGTGATCCGCACGGCGCGCCGGTCTCGGCCGCCCGGGGCGCGGGTCACGGTTGGTTCGCGACCGGCCGCCGGGCCAGGAACGAATGGACGATGTCCTTCTGCCAGCCGTCCATCGGTTCGGTACGCACGTCGTCGAAACCGTGTCCGCTCAGGCGTTCCTCGAACTGCGGACGGCCGTCGAAGTCGAGCACGCTGCGCCACAGGTAGCGGTAGATGCGGGTGTGGCGGGCGGCGATGAAGCCGGACGGGATGATGATTCCCCACGCGACCGCCGTCCAGGTGCCCTTGGACCGGGGCGAATGGGCCACGGAGTACTCGTGGAAGCAGATCGGCGCACCCGGCTTGAGGAGTGGCAGGAGTCGGGCGAGGCACTCGTCGGCGTCGGGCATGTTCCGAATCCCGTAGGCCATCACGATCCCATCGAGCGCGAGTTCCTCTGGAGCCACACCGAAGGCCCCGGCCACTGCACCCGTTGGATCCATGGCATCACCGTGCACGAAGTGCACGCCGGCTTGGCGCAGCGCCGGCTTCGCCCGAGCGAGCTCGAGCATGCCGATCGATGCGTCGAGTCCGACGATCTCGGCGTGGGGATAGCTCGCCAGGAGCCCGGCGGTGGAGAGCCCCGTCCCGCAACACAGATCGAGCAGCCGCATACCGCGGCCCCCGTCGGCGAGGCCCAGCCGGGCGGCGCTCAGCGCAAGGTGCTCGACGTAGCCGGGGTTGCGCTTGACCAGAAGGTCGTAGTGCCCGGCCACGACATCGAAATCGGCGGGGACCTCGCGTTTGCGTGAACGGAGTGAACGGGACGAGGTGGACACTGCCGACGAACGTAGTTGTTCGAGTCGCCTACCGCGTTCCCGACCGCACGTCGTCCGGGCGCGGTCGGGTGTCCGTCCCATCACCAGTCCAACGACCTTTCTCGAGGCACTTCGCCCGACCCGTGTTGCAATCTCGTGAACCGGACCCAAGTTCTGATTGCTGCACCCTGTTCAGCCCGTTAACGTCACGTGGGACCAAACCCGGTCCGCAACACCGCTTCCGCGGAGTGCGGCCCCTACATCACACCCTCGGAGGGTCAAACTCCATGAAGATCACCCGCAAAGCCGTTGCCGGCGTCGCGATGGCCAGTGCTCTTGCACTGATCGCCGCCCCGGCCGCGCAGTCGCAGGAGCCGAAGTCCGTCGCCCTGATGTTCGACTTGACCGGTCGTGGCGACAAGTCGTTCAACGACGCGGCTGCCGCCGGCCTCGACAAGGCCAAGGCCGAATTCTCTGGTCTCAAGGCCACCGAGTCGGTTCCGTCGGGTGCCGACGGTGACCGCGCCGAGCGCCTCAAGACCGTCATCGCCGCCAAGAACGGTCTGATCATCTGCATCGGCTTCCTCTGGACGCCGGACTGCTCCAAGGGCGCCAAGGCCAACCCCACCATCGCGTTTGCGTCGATCGACGATGCCCTCTCCGACCAGGATGACGGTGCCACCAAGGGTGCGCCGCTCGCCAACGCCGCCGGCTACCTGTTCTCCGAGCAGGAAGGTTCCTACCTCGTCGGTTACATCGCCGGTAGCACCACGAAGACCGGCAAGGTCGGCTTCATCGGAGGCGTCGAGATCGATCTGATCAAGCGATTCGAGGCCGGCTTCGAGGCCGGAGCCAAGGCGGCCAAGAAGAACATCAAGATCACCCAGAAGTACGCCTCGGCTCCGCCGGACTTCTCCGGCTTCACCGACGTCCCGAAGGGCAAGGCCATCGCCGCCGCCATGTACAAGTCGGGCATTGACGTGATCTACGTCGCCGCCGGATCCACCGGCAACGGTGCGTTCATCGCCGCCAAGGAGTCGGGCAAGAAGCCCGGCCAGATCTGGGCCATCGGGGTCGACTCCGATCAATACCAGACCATCTCCCAGGCCAACGGCCGCGACTACATCCTCACCTCGATGCTCAAGCGTGTTGACGTCGCCGCCTACGAAGCCATCAAGGCGTACAACAGCGGCAAGCCCGCCACCGGCACGGTCACGCTCGGCCTCGCGGCCGACGGCGTGGGATACGCCAAGAGCAACAAGGCGCTGAAGGCTTCCCTCATCGCCAAGGTCGAGAAGGTCAAGAAGGACATCATCAGCGGCAAGATCGTCGTGCCGAAGGTGCCGACCCGCAAGTAGTCGCACGAGGCGCTTTGCGCCGAACGCGAACCGTGTGAAACGGGGCGACCTTCGGGTCGCCCCGTTTGCTTTTCTGCTAGGAAGGCGTGGTCATGACGAAACCGTCCGACGTCCCTCGACGACGCAGCAAGGAACAGCGAACGCGATGACCGATCCGACAGCCGGGGGCGGCGGCACCGTCGCCATCGAACTCCGCGACATCGTGAAGCGCTTCCCGGGTGTTGTCGCCAACGACGGCGTGAACCTGCGGGTCGCCCACGCGACCATCCACGCCATCGTCGGCGAGAACGGTGCCGGCAAGTCGACGCTGATGAAGACGCTCTACGGCGCCCATCAGCCCGACGAGGGCACCATCACCGTGAACGGGGTGCAGCAGACTTTTCGGACACCGAAGGACGCGATCGCCCAGGGCATCGGCATGGTGTTCCAGCACTTCATGCTGGCCGACAACCTCACCGTGTGGGAGAACGTCGTGCTCGGTGACGAACCGGGTACGCAGTTCAAACTCAATGCGAAACAGGCACGCGCCCGCATCCGCGAGCTCAGCGCGAGCTACGGGCTCGACGTCGACCCCGACGCCTACATCTCCGACCTCGGGGTCGGGCAGCGCCAGCGCGTCGAGATCTTGAAGGTGCTGTACCGCGGCGCCAAGATCCTGATCCTCGACGAACCCACTGCGGTGCTCGTCCCCCAGGAAGTCGACGAGCTCTTCGCCTCGCTGCGCGGACTCGTCGCCCAGGGCGCCACCATCATCTTCATCTCCCACAAGCTCCTCGAAGTCCTCTCGGTGGCCGACGCCATCACCGTCATCCGGGCGGGGAAGACGGTCGCCGAGGTCGCCGATCCTTCGAAGGTGACCGCCCGTGATCTCGCCGAGATGATGGTCGGCAGCGAGCTCCCGACCCCCGAGACGCACGGCAACACCATCCGCGACGAGGTCATGCTGAGCGTCGCCAACCTCGACGTACCGGGGATGGGCAAGCTCGCCCTGCAGAACATCAACCTCAAGGTCCACGCCGGCGAGATCGTCGGAATCGCCGGCGTCGAGGGCAACGGCCAGCACGAGCTCCTCGAAGCGATCATGGGGCTGCGTCCCCTGGCGCGGGGAACGGTGGAGTTCGGCGGCGTCGACGTCACCCGCTGGTCGACGAAAGCACGCCGCGAAGGCGGGCTCGGCTACGTGCCCGAGGACCGCCAGCGCGACGCTCTGGTCCTCACCTTCCCGCTCTGGGAGAACAGTGCGCTCGGTCACCAGGGAGCCGAGCCGTTCTCCGACGGACACTGGATGGACAACGACGGCTGTCGGGCCTTCACCCAAGAGGCGATCGACACCTTCGACGTGCGAACACCCGGAACCGATGTTGCTGCGGTGGCCCTCTCCGGTGGGAACCAGCAGAAGCTCATCGTCGGTCGGGAGATGCTCACTAAGCCTCGCGTGCTGATCGCCGCCCATCCGACCCGTGGCATCGACGTCGGAGCCCAAGCCGCGGTCTGGGACGCCATGCGAGACGCCCGCGAGAAGGGGCTCGGCATCCTGCTCGTCTCCGCCGACCTCGAAGAGCTCATCGGGCTCTCGGACCGCCTGCTCGTCCTGTTCCACGGGGAGATCGTCGCCGAGCTCGACCCCAGCAGGATCAACGCGGCCGAACTCGGGAGCTACATGACCGGAGCACGGAAGGGCGACGCGGCATGAAGAACCTCAAGAAGACGCTCACACCGGCGGCGCTTGCGCTTGCGCTCGCCTTCGCCATCGCGTCCGTCGTCCTTCTGGTCTCGGGTCACAACCCGCTCACCGCCTACCGGGCGATGTGGAAGAACTTCGCCAATCTCGACGGTGTGGTCACCGCCATAAATGTCGGTGCCCGCTATTACGTGAGCGCCATCGCCGTCGCCATCGCTCTGAAGATGAACGTCTTCAACATCGGCACGAACGTCCAATACCAGGTGGCGGCGATGTTCGGCGCGGTCGTCGGCGCCGCCATCGACCTCCCGGCCCCGCTGCACGTCGCCGTGACCCTCTTGACGGCGATCGTGGCCGGCGCGATCTGGGCGTCGCTCATCGGGATCCTCAACGTCACCCGCAACGTGAACCCCGTCCTCATCGGCATCATGCTGAACGGCGTTGGGCTGTCGCTCATCAGTTACCTGATGCAGAGCAAGTGGACGCACTTCCGCGATCCGAACCGGCCCGAGTACGGCTCGACCCGTCCGATCCCCAAGAACGGTCAGCTTCCCGTCTTCAAGATCGGTGACGCCAAGATCCAGAGCTACGTCCTCATCGCGATGGTCGTCGGCGTGGCGTTCTATCTGATCGTCTACCGCACCCGATTCGGCTTCGACCTGCGGGCCTCGGGCGGCAACGCCTCAGCCGCCCGATCAGCGGGCATCAACCCCAAGCGAATGATGATGATCACGATGCTCATCTCGGGCGCATGTGCCGGACTCATCGGGATGGGGATCGTGCTCTCGGCCAACGATCAGCTCTCCTACGGTGACCGGTTCCCGGGCATGCTCGGTTTCACCGGCATCGGGATCGCCCTGCTCGGGCGTAACCATCCCATCGGTGTCGCTGCAGCGGCCTTTCTCTGGGCCGCACTCGACCAGGGCGCCCGCGGTCTGGTCACGGTCGGGATCCCCGGCGAGATCGCCGTGATCCTCCAAGGCTCCCTGTTGTTCATCGCGGTCATCGTCTACGCCGTCTGGGAACGCAAGACCCTCGCCACCATCATCCGAGAGGCTGCAGCAAGAACACACGCGGCGAAGCTGCAGGAAGCCGGCGCATGATGAATGTCCGCCTGAACGGATGGCAGCGCGCTTCGCTCAGCGCCCTCGGTGTTGTACTCCTCCTCTCGATCTCCGCCCGGCTGTTCAGTGCTCCGGGACTCACCGGGTCATCGACGGTCAGCACCGCTCTTGGCTTTGCCGTTCCGGTGATCCTCGCCGGACTCGGAGGACTCGTCGCCGAGCGCGCCGGGGTGTTCAACATCGGCCTCGAGGGCATGATGATCATGGGCACGTGGGGTGCCGGCTATCTCGGCTGGCACTTCGGGCCGTGGGGGGCGCTTCTCGGGGGGCTCATCGGCGGCTTCCTCGGTGGGGCACTCCTCGCCCTTGCCACCGTGACGTTCGCCGTCGATCAGACGGTGGCCGGCGTCGCGATCAACATCTTGTCGGTGGGCCTCGTCCGCTACCTCTCCGGCATCTTCTTCGACGGAAAGGGCCGCGAAGGCGACCTCGGCACCATCGCCGACTCTCCGTCGGTGCGGAACTTCGGCAGCAAGTTCTCCATCCCGTTCATCGGCGACTGGCTTCAGACCATCGAGGACAAGCGGTGGTTCCTCCTCTCCGACCTCGCTGGCACGGTCCGGGGCTTCACCATCGAGGTCGCCTGGTCGTCGGTTCTCCTGCTCCTCCTCATCCCGGCGATCTGGTATCTGGTCTGGCGGACGCCGTTCGGTCTGCGCCTTCGCAGCAGTGGCGAGAAGCCGGCCGCCGCCGAGTCCCTCGGCGTGAACGTCATCTTCACCCGGTGGATGGCGCTGCTCATCTCCGGCAGCCTGGCCGGTCTCGGTGGTGCCTGGCTGGTCCTCGACAGCCTCAAGTATCAGCAGGGCATGACGGCGAACCGGGGCTACCTGGGCCTGGCCGCCATGATCTTCGGCAACTGGATGCCCGGCCTGCTGTCGATCGGTGCGCTGCTGTTCAGCTTCAGCCAGTCCGTCGGTTTCCAGCTCGGTCTCGAGTCGCGTGCGGTCATCGGCGCCGTGGGCCTCTCGTTCCTGCTGGCAGCCGCATGGAACGTGGCGAAGAAGCGCTTCAAGCCGGCCGCCGGGCTGGGGGTCGTTGCCGCGTTCGTGTTGTGGTTCGCCTCGGCCAACGAGATCATCAATGACGCATTGATCAAAGCCCTGCCGTATCTGCTGACCCTGATCGTGCTCACGGTTGCCTCGAAGCGCCAACGACCCCCGGCCGAGAGCGGTCGGCCGTACATCAAGGGACAGGCGGGGTAGATCGGTGTCCTCTCCCCCGACCGTCGACTGGGATGCGCTGCACGCCGCGGCGCTCGCCATGACCGAGAAGTCCTACGCCCCGTATTCCAAGTTCCCGGTCGGCGCCGCCGCTCTGGTCGACGACGGGCGCATCGTCACCGGCTGCAACGTCGAGAACGCGTCCTACGGTCTCGGGCTCTGCGCCGAGTGCGGGCTGGTGTCGTCGCTCATGGCGAGCGGTGGTGGACGCCTCGTGGCGTTCGTCGCGGTCCACGCCGAGGGCTACGTCCTCGCCCCGTGCGGCCGCTGCCGCCAGCTGCTCCTCGAACACGGCGGCAAACAACTCCTCGTCAAAGGCGTCGGCGGCATCAAAACCCTCGACGACATCCTCCCCGACTCCTTCGGCCCCGACGACCTCCACTGACATTGGAAGAGAGGTTGCCCCTCTGTTCAATGGCGCTGCGCCGCTCGCTTCGCTCGACTGCTCGCAACACGAGTGGCCGGTGCCACTGGGAGAGAGGTTGCCCCCATATATGGGGGCAGAACACCTCCGAACGTGGCTAGGAGGCGTTCAGCCGCAGATGGCGACCGGTTCCGACCGTTGGGCAACCGATCCCAACCGCGATGCTGGTGAAGGCCGGCCCGGGCCGGCGGACGATCACCGTCAACGCATCAGGGCGCCAAGAACGACATCGAGCGCCTGATCACGGCGGGCGACGACGACAGCGTCGACGTTCGCACGGGTCGGGTCGGCCCACGGGCGGAGGTCCGGGTGGGTCATGCCCCGGGTGTGCGTCCCCGCAGTCTCGACCACGACGTGCAGGCGTTCGACGGTGAAGAGGTGCGGATGGGTGATCGCCATCACCGCGCAGGGATCATGCATCGGGACCCGGTGACGATACGCGGACTCGCCCTCCAGGTGAACTAAGCGCGCTGAGTACCCGTGGTAGAAGCGCATCAGCTCGGCACAGAAACGCGAGGTGTCGGTCCCGTGCGACTCCAACGCGTCGATGAATCTCCCGTCGGCCGCTACCTGATGGGTCAGGTCGAGGCCGCACATCATCATCGGCGCGCCGGACCGGAACACCTCGTCGGCGGCCTCGGGGTCGAACCAGATGTTGAACTCCGCCGCACTCGTCATGTTCCCGTGCGTCAGTGACCCACCCATGATCGAGATGCCGGCCACTCGTCGCGAGATGTCGGGGGCGCGGCGCAGCGCAAGGGCGATGTTGGTCAGGGGACCGATCGGGACGAGCCACAATCCTTCGGTCGCCCGCACCGTGTCGATGATGAACGATACGGCGTCGGTCCCGTCGACACCGCGCGAGGGTGTGCGGGGCACCGGCCCATCGAGACCGGAACGCCCATGCGCCTCGGGATAGCGTCCCTCTTGACCATTCACCGGTACTGCAGACCCGCTGTGCACCGGCACGAAGTGCAGACCGAACAGATCCATGGCGATCAACGCGTTACGGGTGGTGTTCGTCAGCGGAGAGTTGCCCGCTACCGTCGTGACCCCGACGATGGCACAGTGCTGCGCCGCGACGGCGATCGCGAAGACATCGTCGTGACCGGGATCGCAGTCGATGAGGACCCGAGGTGTGGACGGCCCGGTCATGACGGCTCAGCTCCCGGTGCGTTCGCGGTCCCTCGACCCGATGACGGCGTCGGCTTCGATCTCGACCTTCCAGGCCGGATTGAGGAGTGCCGCCACGACGACCGTGGAGTTCGCCGGACGGACGTCTCCGAACAGTTCGCCGTGCACCTTCTCGACGGCCCGCACCGTGTCGGTGCTCGTCAGGTAGATACGCGTGCGGACGACGCCGGCCAATGAACCGCCCGCCTCCATCAGCGCCTTCTCGATGATCTCGAAGCAGCGCCGCACCTGACGCTCCGGATCGGGGTCGACCGTGCCGTTCTCCCACTGCGGGGTGGTGCCGGAGACGTAGACGTGCTCGTGGACACGGATGGCCCGGCTGTACCCGACGATGAGCTCGTAGGGCAGACCCGACGAAATCCGCTGACGATCCGACATGGCAGGCGAGGTTACGCGAGAAGGGGCGAGATCGGCCGGACCTGCGGTCGGACGTCCGTGACCGCTCACCGCGGGCGCGGCCGTGGTGCGGGGCGCCACCCTCTCGGTCGCAGGCAAGAATGGGACATGAGCCTTTCGCTGGAAGTCATCCGCCGAGCCCCGAAGGTCCTGCTCCACGATCATCTCGATGGCGGATTGCGTCCCCAAACGATGATCGAGCTGGCCAAGGAGTTCGGCTACGCCGGCCTGCCCTCGACCGACCCGGACGAACTTGCGGCGAAGATCCGCGAAGGCGCCGACCGGCTGTCGCTTCCGCTGTACCTCTCCACCTTCGACCACACCGTTGGCGTGATGCAGGACCGTGACGCGCTCACCCGAATCGCTGCGGAGGCCGCCGAGGACCTCGCCGCCGACGGCGTCGTCTATGCCGAGATCCGCTTCGCCCCCGAACAGCACCTCAAGAAGGGCCTCAGCCTCGACGACGTTGTCGACGCCGTCGTCGAGGGCTTCGAGCTCGGTCGCAAGTCGGCCGAATCCGCCGGGAACACCATCACCATCGGCACCCTGCTGTCGGCGATGCGCCAGGAGGCGCACTCGTTCGAGATCGCCGAGCTGGCGATCCGCCATCGGGACAACAACGTGATCGGTTTCGACATCGCTGGACCGGAGGACGGCTTCCCGCCGTCTCGTCATCTCGGGGCGTTCAATCGCATCCACGAGGCGAACTTCCATACGACGATCCATGCCGGCGAAGCGTTCGGTCTGCCGTCGATCCACGAGGCGCTGCAGTACTGCGGTGCCGAGCGCCTCGGCCACGGAGTACGCATCGTCGACGACATCACCATGCGGCCCGACGGCACGTACGCGCTCGGCCGTTTGGCTTCCTACGTCCGCGATCGACGGGTGCCGCTCGAGATGTGCCCGACTTCGAACGTGCACACCGGCGCGGCGCGGTCCATCGCTGAGCATCCCATTCACCTGCTCAAACGACTCCGGTTCCGGGTGACGGTGAACACCGACAACCGGCTGATGAGCGGCTGCTCCATGTCGTCGGAGTTCGCCACGCTGTGCGACACCTTCGACTATGGCCTCGACGATCTCCGCTGGTTCACCGTCAACGGCATGAAGAGCGCATTCTGGGCCTTCGACGGGCGCCTGCACCTCATCGAGCAGGTCATCAAACCGCGCTACGCGGCGCTCGCCGCCGAACTCGCAGCGGCCTAGCGACCGTGGGCCGGCCGGCTCGCTCCGGCCAGCAGACCGTGGTTTTCCCGGTGTTTGCCGGCCCAAGCGAGTGAGCTGGCCCACGAGACTCGCGGCGCGCGCGGCTGCCCACTACCGTCGTTACCACCGTGGCCACGACGACATCGAATTTTGGATCGGGCCGCCGGGAGGCCCACGACGCCACGGGCTTCTACACGCGCTTCACCGCTCCCAGGCTGTCCGACGATGACACGGTGCTGGCGCCGTTCGCTATTGCCGAGCCGTTCGTCTGTGGGGACTCGCGCTCGATGGCCGCGCTTGCGGACGGTTCGGTCGCGCTCGTCGTCACGTCGCCGCCTTACTTTGCCGGCAAGCAGTACGAGGAGGAACTGACCGCAGATCACGTGCCGTCGTCCTACGTCGAGTTCCTTGCCATGCTCCGCGAGGTGTTCACCGAGTGTGTCCGGGTCCTCGAACCCGGCGGACGTATCGCGGTCAATGTCGCCAACCTCGGACGCAAGCCCTACCGCAGTCTGTCGGCCGACGTGATCCACATCCTGCAGGACGACCTCGGAGTCCTGCTGCGGGGCGAGGTCATCTGGCGCAAGGCCGTCGGCGCAACCGGGTCGTGCGCCTGGGGTTCATACCGCAGCCCGGCGAATCCGGTGCTCCGCGACCTCACCGAACGCATCATCATCGCGTCGAAGGGTCGCTTTGATCGAGCGCGCAACGCGGCCACACGGGCGAAGGAGAACCTCCCGCACACTGCCACGATCGCCACCGACGACTTCCTCTCGCTGACGCTCGACCTGTGGGACATCGCGCCGGAGTCGGCGAAGCGGGTCGGTCATCCGGCGCCCTTCCCGGTCGAGCTTCCCGAGCAGCTTATTCGTCTGTATACGTATGAAAACGACTTGGTGCTCGATCCGTTCCTCGGCAGTGGTTCGTCAATGGTTGCCGCGTCGCGCCTCGGTCGGCGCTACATCGGCTACGACCTCGATCCTGCGTACGTGGAAATCGCCCGTGCCCGGGTTGCCGCCGAAGGCATGCGTACGGATGACCTCGAAGGAGATGATTCGATGGGCGCGGCGAAGCTCGCCGACTCCGTTCTGCGGGCTGCCGGGTTCATCATCGACAGCGTCTCGCCGAAGATCGCCAAAACGGGTGTGTCGGTCGATTTCCGAGCCACCGACAATCACGGGAAGACGTGGTACTTCAAGATCGTCGGCGCGCATACGACTCATCGGGCAGGAATGACCAACGCCGGTGCGGTGTGGGACACCCTTGGCCGTCTGCACGCCATTCGCGACCATGTCGACGGGTGCCCGGTCGTGCTTCTGACCACCCATCTCCCCGAACGCAACACTGAACCGGCGAGGGCACTCCGTTCGGCCGGGCCGTCCGCGTACTTCGACATCATCGACCTGCTGAGCACGACCGGCCGTGAGCGGTTGGCGAAGTATGCGTCAGGCACCCGAACAGCACTCCCGGGCTGGTGGCTGGCGTAGGTCCGATCGAATCACGGCGCGTCGAGGAATCCGGTGATCACTCCCACGGACGCGTCGAGCTGATCGGGGCCGTACCCACCGATGTCGGCCCGCTGCAATGACGGGAGGAGTCGGCACGCCTCGTCGGCCGCGCCGGCGAGTGGGTCGGCGGGAAACACTGTGAGCATGGCCGGAACGGTCAGCAGCGGCAACCGGGCCGTGGTCGGGTAGCGGAAGGCGGCGTCGTAGGCGGTACGGAACGTCGGGCCGCTGCGAAGCAGTTCCATCGTGATGGCGTGCAATGCCCTCGGCTCGACCGCGCCGAGAGGACGCCACCCTGACGGGTTCGTCCGATACCACGGCCAGAACAGGATCATGTCGTGACGCATGCCCCAGGCGCGCAACAGGTGGGCGCCATGGTCGTCGAGTTCGAACGGCGGCAGGTAGTGGGTGAGGATGTCGGCCTTCTCCGCGGGGTCGAAGATCGTGATGCCGTCCATGACCAGTCGTCGCACTCGATGGGGATGGCGGATTGCCAACTCCATTCCAATGAGTGCGCCGGTGTGGTTGCCCCAGATGTCGATGGGCTCGATTTCACCGAGCCCATCGAGCACTGCGATCGCCTCGTCCGCATAGTCGGCCAGTGTGCGCGACGTACCGCAGGTGTCGCTGAACTCCGGGGACAGTGCATCGACGAGCGCGTGGTGGACCACGGGGCCGTCGGAGTCACCGTTGCCGAGCATGTCGGGAGCGACAACCCGGCGAGTCGATCCGAGCCGACCCGCTATGTGCGCATAAGGACGCGCCGACCCGGGGGACGGATGCAGTGCGAGGAGCGTCGGTCGCCGGGTGCGACGACCTTTCGTCCGGATGTGCACCTGCCCGAATCGTGTGAGTACGTATGATCGGGTCGGGTCAGGGTCCTGGCTCGCCCGTCGTGTCCTGAAAACGTGCGAGGCGAGCCCGTCGAACCAGGCACCGCGCTCGGCGAGTGTGGACGGTGACTCGAGGAGACGCAACGCCCCAACGTGCAGCGCCGCGGCGTCGGGGACTGCGGCGCTCAGACGGGCCGTGGACGTTCGTTCGTGCCACGGACCGAAGACCCAGGCCGAGCGCACGGCATCGATGGCCGCGGCGAGGTGGGCTCCATCAGCGCGCGGCTCCAACCGCTCGGCAAGTGCGGCGAGCTCCATGGGGTCGCCCGCGGCCGGACCCATGGCGACGAGCACGCCGGCATCCACCGCGCCACCGACCTGGTCGATCCAGTCATCAAGTGACCCCGCCCACTCGTCACTCCCACCGGTGCCGGGGTGATCGGCGACAACGACGCGACGGCCCGAACGAACAAGCTCCTCGATGCCCGGCTCGACGGCGATGTGGGACGCGAGGGGGGACACGATCACGAGGACGGTCACGGGAGCTGCGGTCGAACCGGTCGCCCGCACGTGAGCGAGCAGCGGAACTGCTGGATCGGCGCGGACGCTGACGAAGGACCGGTCCCACTGGAGCCGCCCGAGCTCGGGCATCAGCGTTCCCTTGTCGTCCGACGGTTCACGCCGGGACACCCAGCAGCAGAGCCATGGCCAGACACGCGACGAACACGCCAGATCACGCCGGGACACCCAGCAGCAGAGCCATGGCGAGTCGGAGCTCGTCGACTGTGACGGCGGCCGCGCCTTCATGCGACACGACCTCGAAGTAGACCTTGCACTTCGGTTCGGTCCCGCTCGGGCGCACCGTGATGCGCCCGGTCTCGCCGAGCGAGAACACGACGACGTCCGCCGGCGGATTGGTGGTGAGGTAGTCCCGCTCTTCCACCACGGCGCATCCGGCGATCTCCGCCGGGTGTGCGGCGCGGGCTCGGACCATGAGCGCCGCCATATCCTCGGCCGCCGTGGGTCCGTCGAAGCGAAGGGACCACTGTGAGGTGTCGTAACGCCCGTAGGTCGACTGGATGTCGCGTAATGCGCCGAGCAGCGACGATCCGTCGGCCTTGCGTCGAGCGGCCAGGTCAGCAGCCACGAGGGCGGCGCTGAAGCCGTCCTTGTCGGCAACGAGGTCGCCGACGCAATACCCGAGAGCCTCTTCGTAGGCGAGGACGAGGCGATGATCAGGACGATCCATGGCTGCCCGGGCGAGCCATTTGAATCCCGTGAGCGTTTCGACGTAGGTCGCACCCCGACGCGCCGCCATCTCGCGAAGCAGCGACGAGGACACGAGCGTCGTGATCAGAAGGGTCGGACGCGGGTCGTCCGACGGTACCCCCAGGAGATGGTCGGCGAGAACCCAGCCCACCTCGTCACCCCGGAGCATGCGCCAGCCACCGTCAGCGGACGGATCGGCAACGGCCAGAGCACACCGATCGGCGTCGGGATCGTTGGCAATGATGATGTCGGCGTCGACGCGCCGGGCCGTGGCGAACGCCAGGTCGAGCGCGCCGGGCTCCTCGGGGTTGGGGAACGACACCGTCGGGAAGTCCGGGTCGGGTGCGAACTGTTCGGCCACGGGCACGACCTGGGCGAACCCCGCTTCGCCGAGGATGCGAACGAGCAGAGCGCCGCCCACACCGTGCATCGGGGTCATGACGATCTTCAGCGCCGCTCGCTCTGACGCCGAGGCGGTGTGCGGATCGAGCGCGTGCACCCCTGCCACGTACTGATCGACGAGCGTCGGGTCGACGAACTGGGCCAGCGGGCTGTCCGGACCCGCAAGGACGATGGGACCGTTCGCCACCACGTCGATCGCCGCGGCGATGCGCTCATCCATGGGCGGCACGATCTGGGCGCCGTCACCCCAGTACACCTTCATCCCGTTGTCGGCGGGCGGGTTGTGGCTCGCCGTGACCTGGATGCCGGCGGCGACCTTGAGATGCTTCGTCGCAAACGCCACCACCGGGGTGGGCGTCGGGTCGGGAAACCGCATCGACGCGATGCCCGCCGAGGCGAGGACTGCCGCAATGTCTTCCACGAACTCCTTCGACCCGTGACGGGCATCGCCGCCGATGACCACGCCCCTCGCCGCCGCGTCGGGCACCGTCGCGCGGAGATCCGCCGCCACGCCAGCCGCCGTTTGCCGCACGACCAACCGGTTCATCCGCTGCGGCCCGGCGCCGATGGCAGCCCGAATCCCAGCCGTACCGAACTGGAGACGTCCGGTGAAGCGGTTGGCGAGGTCTTCCACCGCCTTCGCGTCGCCGGTCGCCGCGGCGTCGAGAAGCGCTTGCGTCTCGGCTCTGGTGACCGGGTCGGGATCCAAGGCGAGCCAGCGCTGCGCCGCGAGACGGACTGCTGCAGGACCCGGGGAAGTCGAATCAGTCACCCCGGCATCCTTCCAAACTCCGCGCCGCCTCTGCACACGGACCGTATCGCCCGCCAATGCGGTCTCCGTCGCCGGCAAAGCCGGCTTGGGCGACGAATCCCGGGCAGTTTCCGCATTGCGGGCGATGAACCAGCGTCGGCAGATCGGAAACGGAGACCGGCGCCGCCGTGAGAACGTGGGGACATGGACCTGTCCCGCGCCGATGTCGCCCGCATGCTCGATCTCACCCTCCTTCGTCCCGAGGCCACACCCGACGAGGTCGTGGCGTTGTGTGTCGAGGCGAACGAGCTGGGGGTCGGCGCGGTCTGCGTGAGCCCGTGCAACGTCGAGCTGGCCGTCAATGCGGTCGACGACGGCATCGTGGTGTGCACGGTGGTGGGCTTTCCGAGTGGCGCCGTCGATAGCCGCATCAAGGCCATGGAGGCATCGCTCGCGGTCGCCGGCGGGGCTTCGGAGGTCGACATGGTCGCCAACCTCGGACTCATCAAGTCGGGCGACTGGGCCGGGCTCGAAGCCGACGTCGCCGACGTGGCGGCCGCCGTGCCCAACGCTCTGCTCAAGGTGATTCTGGAGACGGGCGTCCTCTCCGACGCCGAGATCGTCGAGGCGTGCCGTGTGGCCAGGTCGGCGGGGGCCGACTTCGTGAAGACGTCGACCGGCTTTCACCCCTCGGGCGGTGCGACCGTGGCCGCCGTGCGCCTCATGGCCGAGACGGTCGGCGAGGACACCGGCGTCAAGGCGTCGGGCGGCATCCGTGATGCAGCGACGGCGAGGGCCATGATCGAGGCGGGCGCCACGCGGATCGGCACGTCAGGCGGCCGGGCCATCCTCGACGGCTGGTAGCTGGCCCGGGTCGAACCACCCGAGGCGACCGGGGCGACGACTCAGCCCGGGGCGACGGATCAGCGCCACGAGAGCAGCTCAGCGACCCGCTTCTCGTGATCGTGGGCGCTCTGCACGCAGTTCGCCTCCATGATCTCCTCGACCCGCTCCAGCGAGCACGGCAGGCCACCGGGGAACACCGGGTCGGCCACCCGGACGTGCACGAGGGGACGGTTTCGGCTCCGTATCGCGGTCCGCGGGAACCAGCGGCCGTTCTTCCACACGTCGTCGGCGCCGGACACACCAACCGCGACGAATGGGCACTGACTCTGCTCCCAGATCTCGGCGACGCCGGGAAGCAGGGGTGCGAGGATGTGTCCCGGCAGCATCTCCTTGATCGCTCCTTCGGGCATGATTGCGCACGAGTTCCCGTCCCTGATGGCCCCAACGGCGACCGCACCCGCTCCGCTCTTGCGTCCTCCTTCGATGCAGCCAATCGACCGCAGCACCGTTCCGAACACCGGACGTTTGAAGAACACCCGCGAGACGATGAACCTCGTCGGCCGCTTCAGGCGATAGCAGGCGATCAGCGCAACGAACACGTCGGCCAAACTCCGGTGATTCGCAGCCATCAGCATCGGTTGGCGGGGAATGCTGTCCCGATGGTCGAGTTCAACCGTCATGAACGGTCGGCTCAGCCGGTCGACGATCGCGCCGAACCGCATGAACTGACGCTGCCACTTGTCTTGACCGGCCACGGAAACGCGCACCCCTTCGCTAGGGCCCAAAACCCTAGAGCCAGATGTCCCGATTGCGAGCGCGGGCTTGTTTCGCAGGAATCAGGCGCGTTCGAGGACGCGGATCGGCAGGATGCGGGGACCCCGCACCTGGCCGGGTGCCCACGTGACCGCAGACGGATCCTCGAGGATGAAATCCGGGAAACGCTCCATCCACACCTGCACGGCGACGGAAAGCTCGAGGCGGGCGAGGTTCGACCCCAGACAGCGGTGGATGCCGAGACCGAACGCGGCATGGCGGTTCTCGGCGCGGTCGATCACGAATTGGTCGGCGTCGACGAACGCCTCCGGGTCACGGTTCGCCGCCGGGAAGGGCAGCAGGCACCATTGGCCTTCTTTGAGCACCGTCCCGCTGATTTCCACGTCTTCCTTGACGACGCGGGCCATGGTGACCGGTGCGTACGCGCGCAGGAACTCCTCCACCGCCGTCGGTAGGAGTTGCGGCTCATTGCGGAGCCGTGTGCGGTCCGAGTCCGTCGAGGCCAGGTGGAACAGCGAGGCCCCGATCGCCGACCACGTGGTGTCGATCCCGGCGATCATCAGCAACGCAATCGTGCCGCGCACGTGCTCGAAGGAGAGCTTGTTACCGAAGATCTCGGCGTTCTGAAGGAACGTGATCAGGTCATCACGCGGGTTCTCGAGGTGATCGTTCAGATGTCCATCGAGGTACGAGTCGAGCTGTCCGAACGCGGCCTGTCGTTCCTCCGGCGGCGCATCGACGTTGCCAAGGGTGGTGTGGATGAAGGTACGGAAGATGTCGCCGTCCTCCATCGGCAGGCCGAGCATGTGGGCGATCACCGCCGGCGGTATGTTCTGGGCGTAGTCGGCGGCACCATCGACGACGTCGCGTTCTTCCATGTCGTCGATCAACTTGTGGCAGAGCTCGACGACGCGGGGACGCAGCGCCTCGATTACCTTCGGACCGAAGGCTGGGAGCAGGATCTTGCGGGCGTGCTGATGGAAGGGCGGATCGCTGGTGATGGGCGGTGCCCCACCGATTGGCGCAACGGCTTCGGGCACGTTGGTCGACACCACGACAGCCCGCGACGTGAAGTGGTCCGTGTCGTACGCGATGGCGTGGATGTCCTCGGCCCGGGTCGGCAAGTACACACCGTTGAAGCGGTCGCTATGGGCGACGGGGCAACGCTTGCGCAGGTCGTCCCAGATGGGAAACGGGTTGTCGACCCACACCGGGTCGGTGTGGTCGAAGTCGGTCGCCCAGTCGATGACCGGCGGGGCCGTCCGTACGCGGGTGTCAGTCATCTCGTGCTCGCTTGTTCTGGTCGGGTCGGGCAAGGTCGGGGCAGGTGCATCGGGCAGAACTACTCGACGATGGAGATCGCGTACTCCGGGCAGTTGGCGACCAAGAGCTGGGCCTTCTGCTCGGATCCGGCCGGCACGAGGCCACCATCGATGACCTGGGCCATCCCGAGATCATCGACATCAACGAGCTCGGGGGCAAGCGCGTAACAGCGGTTGTGTCCCTGACATTTCTCCGCGTCGATGACGATTCGCATGATGGACCTTTCGGGAGTCGGCAACAGAACCTGAGTAAATACTCGCATTTCGCCGCGCCAATTGCCACCTCATCGTCGGCAGCTGCTCTTCGCCGCCTTCCCATCGAGTCGATCCCTCGCGAACGAGATCACATCGAACAGCGAGACGATCGCCGTACCGGTGTGGTCTTGGCCCGGATAGACGACACGGCGCGTGGGCGTCTTCGCGGCACACATCCGCGACAGGAGCTTCGCCGAGGTCGCCACCGGGATCTGCTCATCGCGATCGCCGTGGACGAGGAGAACAGGGGCCGGGATGCGCACATTGCCGGGTTCGTTCGCCTGGAGTGCCGCAGCCCATGGCCCGGCACGGAACCCGTCGCGCTTGACGAGGGTGTCGAGCGGATCGGCGGCGAACGCCTTGAACACCTCAGTGTTGCAACCCGTGTCGACGACCGGAAGGATCTGTTGGCCCTTCTCTGTCAGGACATCGTTGAGGTTCAGCGACGGGTTCGCCGCCGCGAGTCCGGCCGCCACCATGAACAGGTACCCGCGGTACGGCGACGTCGAGATCGAGTCGGCGACCGTGGTCAGTTGCGACGGCGGAGCCCCTGCCACCACACCAAGCAGTTTCAGATCGGGCGCCCAGGTCGAGGCCAACTGACCTGCGAACAGCGCGGCGTGGCCGCCCTGCGAGTGGCCCCAGATCAAGGTACGCGCGCTGAGCGACTCCGACGGCAGTTGCCGGGCGGCACGGACGATGTCAAGCACACCGCGGCCTTCGCTCTCGCCGACCATGTACGGATGCCGACCGGGGGTGCCCAGCCCCTCGTAGTCCGTCGCGACGACCGCCATGCCGAGGCCGACGAACGACAGGCCGATGAACTGTTCCGCCGCGCCCGGCTTGCGAGAGGGCGCGCAGCGGTCCGCAAGACCGACTGTTCCGTGTGCATACGAAAGCACCGGCCAACCGCCTTTCGGGGCCAGGCCCGGAGGCACGTACGCGAAGCCGGTGACGGCAATCGGCGCACCGGAGATGCTGCGTGAGGCGTAGACGACGCGATACGCCTTGGCGCCGAGTGGTCCCCCACCGGCAATCGGCACCGACCCGAGCAAGGTGCCGGGGGCTACGTCGGGAGCAGGATCGGGAATGCTCAACGACTGCACCCGGGTCGCCGCATGTACGACGGTCGGCGTCGGCACGGTAACGGCGAGCATCGACAGCATGACCACGGCCGTCGCAAACGCACGGGCGCGACGGGACAGGAAGCTGACCATGCTCCAAGGTTACGGCCGGGTCGACGTCTCCGATCTTGTCGATGTTCACCGACTCGACTCGTCCGGAGGTGGCTGTCGGGTTTGATCATTGACCTTTCAATCAATTCTGAACGCGCGTTCACCAACCGAGCCACGTCGTGTGCTTCTCTGGAAAGAACCCGCCAGACGAGGGTCCTCCGTCGCAAACGACCGGAAATCGGCGCTCGTTCCAAGCCGCACATCGGGACTTGTCCACCGAAATGACACTATGTCCACAGATATGTCCACAGACCACCTCGCTGAACGATGGTCACGAACATGCGGCAGAACACCTCCCTCCGCCGTTCGGAGGTGTTCTGCCCCCATATATGGGGGCAACCTCTCTCCCAAGCTGCGGACACTCGTGTTGCGAGCAGTCGAGCGGAGCGAGCGGCGCAGCGCAGGACCAGCAGAGGGGCAACCTCTCTCCCGGCAGCAAACCGGGCATGGATTCGGGCCGGCGCCATTAGCGTTGGCGGCGTGCTCCGCCTGTCGACCCTCTTCCTCCGAACGCTCCGCGACGATCCGGCAGATGCCGAGGTTCCGAGCCACAAGCTCCTGGTGCGGGCGGGCTACATCCGCCGCTGGGCCCCCGGCATCTATTCGTTGCTGCCCCTCGGCCAATTGGTGCAGGACAACGTCGAGCGGGTCATCAAGGAGGAGATGGACGCGATCGGCGCTCAGCAGGTCACCTTCCCGGCCCTGCTCCCCCGCGACCCATACGAGACCACCGGCCGCTGGACGGAGTACGGCGACACGCTGTTCCGACTCAAGGATCGTCGGGGCAACGACTACCTCCTCGGGCCGACCCACGAGGAGCTGTTCACCCTCGCGGTGAAAGATCTGTACACGTCATATCGCGACTTCCCGGTGATCCTCTATCAGATCCAGTCGAAGTACCGAGATGAGGCGCGGCCGCGCTCGGGCATCCTGCGGGGCCGCGAGTTCCTCATGAAGGACTCCTACTCCTTCGACCTCACCGACGAAGGCCTGGCCACGGCGTATCAACTCCATCGCGACGCCTACCAGAAGACCTTCGCCCGACTCGGCATCGACTACCGCATCGTCGCGGCGATGTCGGGCGCCATGGGCGGCTCGGCCAGCGAGGAGTTCCTCGCCCCCAGCCCGACCGGAGAGGACACCTTCGTCAGCTGCACGTCGTGCGACTACGCCGCCAACGTCGAAGCCGTTGAACGCTCGATCGGCAACCTCACCAAGGTCGACCCGGCGAACCACCCGGCGATGACCGCACTGCACACCCCCGATGCGCCGGGGATCACCGCGCTCGTCGCCCACCTCAACAACCACCACGACCTGGGCGTGGACGCCACGATGCTGCTGAAGAACATCCTGTTCAAGGTCGACGGCGCGCCCATCATGGTGCTCGTCCCCGGCGACCGGGAAGTCGACGAAGCCAAGCTCGAGGCGGTGGTCGCCCCGGGTCGACTCGAGCCGTTCACCGACGACGACTTCAGCGCGAATCCGGCCTTCGTGAAGGGATACGTCTCCGCTATCGGCATGGCCGACCACGGTGTCACGGTCTTCGCCGACCCCGCCGTCGCCGACAACACCTCCTGGGTCACCGGCGCGAACCGCTTCGAGCATCACGTGGTGAACGCCGTGGTCGGCCGCGACTTCCAGGTCGACCGCGTGATTTCCGTCGCCACGATCGTCGAGGGCGACCCCTGCCCACGATGCTCCTCACCGCTCACCACCGGACGCGCCATCGAGATCGGCCACATCTTCCAACTCGGCCGCAAGTACGCCGACGCGTTCGCGCTCGACGCCTCGGGCGCCGACGGTCAGCAGATCCGGATCACCATGGGCTCCTACGGCATCGGGGTGTCCCGGGCAGTGGCCGTGGTGGCCGAGCAGCGCCATGACGACCGGGGGCTGTGCTGGCCCAACTCGATCGCCCCGGCGCAGGTGCACATCGTGGCCGTCACCGGCAAGGACGGCGGCATCCAGCTCCCCGAAGCCGAACGGATCGCCGCCGCCCTGGTCGCACGCGGTGTGCGCGTTCTGCTCGACGATCGCATCGGCGTCAGCGCCGGCATCAAGTTCGGCGACGCCGATCTGCTCGGCATGCCGACCATCTGCATCGTCGGCAAGGGTCTCACCAACGGCATGGTCGAAGTCAAGGATCGCCGCACCGGCGAGCGCCGTGAAGTGGCCGTCGATGCCATCGTCGGCGACCTCGTCGCCACCGCAACAGCCTGATCACCGGGCAGTCTGATCCGACGCGCAGGAGCGCCCAGCATCCCAGATCGCTCGGTTTCGACTCCCAGACCGTCGAAAAACGGCCGAGAATCGGCCTGAACTGGTCGATCCGGGATGGCGGAGGCAGTTGTCCGGGATCACCCAGCGACGGGCTTGCTAGAGGACGCTCGGCGGAGCAAGGGTCGTCGTGGTGCGGAACACGATGACGATCGGCGGGATCGTCGGCGGGCGGCAGAGGACCGACGGATTGCACGGCTTGAGCGTGGTCGTGACAGCCGGGGGGGTCGTCGGACACGTCTGACCCGGCACGCACGGCCTCGTTGTGGTCGTATTCAGAACCGGCGGCGAAGGGGTCGTCGTCACGATGACCGGCGGGGGCGTCGTGACTGCGGGAACTGTGACCTCCGGCGGAGGTGGAGGCGTTGTCGACTCGACGACTGGCGGCGCGGTCAGAGGTGCGGTGACCGCCTCGGTCGGTGGGGTCGTCCGCGGCGCGACGGTGGTTGTCGTCGCCCGCCGCTTGGGCTTTTGGGTGGTGGGGGCGACCGTCGTGGCCCGCGCCCGGATCGTCGTCGTTGCGGCGGGTCTCACCGTCGTGGTCCCGTGAACGGTCGTGGTCGGGGAAACGGTCGTGGTGGTGACCGTCGTCGTGGAAGTCGTCGTGGAAGTCACTGGCACGGCTGTCGTCGGCACCGCCGTTGTCGCAGGGACCGTCGTGGGCGGAGGGACCGTCGTGGGCGGAGGGACCGTCGTGGGCGGAGGGACCGTCCTGGGCGGAGCCGCTAGTGCCACCGTGGACGGCGGATTCGGCGGACGGAACGACCCGGTCGGGCTCTCGCGGACCAGCCCGGCCGACAGAAGCAGCAACCCGGTCACGAGCGCGGCGGTGGGGGCGGTGCGGCGACGCCGTATCGAGCGGGGA
>JANPFX010000076.1:0-29290 GCA_031423635.1 Acidimicrobiia bacterium | reverse complement strand
GCGTCCGAAGCCCACCAAGACCCGGCGGAAATCGGCTGAGGAAGAATCCGTTCCCGCGGGATAGCATCGTCGGGCACCATCGGGGTGTAGCGCAGCTTGGTAGCGCGCCACGTTCGGGACGTGGAGGCCGGGGGTTCAAGTCCCCCCATCCCGACCAATCCGCCGCCCACCATCCGGAGGGCGGCGGTTTCGCGCCTGCCAGGCTCGACGTTCGCCGCAACGCTCCTTCTGCGAGCATGGGCGCGTGCGATTCGACGAGTTCCAGCAACTGATCGAGGTGACTTACGGTGCCCAGGACCGAGCGCGTGGTCAGGCCACCTCGGTCGCGTGGCTGGCAGAAGAGGTCGGCGAGCTGGCAAAGGCAGCACGCAAGGGGACCCGGGACGAGCAGCTGCACGAGCTCGGAGACGTCATTGCCTGGGTCGCCTCGCTCGCCAACCAGCTGGACCTCTCGATGACCGAAGCCGTCGCTCGCTATGCCACGGGATGCCCGAAGTGCACCGCCAGTCCGTGTGTGTGCGACGTGAACGCACCGCACGACGGACGATCGACGTGACCGCCGGGTGACAAGGCACTCTGCGACAGGCGGCCGCTCGATTCTCGCCACCCGCGCCCTTCGCGCGGTGGGCGACGGCATCATGTCGGCGAGCCTGGCGCCGCTGCTTCTCGCCCGCGGATTCAACGGCCGAACGGTCGGACTGATCACGACTGCGACGCTCCTCGGTTCGGCGTCGAGCCTGCTCGCCGTGACCCGACTCAGTCGCACGCTTCGTCCGCTGATCGTGCTCATGGGCATGTCGGTGCTCATGGCCGTCACCGGTTTCACGTTTGCCGCGTCGGGCACCCTCGCCGTGCTCCTCGTCGTGTCGGTGATCGGGCCGCTGAATCCGTCGAGCGGCGACGTCTCTGCGTTTCTTCCCGCCGAACAGACGATCGTCAGCTCGGGCTTCGAAGGACCTGCGCGTACCCGTGCCCTCGCCCGTTTCGCACTTGTTGCCTCCGCCGGTGCTGCGCTCGGAGCATTCCTCGCAGGCCCGATCAGCCGAGTTGGGCGTGCTGTCGGATTCGGCAGCACGAGAGGCATCGCGTTCGGCGCCGTGGTCTATGGCATCATCGGCCTCGTCGTCCTCCCGATCTACGTACGGACGAGCCGCCGCGCCCAATCGGGCGCGGTGACGAATCCGGGTCGACTCGGCCCCTCGCGCCGAATCATCTACGAGCTCACCGCCGTCTTCGCCCTCGACTCGGCCGGGGGTGGCATGGTCGTGAACTCCCTCCTCGCCCTCTGGCTGGCCCAGCGATTCAACTTCACCTTGGGCCGCATCGGGCTTGTCTTGGGTCTCATGTCACTTGCGTCCGCCGCATCGGCCTTACTCTCACCGAAGCTCTCGGCGCGCTTCGGCATGGTCGAGACGATGGCCCTCACGCACGCCCCGGCGAACGTTCTGCTCATCGTCGCGGCGTTCGCGCCGAGTCCACAGTTGGCCGTGCTGTGCCTGGCCGGCCGTTCGCTGCTGTCGCAGCTCGATGTGCCGCCGCGGGTCGCCTTCGTGATGTCGCTGGTGCAGCCCGAGGAGCGCAGTGCAACGGCGGCGTTCACCAACCTGCCTCGCAGCATCGCGACCGCGAGCACTCCGTGGCTCGGTGGCTGGCTCCTGACGAAGAGCTCCTTCGGCTGGCCGCTCGTCATCGGCGGCTCGATGAAGCTCGCCTATGACGCGCTGTTGTGGATCCGATTCCGGAGGTTCAGCACGCGCGCGTAGGGTCAGTCCGGCAGCTCGACGTAGACGATGCCTTCTTCGACCGACACCTCGTACGTCGGGACAAGCGCATCGCTGGGGTGAGCGCAGGCTCCGGTGAACACGTCGAAGCGCCACGAATGCAGCGGGCACTCGATCGACCCAGGGCGTCGGTAACCGGCGGTCAGTTCGGAACCGTGATGCGGACAGACGTTGCCGATCGCGACGACGGCGTCACCTTCGAGCAGGACCAATGCCGACCAGCCCTCTCGCGTCGGATGACGGACGACCTTGAGCCCACCGTTGCGGTCGAGCAGGTCGCGCCCGCAGGCGCGAACTCGCATGCGCGCTTACCTTGATCGTTGCACTTGGTCGCTAGCGCGGAAGCGGCTTTGCTGCCAAACGCTCCGCGACCAGCTCCGCTCTGCTCATGGCCGGAGCGGATTCGTCGACAACCGGGCCGCGACCAGCTCCGCTATCTGGACCGCGTTCAAGGCTGCGCCCTTACGCAGGTTGTCGTTCGAGACGAACAGCACCAGGCCGTGATCGACGGTCGGATCCTTGCGGATACGGCCCACGTAGCACGGGTCCTTGCCGGCCGCTTCGAGTGGCGTCGGGATGTCGAGAAGCTCCACGCCGGGGGCGGCACCGAGCAGTTCCAGCGCGCGAGCAACGGTGATCGGGCGGGAGAACTCTGCGTGGATCGACAACGAGTGGCCGGTATAGACGGGCACACGGACACAAGTGCCGGCGACTTTGAGCGCCGGGATCTCCAAGATCTTGCGGCTCTCGTTGCGGAGCTTGAGTTCCTCGTCGGTCCAGCCTTCGTCACCTTCGTACACATCGGGCGCGTACGCGCCGGCATAGGGCAGCACGTTGAACGCGATCGGCTTCACGAACTTGACGGGAGCCGGTATCTCGACGGCCGAGCCGTCACGGGCCAGTCGCGCCGATTCGTCGGCAACCTTGCGCACCTGGTTTTCGAGTTCGCTGACACCGGCCACACCGCCACCCGACACCGCCTGATAGGTGGCGGTGATGAGCTTGATCAGCCCGGCTTCGACGTGTAGCGGCTTGAGGACCGGCATGGCGGCCATGGTCGTGCAGTTCGGATTTGCGATGATCCGTCGCCCGGCGAGCGCCTGGTCGATCGCATGCGGATTGACCTCACTGACAACGAGCGGGACCTCCGGATCCATCCGCCATGCGCTGGAGTTGTCGACGACGACAGCACCCTGGGCGGCAACCTTCGGGGCCAGGGCCTTCGAGGCGGTGGCTCCGGCCGAGAAGATCGCGATGTCCACCTCGGAGTAGTCGGCGGTGTCAGCGTCTTCGACGACGATCTCGCTGCCCTTCCAGGGAAGCTTCTTGCCGGCGGACCGCGCCGAGGCGAAGAACCGGACCGAGGTGGCCGGGAAGTTCCGCTGCTCGAGGATCTCTCGCATGGCCTCTCCGACCATGCCCGTTGCTCCGACGATGCCGATGCGCATTGTGTTCGTTCTCCTTCGCCCGGACCGGGTTCCGCGGGCCGTCAAGTCTCCCACGCAGGGTGGGCGCGCAGGCGCGAGTTTTCGACCCCGCGTCTGTCCCGAGGACGAGCGGTTGCGGCAGAACACCTCCGAGCGGCGTTGGGAGGTGTTCTGCCCCCATATGTGGGGGCAACCTCTCTCCCAGTGGACGGCTCGCTGGTGTTGCGAGCAGTCGAGCGGAGCGAGCGGCGCAGCGTCGATGAGCGGAGGGGCAACCTCTCTCCGAACGACCCGACTACACGTCGAGGCCGAAGGCGCTGTGGAGGAGTTGGACGGCGTCTTCGACTCGGTTCGCGTCGATGACACAGGAGAGGCGGATCGTCGAGGTCGAGATCATCTGGATGTTGATCGCCGCCGCCGAGAGCGTCTCGAACATCGTGGCCGAAACGCCCGGGTTCGTCTTCATGCCCGCACCGACGATCGACACCCGCGCAATCGTCGAGTCGTTCGTGACCTCCCGCGCGCCGATTTCGGCAGCGATCGGGGTGCACACCTCCATCGCTGCGGCAAGATCGGCCTTCGGTGCGGTGAAGGAGATGTCGGTCGTGCCATCGTGCGAGGTGTTCTGCACGATCATGTCGACGTTCACCCCGCGGTCGGCGAGCGAGCGGAACAGCCTGGCGGCGATCCCGGGTCGGTCGGGTACGGCGACGACGGTGATCTTCGCCTCCGATGTGTCGTGGGTGACAGCCGAGACGACAGCCTGTTCCATGGACGGATCCTCCTGAGTGACGATGGTGCCCGGCTCCCAGGTGAAACTGGAACGGACCTGCAGACGCACGCCGTGCGTGGCAGCGAACTGGACGGCGCGAAGGGCGAGCACGCCGGAACCGCTCGCCGCCATCTCGAGCATCTCTTCGTGCGAGATGATCTTGAGCCGCCGGGCTTTCGGGGCGACACGCGGATCGGCGGAGAACACCCCGGTCACATCGGTGTAGATCTCGCATTCGTCGGCGTCGAGCGCCGCAGCGAGTGCAACGGCGGTGGTGTCGGAACCACCGCGTCCGAGGGTCGTGACGTCGCGATCGGTCGACATGCCCTGGAATCCGGCGACCACCGGGACGGCGCCGCTGGCCAACGCCTCACGAAGGCGGTCGGCGCGCACTTCCAGGATCTTCGCCCGGCCGTGGCTCGTGTCCGTGATGATCCCGGCCTGCGACCCGGTGAAGCTCGCGGCGCGCACGCCGAGGTCCTCGATCGCCATTGCCAGCAGCGCGGCGGAGATGCGCTCCCCGGTGGTGAGCAGCATGTCCATCTCGCGGCTGTCGCCCTTGACCGGAACCTCGCCCTTCTTCGTGGCCTTCTCGACCGGCGCTCCGGCATTGGTCAGCACAGCGTTCGCGAGTCTGATCAGGTCGTCGGTCGTCTTCCCCATGGCCGAGACCGCGACCACGACCTGATTGCCACGCCGAACCGTCCGAGCGACGTGATCAGCGACGGTCCGGATGCGCTCGGGGTCGGCGACGGAGGACCCGCCGAACTTCTGCACGATGAGAGCCACGGGGCGAAAACGCTACCCGTCCGCCGGACGCCCCGCGGCGCGATTGCGCACGATCACTCGGCCGCCGACGACGAAGGGGGCATCGAACGGCGCGTCGGCAACGATGTGGAAACCACCGTCGAGGGCGATGACCAGCCGAGAGCCGTGGCCGACGAACTGCCGGTCGCGCACCGTCCCGAGAGCTCCCGTCCCGGTCGAACCCGGTTGCGAGGACACCTCGACGTCATGCGGCCGGGCGAGCACGACCGGACCGGACGACCAGTGAAGCACGGACCGAGGTGCCACCGGTCCGAGCACGGTGACCAGCGCAGCGCCGGTTGCGGTCACCGGCAGCACGGCGACCGGCCCGAAGATCCCCGCGACATGTTCGTCGACGGGCGACCGGTGGATCACGTCAGGTGTGTCGATCTGGACGATCCGTCCGGCTCGTAGGACCGCCAGGCGGTCACCGAGTGCCAGCGCGTCGGAGGTGTCGTGGGAGACCATCACGGCGGCCATACCGACCGACTCCAACAGCGAGCGGACGTCGGCGCGGACGTCGGCGCGAAGGGTCGGATCGAGGCTGGCGAACGGCTCGTCGAGCAGAAGGACGTCCGGAGCGGGAGCAAGTGCTCGGGCAAGGGCGACCCGCTGGCTCTCGCCACCCGAGAGCTCGTGGGGGTAGCGATGCCCCTTGTCGGTCATCTGCACGAGTTCGAGCATCTCGCCGACCCGCGACCGACGGTCCGCTCTCCCCATGGCATGCAGGCCGAACCCGACGTTGTCCGCCACGGTCTTGTGAGGAAAGAGGGCGTGATCCTGGAAGACGAGTCCGACGCGGCGATCCTGCGGAGCGACATGCAGGCCCGGACCACTCACCGGTCGGTCCCGGAGAGTGATGGTGCCGCCATCGATGCGGACCAGCCCGGCGATAGACGCGAGGAAGGTCGACTTCCCGCAGCCGCTCGGGCCGAGGAGCGCTATCACCTCACCGGACCGGACCTCGAGGGTCATGTCGGCTACCGCCTCGATCGCGCCGTGGCGTTTCGACACGTTCTCCGCCCGGACGACGGCGTCGTGTCCGGAGGCGACGTTCATCGGCGTCCCGCCGGTGCGGTAGCCCGGCCGAGCACGAACAGGACGAGCGGGAACCCGAGGATGACGATGGTCAGCGCCGGCGTCGCCGCTTCATCCCATCGGGACTCGTTGGTCATGTTCCAGACGAAGACCGCGAGCGTGTCGCGGCCGGGGGGACGCAAGAGGAGCGTGGCCGGGAGTTCCTTGAGCGCATCGATCGCCACCAGAAGGCCGCCAACGAGGATCGACGGCCGGAGAAGGGGCATCGTGACCGACCAGCGCCGTTGTCGTTCGCTGGCGCCCAGTGTGGCGGCAACCTGTTCGACGCGTGGGTCGATCCCTTGCGCACCGGCGTCGATGTTCTCCCGGGCCACCGCGGCGAACCGGATGACGAGGGCATAGACGACTCCCGCAGTCGAGCCGGCGAGCAGGAAGGGGACGTAGAGGCGGTCGTTCCATGAGGCCAACGAATCGAGGCGACCGTCGATCCAGGTGAGTACGGTCAACACACCAGCGGCGACGACAAGCCCGGGCACGGCGTAGCCCATCGAGGTCACCGTCATGACTCTGGACGTCCACCCGGCAGACCTTCGCCACGGGTCCCGTCGAGCAAGAAGAACGAGTGCGCTACCGACCACGACGCAGACGAACGATGTCCACGCGGCGAGCTCGAGGCTCGTCTGTAGTAAGCGCACATAGGTCCTGTCGAGCGCTCCCTCTCCGCCCCGTCGGTTCGCGTCCGCTGCCCAGACCGTGAGGGTCGCCAGCGGGACGCCGGCGGCGAGAAGAAACGTCGACGCGCACAGGGCTGACGCGGCGGCGGCCACTCGCCCGCCGAGGACGACCGGATCTGCGGGAAAGGGGGACGTTGCACGAGAAGTGAACCGGCGACGCCCACGCGTGAATCGCTCGACCACGACGAGTAGGACGACAAGACCGACCAGCATGCTTGCCACTTCGGCGGCAGCATCGCGTCGATCCAGGCCGAACCACACGCGCAGGACCCCGTCTCCGAGTGTGGACACCGAGAACGCGCGAGCCACGCCGACATCGGTGAGGGTCTCCATGGCGACGAGACCGGCACCTGCAGCGACCGCGGGACGGATCGCTGGCAGTGCCACCCGCCAGAAGATCGCCCGGTGACGCACCCCCAGCGTCGAAGCTGCGGCGCAGACGGTCGAAGCCTGCTCCTGAAACGCTGACAACGATGCGATGTACACGTACGGATAGAGCGAGAGGATCAGCACCAGTCCGGCGCCGACCGGTGTTCGCACGGGCGGGAACCAGGCGTCGTCGCCGAACCACTGTCGCCACCTTCCCTGCACCGGTCCTGCGTACTGCAGGAGACCGGTCCAGACGAAAGCGCTGACGTACGCCGGAAGCGCGAGCGGAATCACGAGCAGACGGCGGAATGCTCGGGATCCCGGGAACCTCGTCGTGACGCACAGCCAGGCAAGCCCTGCCCCGAGCACCGTCGCACCGATCGCCACGCCGACCGCCAGCCCGATCGTCGTCACCACCATGTGCATCAGCGTGGTGCGGGCCAGGAGCGACCAGATCTCGCGATCGGGCGAGCGGAGCGACCACAGCACTGCGACAACCGGCGCGGCGAGCAGCGCGACCAGCGAGACCGACCACAGCGCCGAGCGCCACGAATGCATCCGTGTCCCGAAGCGCGGGGTGGACCGCGAAAAGAACTGCACGACGACGCGCGGTTACCGGTTCTGCGCGCCGGAGCTCGACGGCGCCGACCCGAACGCGATCACTTCCAACCGGCGTCGGTCAGGACGATGAGCGCCGCCGGCTGCATCTTGGAGTAGTCGTCGATCCGGCCCTGATCGGCACGAAAGGACGTGTACGGCTTCACATCGTCACGGACCACCGTCTTCGGATTGACGGGGTACTCCGCGTTGCCGTTGGCGAAGTCCGCGCTGCCTTCGGTCGCCAGCCACTCCACGAAGCGCTGGGCGTTCACCTTGTCGTCGCTGGCGGCGACGACGCCGGCGCCGGAGACGTTCACGTGAACACCACGATCGGTGTCGGCTTGGTTCGGGAACACGAGCGCCACGTTGTCGCGCTTGAGTCCCGGGCGGAAGAAGTAATACGTGTTGGCGATGCCGGCATCACAGCCGCCGGCGTTGATCGTCTCGATGATGCGGGTGTCGGAGTCGATGAAGTTCTCCGACTTCGTGTTCCTGGCCATGCCGGAGAGAATTCCGACGGCCCGCTCGCCGTATGCGGCCATGATGTTCGCCGCGAACGACTGGGTGTAGACGTGGCTCGAAGGCCGGCTGCAGAGGCGTCCGGCCCACTTCGCCGTGGCGAGATCCTCGTAGCGCGTCGGAATGTCGGCCTTCGCGACGTTCACGGTGTTCACGTAGATCACGCGCGCCCGACGCGTGAGTCCGAACCAGCGGTTCCTCGCGTCGCGCAACTCGGCCGGAATCGCGCCGGCCAGCGTGGGTGACGAAACCGAGGCGAGAAGCCCCTCGTCGGCGGCGCGCACCAAGGAGGCGATGTCGACCGTGAGGTAGACGTCGGCCGGAGTACGTGTGCCCTCCTGAGCCAGTCGCGAACGGTTGGCCGGATCGTTCCCGGAAACCACGTCGAGTTCGATCCCCGTCTCCTTCGTGAAGCGCTTGTACACCTCCTCGATGCCGTAGGTGCGGCCCGAGTAGATGGTGAGCCGGGCTTTCGGCGCGACCGACGACGGGACGGGAGACGCCGGCGAGATCGCCGCAGGCGGCGCCGAGGCCCCGGTCCAGCGCAGCTTCGGCCGCTTTCCCGGCTTCGCCGTGTTCGAGCAGACGAGTCGTGTGGCGCCCGCAGAGGCGGTCGCGTCGATCTTCGGGCACGTGCCGCCGGCGGAGGCGGCCGACGCCGATGTGGCCAGGCCGGGGGTCGATACGGCGAGGAGGAACGTGAACGCCCCCCATGATCGGCGCGATCGAAAGAAGTTCATGAGGCCATGATAGCCCCGGGACTTAGGAGTGCCTAATAGACACGGAGCTGTCGGGGTCGAGCGTCGAGCTCAGCGCGTCGTGGAAGCGGTCGGTGCGACCGTCGTCGACGGCGGCGGTCCGGCGGCGGAGGCGTCGACCGGCACGATGGCGAGCTCGATCGAGACACCGATCCCGGCATTTCCCGATCCCGGTGGGAGCGTGGTGGTCGTCGTGACGGAGAGGGCCCGTGAGGCGTCGAGGAGGCGGCCGGCGTCGGAGCGGCGAACGGCGTCGAGGATCGGATAGGGATCGATCGCCGCACCGCCACCCGGGTGGATCTCGAAATGGAGATGGGGAGGAGTCCCACGCGCGTTCCCGGTATCGCCCACGTACCCGAGCACCTGTCCGGCCTCGACAACGGCGCCATCATCGATGCCGTCGGCATATGCGGAGAGGTGGGCGTAGTAGTACTGTGTGCCGTCGGCGGCGACCAGCCAGAGCTTGTTGCCGCCGAGCACGGCCACCGCTTTCCGGGCGATCACCCCACGACTGGTCGCGTAGAGCGGCGTGCCTCCCGGAGCGAAGATGTCATTGCCCTGATGGGTGTGCTCGTACTTCGTGCCGGTCATCCGTGGTGCGCCGAAGGTGCTGGCGAAGTTGAACGGGGCTCCGACCGGGAACACGAATCCACCGAGTGCGATCGCCTGGCCGCTCAGCACGAAGCTCAGCTGTTCCTGCAGCGTGGCCAGGGATTCACCGAGCACCTCCTGCTCGATGATGAGGCCTTCGATCTCCGCGCGCTTGCGCTCGGTCAAGGCCGCGAGAGCGGCCTCGTTCTCATCGATCCGGCGCTCGTCGTCGCGGAACTCCTCCAGCAGAGCAGCGTCGCGTCGCTGGGCAACGCCGATGATGTCGACGTTGCGGGCGAACTCGTTGGCGTCCTCGGAGCGCAACAACAGGTCGAGGTCGGCGACTCCTTCGCCGGCGTAGATCCTCAGCGCCCGGGCGCGGATCTTGATTGCCGTGGCTTCTTTCTTCTGGCTGAGCCCGAGCCTCTGGGCCTTCAACTCGTCCTCACGGATCTGCAATGCGTCGAGCTCACGTTGGGCCACGGCGATGCGCTCTGTTGCCGCGTCGGCCTGCTTCTGCGCTTCGTCGACGATGCGTTTCTGCTGGGCGCTCAGCTTGGCGAGGGCCTTCTCCAGCTGGATGTTGCGGGGAAGCGAGATCGATGGTGGCGGAAGGATTGGCTTGAACGGCGGTGGTTGGTCATCGATGCTGACTTCCTCGCTGAAGTCGTCGAAGACCTGGATCACGATGCTGGTCGTCGTCGTCGTTGACTCCCGGACCGTGGAGGTTGTCGACGCAGATGAGGTCGTCGGCTGGGCGAGCACAGTCGACGAGGAAGTCGCCGCCAGCTCCTCGGCCGACGGCACGATCGACGGAGGAACGGTCACGAGGGGCGTCGTTGTCGGAACCGGAGCCGCGGTGGACGGGGGAACCGTGATCGGTGGGAGTGTCGGGGGCACCGTCGTCGAACTCGGATCGACGAGCACGTCCTGGGCAACGACGCTGGTGGGAAAGCCGAGCGCGACGAGACCGAGCACGGGCAAGAGCCAACGCCAGGTGGATGAACGCGAAGAAGGGGAAGCTCGTCGAACCATGGGAGGTATCCGGAGGTGCGCACGCTGCGTGGACGGATGCTGCGCCTATGCTACCGGTCGTCGCCGAGCGCACCCGGGAGACCTCACCTCCGGCGAGGACTCGCGCCGGCGCCGTCAGCTCGGTCAAGGTACGCGGCCGCTGTTGCGCCCCCTCGTTCACGAACCGGTGCGGACTGGCGAGAAGCCACCGATTCGCCGTGATCGGCCAGTAGCGTCGGGACCGTGAACAACGGGCGACGTGGGGTCGAAGACGGTCGAGCCGGCATCGGCGGCCGCCTCGCCGCAGGGGCCGTCATCGGCATCCTCGGCCTTGGTGTCGCTAGCGCGTTCTCGTTGGCGAAGGACGCCCCCACGACCGAGGACATCGTCGCACCGACCACGGCGATCTCGGTCGAACTGGCCGCCGATTCGACGGAGGCCGCTTCGACCACGACCGCTCCGACCACGGTGCCGCCGGTTGTCGCTGTAGCTCCGGCCTGCCCGGCACCCGACGATCCGCCGACCACGGCAAAAGCATTCTCCTCGGCGCCGGCCGGCTGCATCGATCCAAAGGCAACGTACCGGGCGGTGATCACTACATCGGAGGGCGAATTCACCATCGAGCTCGATCAGCAGCGGGCGCCGCTCACCACCGACAACTTCGTGTTCCTTGCCCGCAAGGGCTTCTACAACGGTCTCACGTTCCACCGGGTGGTCCCGGGGTTCATCATCCAGGGAGGCGACCCGAAGGCCAACGGCACCGGCGGTCCCGGCTACACGATTCCTGATGAGCTTTCCTCGAACGCCCGGTTTCAGATCGGGACGGTGGCCATGGCGAACTCCGGACCGAACCAGAACGGCAGCCAGTTCTTCATCGTGACCGGCAAGAACGGTGAGAACATCCCGAACACCTCGACCATCTTCGCCCGGGTCGTGAAGGGCACCAAGACCCTTGACGCCATCGACGCGCTCGGGGTGCAGCCCACTCCCGACGGCCAGGAACTCGCTCCTCAGCGACCCATAACCATCACTGGCGTCGAGATCACCGCCAAAGGCGAAGAACTCGACCGCATCCCCGGACTCGACGGCGCGGTTCCGACGACCGAATCGGGCTGACCGTCGCGCCGCTGGCCCGCACTCGTCACCCCGCCGTCGAAACTCGCACTACCTTCTCGCCACTCGCCCTCAATCCAGAACGAGGTTCTGCCATGTCCACACCCGTATGCCCGGCCGCCGACGGCTCCAGCCCGAAGACGCAGAAGTTCTCCGCGCCGCCGCCGATGTGCATCGATCCGGCGAAGACCTACGGAGCGGTCATGGACACCTCCATGGGCGAGCTGCGCATCGCCCTCGACCCGATCGGTGCGCCGCTGACCGTCAACAACTTCGTGTTCTTGGCCCGGTACCACTACTACGAGGGCATCATCTTCCACCGCATCATCAAGGATTTCGTCCTGCAGGGTGGCGATCCGGAGGGCTCGGGTCGAGGCGGACCGGGATACCGCTTCGCCGATGAACTCCCCAAGCCGGGCCGCTACGAGCTCGGATCGCTCGCCATGGCCAATGCCGGTCCGAACACCAACGGAAGCCAGTTCTTCGTCATCAGCGGTCCGAGCGGGATCCGTCTCCCTCCCTCGTATTCGCTGTTCGGCAAGGTCGTCAAGGGGCTCGACGTCGTGGAGGCCATCCAGCAGGTCCCGACCGACCGCAACGACCGCCCCCACGCCGACGTCGTCATCAACTCCGTCACCATCACCGAATCCGACTGACCCACCCGCGTCCAGGAGAGAGGTTGCCCCCAAGCCCATTCGGCGCTGCGCCGCTCGCTCCGCTCGACTGCTCGCAACACGGGTGACCGGTCCACTGAGAGAGAGGTTGCCCCCATATATGGGGGCAGGACACCTCCCAACGCGGCTGGGAGGTGTTCAGCCGCAGGGCAACCCGCCGCCAGCCGTCACCCAGTCCCTGAGACGCGCCGGCCTACCCTTCGTCGGATCCGATGATTCCGGCGCGCCGCAGGAAGCGGTCCATCAGACGGTTGGCCCGCTCGCGGGCGCCGTCGGCCTCCTCGGAAAATCGCGCCAGGATCTCTCCAGCTGACGTGCCGGCCGACGGCGGCCCGCCCGGGTCACCTTGGCTCCACGACGTCACCTCGGCGACCGTGACCTCCGGGTGGAACTGCACCGCGAGATGCGGTCCGACCGCATAGGCCTGCACGCAGATCGGCGAGACCGCAAGGACGGTGGCGCCCGGAGGCGGGACCACCACGCAGTCCCCATGCCACTGCAGCCACGGACCCGACTCGATGAGGTCGGGGTGCGCACTTGTCACGGTGTACCAGCCGATTTCCGGGACGGAGGCCCGCTCGACACTCCCCCCCAACGCCACCGCGAGGGCCTGCGCCCCGAAGCACACACCGAAGATGGGGATGCCACGCCGATCCGCGTCGCGCAGCAGATCCAGGTGGGCATCGAGCCACCATCCGACATCAGGATCGTTCACTCCCGGAGAGGCCCCCAGCGACAGAACGGCGTCGTACCCCTCCGCCGACTCCGGAAGGTTCTTGGCCGTCGGAATGCGGACATCGAGTTCGATCCCGTGCGACCTCGCACGGTCCCCGAGCATTGCTGCGCCTGAGTCGGCTTCGTGCTCGATCACCAACATCCGTTTGGTTCCCACGTCACCAGTGTGGCGGTTTCACCGACCGAAACGCTGCGACGGTCGTCTACATTGTCCGGCGGGTCGCTAGCTCATCCGGTAGAGCAACAGACTTTTAATCTGTTGGTGCGGGGATCGAGACCCCGGCGGCCTACAACCTCGGTTCGCAAGAACCCGGAAAACGACAAACGCCTCTGGAGGGTTGACCCACCAGAGGCGTTTTCTGTGGCTCGGCTACCCGAATCGAAGCAGCGAAGCTCAGTATTTCTTCTTGCTCTTCGGGGCTGACTTCAGGGCGGCCGCAAGGTCTTTGTACTGCACGCAGGTCGTTCCGCAGATC
Source organism: Acidimicrobiia bacterium (assembly GCA_031423635.1). Classification (GTDB taxonomy): domain Bacteria; phylum Actinomycetota; class Acidimicrobiia; order Acidimicrobiales; family JANYDT01; genus JANLQX01. The sequence goes on along the minus strand of JANPFX010000076.1, from coordinate 15,882 downwards.
TTCTGCAGCGAGGCCAGATTTGCCTTTGCCTTGGCTGTCTGACCGAGCAGGACGTAGGCCACACCCTGGTACTCGAGGGCGCCGACGTGCTTCGGATTGATCTTCAGTGCGGCCTCGTAGTGCTTCATTGCACTGGCGTAGTCACCATTGTTCCGACTCGAGAAGCCGAGCAGATTTTGCACGTCGGCGTTCTTCGGGTCGAGCACTTCGGCCTTCGTCAGCACGACGATGGCATCGGTCCACTTCTTGGCAGCGATCGCCGTCCGTCCTTCGGCGAGGAGCGCGGGAACCGTGACGGGTGCTCCCGCGACCGATGCCGGCGGGGGAACGCTCGACGCACCGCCGAGCGTGAGTGGTGCGGCAACCGACGACGGGGGCGTGACCGGGTCGCCGCCGTCGGCGGCGAACGCCGTTGCCGGAAGTGCCGCGAGGCCAACGGCCAACGCAAGAACGAAGTGACGTCGGTTGTGGTTCATCGCAGAACTCCTTCGGAGGGGAACATTTGCCTAGGGATACGACAGCGGTTCCCGAATTGTTCAGACCGGTCCGAAATGCTTCGTCGGAGACGGGGCAGTTGGTGATACGTCCTGACGGACGAACCGAGCGACACCGCTACACTGCGTTGCGCTGCGGATGTCGTTCAATGGTAGGACATCAGCTTCCCAAGCTGAGAATGCGGGTTCGATTCCCGTCATCCGCTCCATCGAAGGCGCTGCCGAGGGGGTTCGGTGCGCTGACTGTGCGGGACCGATTGATGGGCCAGTTCCCGGAGGAGCCGCGTCAACATCAGGTTGGCGACCTCACCTAGTCGGCCGCGGGAACCCAGGCGCTGCTGAACACGTCCACACGCGCCGCCAGCATCTGCAGTGCCGGCTCGTTCTTGCCGCCATGGGGGATGATCACATCTGCGTAGCGCTTCGACGGTTCAACGAAGTTGAGGTGCGCCGGGCGCACCGTCTCGAGGTACTGGTTGATGACGGATTCCGTTGTGCGCCCCCGCTCGGCCACGTCGCGCGTGAGGCGGCGGATGAAACGGACGTCTGGGTCGGCATCGACGAACACCTTCAGGTTCATGAGCGCACGGAGGCCGGCGTCCCACAGCACCAAGATGCCCTCGACCACGACGATCGGCGCCGGGAGCAGCGTCTCGACGTGCGCGGTGCGCGTGAACGTGGAGAAGTCGTACACCGGCACGTCGACCGCGGAACCGTCGATGAGGGCCTGCACGTGGATCCGGAGGAGCTCCCAGTCGAACGCCTCGGGATGGTCGTAGTTCACGGCCGTTCTCGCGGCGAGGTCGAGGTGGGCCTGGTCGAGGTAGTAGGAATCCAGCGCAATCACCGAGACCTGGTCGTGTCCAACCTTCTCGATGACGCGCTCGGCCACCGTGCTCTTGCCCGAGCCGGTGCCGCCGGCCACGCCGATCACCAGTCGGCGACCGTCGCCGGTTTCCGCGGTGGGGGACGACGATCCGGTCATGTTCGACGTGTCTAGCAGCCAGCCGGTTCACGCCCCGGAGGCGCCGACGACTACCGTTTGCGTGCGTATGACAACTGCGCCGGCTGACGCGTCCACGACACCGAAGAAGAAGCGGCTCTCGCCGAGCGTGTTGGCGCTCGTCGTCGGAGGGGTGATGGCCACGGTCACCGCCGGGTCAGGGATCGCCGCCACCGTCAATCAGTGGCACGGCGACTCGGAGATCCACCGCCCGGTCTTCGCCAACATCCCGTCTGCCGTCAAAGCGGGTTTCTACACGGTTCTCCCGATCCTGTTCCTCACAGGCGCCTGGCTCTTCTCCCAGCGGGTGAAGAACTGGGAGCGCGGCGCGCCCGACAACCGGCGCACCACACCGAAGAACGCCAAACGCCGAATGGCCGACTTCCGGTCTGGCGTCTACATGCAGACGCTCATGCGCGACCGCGGCGCCGGACTCATGCACTCGATGATCTACTTCGGCTTCATCGGTCTGTTCGCCGTGACGACCGTCCTCGAGATCGACCACCAGCTACCCAACGGACTCAAATTCCTCCACGGTGATGTGTACCGGGGCTACGCCGCGTTCGGCGAGACGGCCGGCCTGCTGTTCATCGGCGGCATCCTCTGGGCGATGTACCGCCGCTACGTGCAGCAGGTCTACCGGATCCGCATCAAGAACCGTCCCGAAGATGCGGTCATACTCATCAACTTCCTGATCCTCGGCGTCTCGGGCTTTCTTGCCGAAGGTGCCCGTATTGCGCTCGCGGGCCGCCCGTCGTTCGAGAAGTGGAGCTACGTCGGCTATCCGATCAGCGCAGCATTCGACGGCGTCTCGGGCCTGGCGAACTGGCACCGATTCTTCTGGGGCCTCCACGTGGTGGCGTTCTTCGCGTTCCTGGTGATCCTGCCGATCACCAAGCTGCGCCACATGTTCACGTCGCCCCTCAACATGTACCTCAAGGACCGCGAGCGGCCCAAGGGCGCGATGCGGCCGATGCCGAACCTGATGGAGACGTCTCTCGAGTCGTTCGGTGCCTCGACGATCGAGGACTTCACGTGGAAGCAGCTCCTCGACACCGACGCGTGCACGATGTGCGGACGCTGCACCGCAGTATGCCCGGCGCACGCCACCGGCAAGCCGCTCGATCCGCGCGAGATCGTGCTGAAGATCGGGACCGTCATGTCGTTGACCGGTCCCAACGGCGGGCAGGTGTCGCCGCCGGTGTCGATCGACGGCGAGCTGAAGGTGAAGACCTCGAGCGTGTTCGAGCGCATCACGTCCGAGGAGATCTGGGCCTGCACCACGTGCAAGGCGTGCGACGAGAACTGCCCGGTCCACATCGAGATCCTTGACAAGATCCTCGACATGCGCCGCTACCTGTCGCTGATGGAGTCGAACTTCCCGAGCGAGCTCGGCAACGCCTACCGGTCAATGGAGAACTCCGGCAACCCGTGGGGCATCGGCCAGAACGAGCGTCTCGGCTGGGCCAAGGATCTCGACGTCGCCGTGGCCGAGCCCGGCTCACCGCTCACCAGCGAGTACCTCTACTGGGTCGGCTGCGCCGGTTCGTTCGACGACAAGAACAAGAAGGTCACCTCGGCCACCGTCAAGCTGCTGCAGCGTGCCGGCATCGATGTATCGGTGCTCGGCCCGAACGAGCAGTGCACGGGTGACCCGGCGCGGCGTTCGGGCAACGAATACGTCTTCCAGATGCTGGCCATGGCCAATGTGGAGACGCTCAACGGGATGGGCGTCAAGAAGATCATCACGCAGTGCCCGCACTGCTTCAACACGCTGCTCAACGAGTACCCGCAGCTCGGCGGTCACTTCGAGGTCGTCCACCACAGCCAGCTGCTCGAGACCCTCATAGCCGACGGTCGTCTCGATCTCGCCGGGGCCTCCCTCGACGAGCGCATCGTGTACCACGACTCCTGCTACCTCGGCCGTCACAACGACGTGTACGAGGCGCCGCGAAAGGTGCTCGGATCGCTCAAGGGCATCCAGATCGTCGAGGCACCCCGCAACGGCACCAAGGGGATGTGCTGCGGCGCCGGCGGTGCGCGGATGTGGATGGAGGAGGACACCGGCACCAAGGTCAACGACGAGCGCTCGCGTGAACTCCTCGACACCGGCGCGTCGCGCGTCGCCACCGCATGCCCGTTCTGCTACATCATGATGGACGACGGCGTGAAGGGCCACGGCCGAGACGACGTGATCGTCCAGGACATCGCCATGCATCTCCTCGAAGCCGTCGAGAACGCCGAGCGCGTCGGCATCTCCGCGGCCGCCGAAGTCACCTCGCTCTAGGGCGCTGGGAGAGAGGTTGCCCCTCCGCTGGTCCGGCGCTGCGCCGCTCGCTTCGCTCGACTGCTCGCAACGCCGTCGGACCTGACGATCGCCGCACCGTTCGACTCGTGCGACTCCAACAGTGACCTGTCACGGGGAGAGAGGTTGCCCCCATATAGGGGGGCAGAACACCTCCCAACGCTCCTCGGAGGTGTTCTGCCGCACTCGACGCAGGGAAGACGCTGCGACGACCGGACGCGTGCACCACAATGAGTGCCGTGGACACCCTTGCGCTTCTCGACTTCGCCTGCCCGCGCTGTGGGCTCTCGGTGCACGAGGAGTTCTACGGCCCGTGTTCCACCTGCGTCGACGAACTTCGGGCCAGGGTACGGCTCGACAAGACCGACGTGGTGGTCGCCGACTACGTCCCGAAGATGAACGTCACCCCCAACGCAGTCGCGTCGAAAGAGTAAGCACCGGGCATGAGTGAAGGGACGCACGCGCCGGCCGAGGGGCACGGTGGGGGGCACGGGACGAGGGCGATCCTGGCGGCTCTCTTCGCCAACCTCGGCATCGCCGTTGCCAAGTTCGTCGGGTTCCTCCTCACCGGTTCGGCATCGCTCCTGGCCGAGGCCGGGCACTCCGTCGCCGACACCACGAACCAGGGCCTCCTTCTTCTCGGCGGACGCCAGGCCAAGAAGCCCCAGGATGAGAGTCACCCATTCGGCTACGGGATGACGCGGTACTTCTGGTCGTTCGTCGTCGCGCTTATCCTCTTCTCGCTCGGCTCGCTCTTCGCCATCTACGAGGGCATCAAGAAGCTGCAGCACCCCCACGAGCTCGACAAGCCAATCATCGCGGTCGGCATCCTCTGCGTGGCGGTCGGTCTGGAGGCGTTCTCGTTCCGGACGGCGATCGTCGAGGCGCGACCCCTCAAAGGTGAGCAGAGCTGGTGGTCCTTCATACGCACGTCGAAGGTGCCTGAACTACCGGTGCTCCTGCTCGAAGACTCGGGTGCGCTGGTCGGTCTGATGCTCGCTCTCGGCGGCGTCGGCATGGCGCTGATCACCGATGATCCGGTGTGGGACGCCTACGCCACGCTCGCAATCGGCGCCCTCCTCGCCGTCATCGCAGTGATCCTGATCATCGAGATGCGCAGCCTCCTCCTCGGCGAAGCCGCGTCACCCGAGGCCACGGCGCGTCTGCGGGGCGCGATCGAGTCCTCGCCGTCCGTGCGACGACTGATCCACGTGCGCACGATGCACGTCGGCCCGGAGGAGTTGTTGGTCGCCGCCAAGATCGAGTTCGACGCCTCCCTCGACTTCGTCGGGGTCAGCAACGCCATCGACGAAACAGAAGCGCGCATACGTTCTCTGGACCCGACCGCGACTCTCATCTACCTCGAACCGGCGATCCACGACCCGTCTCGCAACTGATGCCGAGCTTCGCCGTCGCCGGGGTGCTGGAGGGGTTCTACGGGGCACCGTGGTCGTGGGATGAACGGGTCGCGGTGATGGAGCGCTGCGTGCCGGCGGGGTTGCCGTGGTACGTGTGGGCGCCGAAGTCCGATCCGTTGCATCGTCGGACATGGCGTGAGCCGTTCACCGACGAGCACCTCGCCGGTTTCCGTCGACTGCTCACGATCGACGGACTCCATCTCGGAGTCGCCATTTCGCCCGGGCTCGACCCGGCGGACCTCGAAGAGGACAACGACGCCTTGATCGCAAAGGTGCGATCGGTCGTCGACATCGGCGCCACGCTCGTGATGATCGCCTTCGACGACATCGGTGACGACGTGACGAATGCGCAGCGACACATCGAGATCGTGAGCGCACTCCTCGGCGCGATCGATCTCTCGGGCGTCCACGTGATCCTCGTGCCGACGCACTACGCCACGATCGCCTCGACCCCGTATCTCGCCGGGCTCTCCGCCGGGCTGCCCCCTGAGGTGATGGTCGGCTGGACCGGTCCGTTCGTCGTCAACGACGTCATCACCGCCGCCCACGCCGAGGCGTTCGCCGAAGTGGTCGACGGCCGCATGATCGCACTCTGGGACAACTTCCCGGTGAACGACACCGTGATGAGCGACCGCTTGTTCCTCCGACCACTCGAGGGACGCGATCCCGAGCTCGCGGAGCACTGCGGCGCGTATCTCGCCAATGCCGGCGTGCAGGCGTGGCCATCGCTCCCCGCTCTCCTCAGCGCCGGCGCATGGGTGAAGACCGGCGTTGCCGACATCGCGTGGGAGGACTTCGACGACGGCGTGAACCTCGCGTTGCTGGCCGGAGCATGTGACGGGAGCGAGTTGACCCGTCTCGCTCGTCACCTCATCGACGATGACGAATCGGCCGACCTCTGGTGGTGGCTCGAACGACTCGAAGACCTCGAGATCGACGGTCCGATCGGTGAGCAGGCTGCACCCTGGATCACGCAGACCCGCGCCGAGGCCGCAGTGGCGCTGACCGCACTCGATCTCTACGAACGCGACCGCGGCGATCCGGAGACGATCGCGCTCATCGTCGACCTCTGGCGGACGTGGCCCCCGGTGCGACGATCGCCAGTATCTGTTCTCGGCTCACGCTTCGGCATCGAGCCCCGCATGGGACAGGACGAAGCCGGCGCGTGGACGCTGCATCACGGCACCCTGGTGGAGGACACGAACGTCACGGACCTGCTCTGCCGTCTCGCCCTCACCAAGCACGGCGCATAGCCCTCGCACTGGGTCAGCTGGCGTGCACCGGGTCACGATCCGTGCTCCGGTGCACGAATCCCGACCCAACGACGGGAGCCGACCCAGGCCACACGGCGCTCGCGTCAGCGCTGGGGGAAGTTCGCGTAGTAGCGGCTCGGCGTTGGGCCGCGCTGGCCCTGATACTTCGAGCCGACGGCCGATGACCCATAGGGGTGCTCGGCCGGGCTGGTCATCCGCAGGAAGCTGACCTGGCCGATCTTCATCCCGGGATAGATGGTGATCGGGAGGTTGGCGACGTTGGCCAACTCCAACGTGATGTGGCCGTCGAAGCCCGGGTCGATGAACCCGGCCGTCGAGTGGATGAGCAGGCCGAGGCGGCCGAGGCTCGACTTGCCTTCGATGCGGGCGACGAGATCGTCGGGGACGCCGATGCGTTCGGCGGTGGCGCCCAACACGAACTCACCGGGGTGGAGAATGAACACGTCTTCGCTGCCGATCTCGACGAGCTCGGTCAGATCCTCCTGGTTCTCCTTCACGTCGATGACCCGAGCCGTGTGGTTGCGGAACACTCGGAAGTAGCGATCCACGGTGAGGTCGATCGACGACGGCTGCACATTGTCCGGCACGAAGGGGTCGATCAGGATTCGCCCACTGGCGATCTCCTCACGGAGCGTGCGGTCGGAGAGGATCATGGCCGCGCGCTGCTCTCACACGGCGATGTCTTGGTCCTGTCGAAGCACATCATGGCGAGGCGAGGCTAGCGGCCCAGCGCCTTTCGGTGGCCAGGCGACGATCGGTCAGCGGACGAGGCTGGCGATGGCCCAGAGGCTCACGATGAACCCGACCGATGCCATGGCGATGGTCCTGATCTTTGGTGCCTTCGCCAGGGTGGCCGCGTTGAGGTCATCCTCCGTGATCCGCCGCTTCGCCGCCTCGCGTGAGGGAGGCCGCGTCGTCCGCTGGGCCGGCGGGCGAACTAGAGCCAAGACGTTGCCGATGAAGAGCGCGCCACCGAAGGCGAGCAGCAACCACACCAGGAGATCGGGTCCACCAAACATGCCATCGTTACGCTACCGCTCCATCCTCCGCCCGCTGCAGTTTCAGGCGTATCCCACATCGACGAGAATCGTCGCTCTTGGCGCCTCAGGACGTCGATGGGGGATGCGGAACGCGCCAGTCTGGGATGTACGAACGACATGGTCGACGAAACGGTGTCAGGCCGTGGCGCCGCCGTCGACGGTGAGAACCTCGCCGGTGATGAACGAGCCGGCGTCACTGACGAGGAGCAACGCCGGCCCCACGATCTCGGCCGGATGACCGATCCGGCCGAGCGGTGTGGACGAGGCCACGCGGGCGAGGATCCGATCGTCGAACGCCTTCGTCACCATGTCGGTGCGGAACGTCCCCGGAGAGATCGCGTTCACCCGGATGCCGTCGGGTGCGAGGTCTCGCGCCAGCGTCTTCGTCACCTGGGCCAGTCCGGCCTTCACCGGCGGATAGAGATAGCGACCCGGAGAGGAGCCGTCCATGGCGATGCTCACGATGTTCACGATCGCGCCGTGTCCGCATGCCGCGAGGTGCGGTCGCGCTTCGCGGACGAGCAGCATCGGTGCGAGCAGGTTGGTGCTGAACGCGCCGACGAACGCGCTTGCGTCGAGGTTCTCCAGGGCACGGTCGAGCACCGTTGCCGCGTTGTTGATCACCATGTCGATCCGACCGAAGGCCGCGAGAGCACCCTCGACGACGATGCGGGGCGCGTCGGGATCGCTCATGTTCACACTGACGGCGGCGGCCTCGCCACCGCTGGAGCGGATCTCGGTGACGAGGGCCTCGCAGGCATCAAGCTTTCGGCTCGCGACGATCACCGACGCCCCGGCGTCGGCGAGGCCGATCGCCATTGCGCGCCCGAGACCGCGCGAGCCACCGGTGACGATGGCGCACCGTCCCGTTAGGTCGAACAGCGTGGCGAGACGATCATGCATGCGGGGCTCCGGTCGGGGTGTAGAGGTCGAAAGTCGGCCGGGACCCTACCTCCCGGGCTCGACGCGCCACCACCCTGGCTGAGTGCGGCTAAACACCTCCCAAGCGTGTTGGGAGGTGTTTAGCCCCCATATATGGGGGCAACCTCTCTCCTAGTGCCACGGCCACACGTGTTGCGAGCAGTCGAGCGAAGCGAGCGGCGCAGCGCCAACCGAACAGGGGGCAACCTCTCTCCCAACGCGCTTACTTCTTGGGCCAGATCACCTGGTTGTCGGGGCCGATGACGGACTTGACCAACGTTTCGTCGTACGAGCCGGCGATCTGGGGCTTGGGGGTCGGCGCGAATACACCGGCGTCGGCGTAGTCGTCGACCTGGTCCTGGAGCATCTTCGGGATGATGAGTCCGATGGCGGTACCCGCCGGCGTGGAGGTCGCAACCACCTTCGACTCGATCTTCCACCGGAAGCGCTCGCCGTCGGGAGACAGGAAGTTGCGGTTGCCGTTGGCATTGATCCGCTTCACCGCGAGGTCGACCGCCGCGTCGGGGTCCGCAGCCGCGTCGGCGTAGCCCTTGAGCGCCGCACGCACGAAGTCCTGCGCTGCGGTCGGGTTCTCCTTCAGGAACTTCGCGTTCGTGTAGATGATGCCAAACGAACCGGGGATGTCATAGGCCGTCGGGTCGAAGAGCTTGTAGGCGAAGCCGGCACGGTCAAGCTGTCCCGGTTCGTTCGACTTGTACCCGGGCAACGCGTCGATCGGCAATTGGAAGTGGGCGATCGGGTTGAAGCCCTCGACGAGCTTGTCCTTGTAGTCGATACCTCGCTTGAGTCCGACCTTGTTGAGCATGGCCACGATCGACGGTGGGATGTCGCCCTTCATACCGATCGTCTTGCCCCGGAGGTCACGCAATCCCTTGATGACGTCGTCGCGGACCATCAGCCCTTCGATGGCCGTCTTGCCGAGGTCATAGGCCATCACCAACGAACCGTCCTTGGGTGTGCTCTTGAGCAACTCGATGTAGGAACCGGCCGACGAGAACTGCGCCTTGTTGTCGGCCACTAACGCGTAGTTCGCCGTGGAGAAGCTCGCCTTCACGTCGACGTCGAGGCACATCTTGGCGAAGTAGCCCTTGGCGTCGGCGACGATCATCTCCACGATCGACGCGGTGGCGGCGTAGTCGAAGCCCGAGAGATAGGTGATCTTGCCGGCCTTCTTGTTGGCAGCACATCGATCGGGGGTGATGCCGTCAACAGTTACGGCATTCGTCAGAGCGGGCGCGGGTGCGGCGGTGCTCGGCGCTGCCGTGGAGACCGGGGCCTTGGTGGTCTTGGTGACCTTCGCCCTGGTGGCCTTCTTGGTTGCGGCGTCGGCAGGGGTCAGCGAGAGTGCCAGCGCGGCAACAAGGCCGAGCGCGACGAACGAACGAGCGGGACGACGAAACAACACGGTGTTCTCCTCGAGGGAATGAAAGGCGATGACTAGCGGGGTGATGACGAAACGCCGGCCGAAGCCGACGATGCGCTGTGCCAGTGCAGCGCGATCCTTTCGATTCCCGAGATCGCCAGGTAGGCGAACGAACCGATCAAACCGAGCACGAAGATGCTGCCCCACAGCAGGGGTCCGCCCACCGTACCAGCAGCAGCCGCTTTGCGAATAAGCACGCCGAGACCACGATCGAGGAACGCCCATGGCTCGCCGATCACCGCTCCCACAAGCGAGAGCCCGGCCGACACCTTGGCACCTGCGATGAGCGATGGCACGGCGTTTGGGACCCGGAGGCGCCGGTAGATCTCCCACCGCGACGCGTGCACGCTGCGGAGGAGCTCGTGGGCAAGCGGGTCGATGTCGCGAAGCCCTGAGACCGCGTTGAACAGCAGCGGCGGGAAGCAAACGATGGCGACCATCAACACGATCGGTCGGTACCCGAAGCCGACCCACAGCACGATCGCCGCTCCGTAGGCGAACAGCGGCGTGACGAGCACCACGATGGCGACCGCCGAGACCGCTCGCTCCACGAAGGCCGAATGCGCGCATATCGATGCGACGGCGAAGGCAACGACCAACGCCAGCGCGAACCCCGCGACCGAAACCGCGATGGTCGGCCACGCGTCGTACCAGTAGGCCGATCGGTTCGTGACGATGTCGCGAACAACGTCCGACGGGCGCGGCAGTTTGTACGACTCGATGTCGAAGATCCGGACGAACAACTCCCAGACACCGAGGAACACCGCGATGCCGACGAACGGGGCGAGCGAGAGGTAGCGCTTCACGACGCCCGTCCGATCGCGGTCTGCTGCTGTGCGAAGCGGAGAGCAGCACGAACTTCACGCAATGCGTCACCGAAGGCCGGCGTGTCCTCGAGCCCGTCGGGGGTCGGCCGCGGAAGTCCAACGGGGATGTCGGCGATTATTCGACCGGGCCGACCCGACAACACGATCACCCGGTCGGCGAGCAGGACGGCCTCGTTGAGGTCGTGGGTACTGAACACAACAGTGGACCGATGAGCGGTCCACAGTTCACACAGGAGTCGGCGCATCTCGGCGCGGGTGAGCTCGTCCAAAGCGGCGAACGGCTCATCGAGCAGGAGGACATCGGCACCGAGGACGAATGCGCGGGCAAGCGCGACCCGCTGGGCCATCCCGCCAGAAAGGGTCGACGGGCGAGCAGATTCGAAGCCTCGCAGGCCAACTGCAGCGAGCATCGCCTCGACCTCGGTGTCGCTGCTCTGCGGCTTGCCCGAGGCCTTCACGTTCACTTCGGTGAGCAGGCGCACGTTGTCCCGCACCGACCGCCACGTGAGGAGCGTCGGGGCCTGCGGGACGAAGCCGAACTGCTTGGCCCGCCTGGCTTCGTCGGCCGTACGGTTCCCGATGCGAATCTCACCCGTCGTCGGTGTGTCGAGTCCGCCGATGAGGCGCAGGAGCGTCGACTTCCCGCAACCGGATGGGCCGATCAGCACGGTGATCGTCTGCGGCTCCAACGTGAGATCGATGGCGTCGAGGGCGTGGACCGGATCTCCTCGGCGCACAGCGTAGGTTCGGCCGAGCCCGACGCATCGGACGGTGGCGGGTGACGGCTCGTGCATGGAGATCCTCGGGGTCGCGGCTCGGCTGAAGTGGACGGACACCGACTACGAAACGGTGTGGTCGCTGTGCCAGTGCATCGCGGCCCTCACGATCTCCGAGAACGCCGTTGCCGGCGAGCGAACCGTTTGAGCGGCGAACGAGGATGCTGCCTCACAGCCAACGCATCCGAAGGTACCAGAGCAGTATGGAGGGTGCGATGACGAACGTGCACCGAGCGCATCGAACCGGGTCAGTCCGTGCTCTTCCAGTTCGAGCCGCCGACGGGCCTCGACGGAGTGCACCGATTCGAGATTGTCCCGGTCGGCTCCGGCACCAGGGTTCGCCACATCATTGATGCCACGACCACCGGCATGATGCGCGTCGCCTGGCCGTTGGTTGTGCGCTGGCTCCACTGGTTGTGCGCTGGCTCCACGACGCGCTCATCGAAGACGCGTTCGACGGCGCCGAGGCCGCGCTGGCCGACGGTCCGGTCCACAAGCAGCGACACTCGACCTACGTTCGCCAGCTCCTGAGGATGTTCATGCCGTCGCGCCCGGACCGCACGGGTGCGCGGACAGGCACCATCGCTGCCGCCGCGCTCGGTGGCATCGGTGCGTTGCACCTGGCCTGGGCGCTCGGATCGACGTTTCCGTCACCCGACGAGGAGTCGTTGGCCGCACCGTCGTCGGAACGAACACCTTCCCGTCCGCTGAGGCATCGGCGACCGTGGCCGCCCTCCTCGGCATCGCTTCGTCCCTCGTCATCGCCCGCGCCGGCCCGTTGACCCCGTTGGGTCGGCGCGCCCCCAGTGTCCTGACGCGCCCCGGCGTGCTCGGGGTCGCGTTCGTGCTCGGTCTACGCGGCACGGGTGGCATCGTCGCCAGCGTTCTGGGGATACCGCGGACGACGGCGTCGTTTCGAGTGCTCAACCTTGTGATCTACTCGCCTCTCTGCCTCGGTCTTGTTGCCGCCATCGTGCGCATGGAAGAGCGGGCCGCGCCCGTCTGAGGTGGCTCGACCTCACCAGACGTCGCCGTCACGCCAGTCGCAACACAGCGACGCGGATCGGTCGACGTGTTCGAGGAAGGGCGGGGAGCACGGATAGACGTAGATCCCGTCGTCCTCCTCGGGAGTCGCGACAATTCCGCCAGGGGTCATTGCCGAGGTGGGGCCGAGCCAGCGCTGCCAGCCGAGGCGGTCGTACAGACAGCGTGCCGCGTCGGACGCGCTGAGGGCACCGAGGTCGTAGGTGTTGGCCATGATCTCGTGGAGCGGAGCCATCAGGAGCCTCCCCACGCCTTGCCGCTGCCAGTGCGGGTGGACTCCCACCCCTTCCACATACCCCGCTCGCCACGCGACGGAACGGTGCAGCATCCGACGCTGAACGACCGAGGCATGCCCGATCACGACGTCGCCATCGGTGATGATCGAGTGCATGCCGCCGAGAGCATGTTCCCAGTCGGCCTCCGTCAGGTCACCTTCGAACGCGACCTCGAGCAGGCCTCGGCATGCACGGAGCAGGGCGGGGTCGATCTCGCCGGTGTGCGCGAGATACCTCCGGAGCGAGGCGCCTGCGTCAGAGGTGAGCTCGTGCTCCTGCACGCAAAGCAACGTACCGCGGCGATTCGGCAACGTACCGCGGCGATTCGACAGCCTGCCGCAGAACTGTCTCACCCCCTCCGCATACTGGCGGTTGTGGAGAACTCCGAGGTTGTCCACAGCGTTGTCCACGGTTCGTCGAGGTTCTCCGATGGTCATCCCCACCCCTTTCCCCTCCGTTTACCCCCTCGTTACCCACAGCATCGACCAACCACACTCGTACCCCCACCAACAGACTGCGATTGCCGACGGAGCGGCGCGTCACCCCGTTCATCCCGACTCGCCGAACTGATCCGACCGCAACCATGGCCATCGCATTAGACGACGCCCGTCGACGTACCCCGTCGCCGGGACCCGTTGGAGCCGTCCGTCTCCAACCCCACAACCTCGAAGCCGAGGAATCGGTTCTCGGTGCGATGCTCCTCAGCCGGGAGGCTATCGCCGCGGCAGCGGAGATCGTCACGTCCGATGACTTCTACCGGCCGGCCCACGGACACATCTACGAAGCGATCCTCAACCTCTACGCCGCCGGTGAGCCCGCCGATCCGGTTACCGTCGCCGACGAACTGCGCCGCTCGGGGCTCTACGAGATGATCGGGGGTTCCGTGGCGCTCGTCAACCTCCAAGCCGGCACGCCAACAGCCACGAACGCGGCGTACTACGCCCGCATCATCGAGGAACACTCGCTGCTGCGTCGCGTGATCGGCGTGGCCGGCGAGATCGCCGACGAGGCCTACAGCCTGCCCGACGATGTCACGGCGATGATCGACCGCGCCGAGTCGCGGATCTTCACCGTCGCCCAGCGCCGCACGACCGACACCATGGCGCCGATCCGCGACCTGCTCGGCCAGAACCTCGACCGCCTGGAGATGCTCTACGACCGGGGCGAGTCCATCACCGGCGTTCCCTCGGGCTACCTCGACCTCGACGAGAAGCTCAACGGACTCCAACCGAACGCGCTCTACATCGTCGGGGCCCGACCGGCCATGGGCAAGTCGGCGTTCGCACTCGGCATGGCCGGCCACGCCGCGCTGGTCGAGAACCGCCCGGTGCTGTTCTTCTCCTTGGAAATGAGCCATTTGGAGCTCACGCAGCGTCTGCTGTGCGCGGAAGCCAAGGTTGATTCGAGTCGGATGCGCAACGGCCGCCTCCATGCCGAAGACTGGCCGAAGATCACCGCCGCGGTCGGCCGGCTGGCCGAGGCGCCGCTCTACATCGATGACAACCCCCACCTCACCGTCATGGAGATCCGCGGCAAGGCCCGGCGGCTCAAGGCCAAGCTCGGCGATCTCGGTCTGATCGTGATCGACTACCTCCAGCTCATGACCGGCGGCAAGGCCAGCGTCGAGAACCGTCAGGTGGAGATCTCCGAGATAAGCCGCGGTCTCAAGATCCTGGCCCGTGAGCTCGAAGTCCCTGTGGTCGCCCTCTCCCAGCTTTCCCGAGCGTTGGAGCAGCGGGCCGACAAGCGTCCGATGCTCTCTGACCTTCGCGAGTCCGGCGCCCTCGAGCAGGACGCCGACGTGGTGATGTTCTTGTATCGCGACGAGATCTACAACTCCGAGAGCCCCGACCGCGGCACCGCCGAAGTCATCATCGGCAAGCACCGCGCCGGGCCGGTCGGCACCTCACGCCTGGCCTTCCTCGACCACTACACGAAGTTCGCCAACATGGCGAAGGGGATCTAGCGCTTTACCGCACGATTCGCGACAACACCGATCCAGGAGCGCCGAGGGAATCCGATGCTGTCCTCACGGGATCGACGCGAAGATTGGCGTCAATGGCCGACTCCTCCCGCCATCGGCTGACGCCCGCCGAACACGACGAACGCCGTCAGGCGGCTGCAGCGCGTCGAGACCGGATCGACGCCGCGTTGGTCGAACTCGGACTCGACGCCGAACACCTCGCCACGATGCGTCCCTTCTTCGATGAACACGGAGCCCTCACGCAGATTCCGATGCAGCGCGCGAAGCGCCTCGTCCTGCTCGACCTCCTCTCCCAGCGTTTCCTGCCCGGCCAGCTCTACTCCGAGGGGCGCGTCAATCTCCTCCTCGGTCAGTTCAACTCGGACTGGGCGGCGCTTCGCCGGTACCTCGTCGATGAGGACTTCCTCGATCGTCGAGACGGCTTCTACTGGCGCACCGGTGGCACGTTCGACATCGATGATGACGACCGATAGACAAGGGAAAGGTGCGGAACCACGACCACGCGTCGGTAGGCAGACTGAGACGGTGACGAGTTCGAACGCCAGTGCACCTCCCGACGAACTCGACCGGTGGCGGGCGTTGCCGAAGGTCGAGCTCCACCTTCATCTCGACACATCAGTCAGCTATGTCGTGGCCAGCCAACTCGAGGCCGGTCTCACGCACGAGCGGTACCTCGAAGAGTTCCAGGCCCCGCCGCAGGTCGGGAGCCTGTCGGAGTTCCTGCGCCGAGCCCTCCGACAGGTCGGCCTCCTCCAGACCGAAGTCACGTTCGATCTGGCCGGTGACGAGATCGCCTTTCCGCTCGATGCCCAGCTCTCCGCCTTCTCCTACGCCCGCGAGCAGGGTTTGCCGTTCACGGTTCATGCCGGTGAGTCAGGCGGCCCGGAGAACGTCCGCGAGGTCCTCGACCTGCTCCACCCGACCCGAATCGGGCACGGCGTTCGGAGCATCGAGGAGCCGGCACTTGTCGACCGACTCGTCGCAGCATCGGTGCACCTGGAGATCTGTCCGAGCTGCGATGTGCAGACCGAGATCGTGGCTTCCTACGCCGAGCATCCGATCGATGAACTGGTCCGA